>JBHIAB010000255.1:0-4523 GCA_046758385.1 Methylomirabilia bacterium | reverse complement strand
TCGGAGCCAAGGGTCACCTCGCCCCTCCGAATTATCGGCTCTCGGAGAAAGGGCTTGACACGCTCAAGGACGGCCGAAGGGAAGGGCTGCCGGCCCGGGGCGAACATCCGGTCGTAAGGAGCGGGAGGGTTGTAGGGCAGGTGCGGCCCCTCGTAGTGGAGCCACAGAAAGAACTGCCGCCCCGCGTTAGCCTCGAGCCACCGCTCGGGATCCCGCTCGGTCGCCGGCTCGAAGCCGATGCGCTCAAACTCCGGGAGCGCGATCAGAAAGGAAAGGGCGGGCACCGCATACCCCGCCTGGCGCAGCCGGAGCAGCGGGGTCTCCACGCCGGGCGCCAAGGTCTTCCCCCGGTCGTCGATTCCGTGCACCGTCGGGTAGAGGCTCGTGAGGGTCGAAACCAGCGCTGCGGAGGTCCAGGAGGCCTGGTTGATAACCTGCGTGAAGCGCACCCCGCGACGCGCCAGCCGCTCGAGGGTCGGGCTCGTGGGCCTCGGGTAGCCATAGGCGCTCAGGTGATCAGGCCTGAGGCTATCGATGGTGATAAAGAGGACACTCGGGCGCTCGACCCGGCCGGGACCCGCCCCGGCTTCGGCCGCCTGTGAGGCCCCGAGGCCGACCAGGAACGCCAGAAGAGCAGACCGCAGGTCGCGCATGTCAGCGAGCCCGGAGAACGAACTTCACGAAGAGCACCCCCAGAGTCCCTGCAGCGACGTCGAAGATGACATCCGAGACGGCGCCGTGCAAACAAGCTGCTCGCACTCCACTCGACCCACCAACGAGCCAAGAAAGTTGTCGAACATGCCGCGGTGGCAAAGTGCTCGTAGATGACGTGGGATTCGTACTCAGATTTAGCGGGACGCCAAGAAGTCGCTCACTCTCTCCGAAATCGCATCAAGTTTTTCCCCGATATCTTCGTGCCCGATGGCCCGGCCAGATGAGAAGCATCCGCATAGGCTGGCACCACTGTCGATGACAAGACGGACACTCTGTTCACGATCGCCGTGCCTCAAGCCGCTCCACTCGCTCTTTGAGAAGCAGCACGTCGTCTTCGAGCATTCGGAGCCGGCGGTCCAGCTCGGCATACGAGAACTTGATCGCCGCAAGGATCTCCCGGTGGGTCTGCTCGGCCTCCTTAAACCGGCGGTCCATCTTCTCGTCAAGGGCGATCACCCCCTCGGCGATCAGTCGGATCTCGCCCCGCAGTCCCTCGGCGACGACCTCGAAGTGGCGCCGAGTTTCCCGAGCGGTCTCATCCACGTAGGTCCGGAGGCCGTCCAGCCGGGCGTCAGTCGCATGAAATCCCCGATCCACGTAGGCGTGCAGCTCTGCCAGGCGCGTGTCGGTCGCCT
The DNA here is from genome assembly GCA_046758385.1 of Methylomirabilia bacterium. Taxonomy (GTDB): domain Bacteria; phylum Methylomirabilota; class Methylomirabilia; order Rokubacteriales; family CSP1-6; genus JBHIAB01. The sequence goes on along the minus strand of JBHIAB010000255.1, from coordinate 3,174 downwards.
CAAGGCGCTGGTCCACCGCGGTGAACTTCTGATCAAGAAATTCTCTCAACTCACGGTCCATCAGTCACCTCGTCCGTCTTTCGGTCTGTAGGCGCTCTCGCCGAGGACACCCGGCCCACGGGCCCCCCTGTCCTACCAGGTCCAGGAGTGGATCCTGCCCGAGCCTGGCCTTTTCTCGAAGCACACAAGGTCCACAATCGAACGGCTTCCGCACCAGCGAGAGGACGCGTCGCCAGAAATTCTAGCTCCGGCCATTGCCACCGTCGAGGTCCAAGAAAAGATACACTCCCGTTCAGTCCCCGCGCCACCCTCTGCTTCCGGGAACTTCACCTTTCTCAGCGCTGTGTCTCCTCCCACACACCGCCAAGCTGCCTGGGATGGCGTAGGAGGCGGTTGACGAACAGCGCACGGCCAAACTCAGGCCGGCAGCCGTCCTGGCCACCTACGGAGATGACGTGACAATAGGTCCCATGGTGATATCAAATGAGGAGCATTCGCATGGGCTGAAGGGTCCTGTTAAACGGGTTAAACACGAGCCCCAGGATCTCCAACGTCACCACACCCAGGAGGGCCTCCTCATCGCCGGGCTCGCCCAGGATCACCGGCGTATGGCCCTCCCCCTGGGGCAAAACCATGTAGCATTCCGAGACCCGCCGCCGCACCACCGTGCCATCGGCCAGCGCAAAGTCGAACTCTCGCTTCGGTAGAAGCTCGATGGCCTCCCACGTGCCCCCAGGGAGCAAAGAATAAGTGGCGCCACTCTCGATGAGGAAGCGGACGCTCTGTTGCTTTCCCCCTGGGCCGCGGACCATCCCTTCTGTATAAGTAATCCCCATAAGCTCAGCAGGCGATCGGGCCTGGGTGGCCCTCACACCCCCTTTCCGTTCTGCCTCACGATACCACGCCCCAGCTCCTGGGCTCAGCACGGGCCTTCCTGGACCAAGTCCTCCTCACACGGAGTCCAGTTGCAGCCAGGCGGGGATGCCATTCGACGCGTCCGCGCACATGATCATCCATGAGCTGCCCGGATCGCTTCCCACCTGGCGTTCGTGAACGCTGTGGAACCGGTCCTGGTGCGCGGCGGCTGCATATTAGCCAGCCCTGAGCACGAACCTCACGAAGAGCGCCCCGAGTGTGCCGGCCGCCGTGTCGAACAGCACATCCGAGACGGCACCGAAGCGCTGGGGCAGAAACACCGCGATCCCTTCCTCAACGGCCCCCGCTCCTACGGAAAGGAGCACTATCCAGAGATACCGGCGAGGCGGTGTGCTGAGGGGTCGGAGGGCCCGCTCACCGAGGACACTGAGAACCGAGTACTCGAGGAAGTGTATCCGCTTGACCGTGACCTCAAGCACCCAGAAATAGTACCCATAGAGCAGCAGCAGGCCCGCGAAGATCGGATACGCGCGTGCCGGGGTCCCTCGCCGCAGCAGCAGACCCACGCAAGCGAGTCCCACCAGGCCCCCGAGGGTGTTGACCGCTCGCCGAAACGCCGGCGACCCGACGCTGTCGACGACGGCGCCCACGACCTGAGCGCCGAACGGGAGCGTCAGATAGATGACGCCCACGAAAAGCGCTACCAGCATCCACCGCCGGCGGAATTCACCGGGACCTACGGATTCCCTCCCGTGCTCGCCAGAAGTTGAGAAACGCCAGAGGGCAGCCACCCCCAGGGCTATCGTGGCGAGCGCCATCGGCATCCCGCGATGCTGGAGGAGCTGAGCCGGCGTTTCCCTGACCGGCACGGCCCCTGCGGCAGCCACCAGGACGAGACCAGAGGCGCAGACCAAGAATCCGACCATCCCAGGCCGCCGGACGAATCTTCGACGCCACAATAGGCGGGCAACGCTAGGAAGCGACCTCGACCTCATGATTATCGTCGAACGCTCCGAGGAGCCGTTTGAGAGACGAGCGACGCGGTGGGATACGACAGAGCTCCCTGTGCCCGCAGAGCTGCTCGTGTATACAAAGGACGAATGGGACCGCCTGGACCGAGGGGGGCGGTTTTATCACACAGTGACGCGCGAAGCCGTCTGGGTGTACAGCCGGTGAAGGCGGAGGCAGGCCACTAATAAGCGTTCCAGCGAAAGCCGCGACAGAACGTGAGCCAGAGGATCTTGAGGTCGAAGCTGAGTGACCAGCGTTCGATATAGTGGAGGTCGTACTCGATCCGCTTCTCGACAGAGGTGTTTCCCCGCCAGCCGTTGACTTGAGCCCAGCCCGTCATCCCGGACTTGACCTTGTGCCGGAGCATGTACCCCGGCACCCTCCGGCGGAACTCCTCGACGAACACCGGTCGCTCCGGCCGGGGTCCCACGAGGCTCATCTCGCCTTTCAGCACATTCCAAAGCTGCGGCAGCTCGTCGAGACTCCACGCACGGAGAAACGCGCCGGGCCGAGTCCGCCGCAGGTCGCCGGGCTGAGCCCACACCGGGCCCGTGTCGGCCTCGGCATCAGCGGCCATCGTCCGGAACTTGAGCATCGAGAAGCGCTGCCCGTCGAGCCCCATTCGCTCCTGCCGGAAAAGCACGGGAGCACCGGAGGTGAGACGGATGGCCAGGGCAATCAGCAACATCAGGGGGGCGGTCAGGACAAACGCCAATCCCCCGATCCCAAGATCAAGCGCGCGCTTGGCAATCCAACTCCACCCGTAGAGGGGAGATTCACGGAGGTGAAGAAACGGAAGCCCCTCGAATTCCTCGATCCCTGCCCGGAGGCTGGCGAAGCGGAGAAAGTCCGGGACGAAATGAATCGTCACCGGGCTATCGCCGATCTCCTCAATGACCATCGGCACTCGCGCGTAGTCCTCGTGCGGAAGCGCCAGGATCACGTGATCCACGCTAATCTGCTCCATGACACTCTGGAGATCCCCGTAGCCCCCGAGCCGCTTGGTGGCCGGGTCGATCCAGTCCTTCTCGTCCCCGATCATTCCCACGACTTGAATCCCCACATCCGGGCGCTGCCGGAGCCGCTCCGCCACCCGTCGGGCAAGCTCGCCGGAACCTACCACGAGGGCGTTGCGGAGGTTGTAACCGTGGCGGCGCGCGACGCGGAGCCCCTCCCGAAAGACGGCGCGGGAGAGGCTCACGGACACCACCGAAAGCACCCAGAAGTAGAGAATCACCAGCCGGGAGAACTCGAAGGAGCGGAGGAAGAAGAACGTCATCACGCCCA
>JBHIAB010000254.1:0-4529 GCA_046758385.1 Methylomirabilia bacterium | reverse complement strand
CGTAGTCCGGCACCGTCGCCATGGCCGGCTGGATGAGCCCGTACACGCCTTCCCGGGGGGAGAAGTCGCCCCACGCCTCCAGCCAATGCGGGTCCGGCAGCACCAGATGGGCCAGGGCCGTCGTCTCATCCAGCTGGTTGGCGAAGCTGACAACGAAGGGAACCTTGCTCAGGGCCTCGGCGAAGCCGGCCTTGGCGGGGAGCATGAAGAGGGGATTCACGTGCGCCAGAAGGAGAACCTCCACCTCACCCCGAGCCATCGCCCGGGTCAAGGCGAGGACGTCGCGGTAGGGATTGGCCTTCCCGAACGCGGAGTCGGGCCCAAAGCGAACGGTTTCCCCGATGTTCCCCACGGCATAGTTCAGCAGGTTGATCGCGAGCTGCGTTTGCGTCGCATTGCGCGCACTGACCGCGACCCCTCCGCCGACAGCGAGGCTCGGGCGAGCCTTGGCAAAGCTCTGGGCCAGGTGCTTGATCGTCTCGACGGCAACTCCGGACTCAGTGGCGACCGCGTCGAGCTTTACGCCCTTGACCGCCTCCACGAGCGCCGCGGCGTCCACGCCGGCAGCGACGAGCCCCTCATCGAGGATCACCCGGAGGATGGCAAGAGCTAGGTTCCCCTCGGTCCCCGGCGCGTTCTTGACCCACTCATCGGCATTGGCGGCGGTCAATGACTGACGCGATTCAACGTGGATAAAGGTGCCGGCCTTGCCCTGTCTGAGGGCGTGCATCCGCGCGAAGGCGCCCGAGTACGCGACCGGGGAGAGCCAGGTTTCCAGAAAGTCAGCCCCAAAGGAGAGGACGACTCTGGCTTGGTCAAACCCGTACTCAGGAATCGCATCCCGCTTGAAGGTCAGGCGGTTGGCGGTTCGGACAGCCTCGTAGGCGAAGGGCTCGTAGGTGACCCGTTCCCTGAGACCGAGGGATTGAACCCACTGATCCATGAGCTGGCCGAGGCTCCCGGTCTCGAGCTGGGAGAGGAAGGCCACCCTGCTCCCCTGCTGTCTCCCCACAAGGGCGGAAATTCTCTCGGCGAGCAGCCCTTCGGCTTCCTCCCACGGGATCGGCTGGAGGGTTCCCGCCTCATCTCGGCGGAGCGGACCGCGAATTCGGTCGGGGTTGTAGAGGCCCTGGAGGCCCGCCTGACCGCGGATGCAGAGGGTGCCCTGGTTGATGGGATGGTCGGGGTTCCCCTCCAGCTTGACCACGCGTCCGTCGCGGTTGCGCGCGATGACCCCGCACCCGGCCGGGCATTCGCGGCAGACCGTGGAGAACCAGGAGGCCACGCCGGGGACGAGGTTCTCCGGCGGGATCACGTAAGGAAGCAGCTGCTCTGTGGATCGCCCACACCCCGCGGCCGCGGCTGCCGCGGTGCTCGAGGCAACGACCTTGAGGAACCTTCTCCGATCCATCATCAGTGGTGGCAGCTGGTGCATTCCACCGACGCCTCCTTAGCGACGTGGCACTCGAGGCACCATCCCATGGTCAACGGGGTTGCTGTCCGCGCCAGTCCGACGAGGTTCAGGAGGTCATTGGGGAGATTCTGACCAGTCTTCGCCCCGATCCGGTCCATGGTCTCCACGGCGCCGTGGCAGGTCTTACACTCTACCTTGGCCCGGATGTGGGGTTTGTGAGGGAAGTAAGCCAGCTCGGGGACTTTGTAGATCCGGACCCAAGGGATGGGCTCCTGTTTCGCGTTGTACTCGGCTAGCTTCTTGATCTCCGGCCGATCCGCGGCGGTGATCTTGTGGCAGCCCATGCAGCGCATCACTGATGGGATCCCTGCATATTCCGAGCGGCGCGCATCGGCGTGACAATACTGGCAATCGATCTTGTACTGACCGGCGTGGATTTTGTGGCTGAAGGCAATGGGCTGGACGGGACCGGCCACGCCGGCCCGTGGGAACTTCCCCGGCGAGAAGGCCAGGAAGAGAAGAATAGCGAGAAGTGTCAGGCCGATAATCCCGACGCCCGCCTTCGTCCACATCCCTCCGTCACACGCTCCTCGGCCAACGAGATCTTGGGTAACGGGAAACGTCGAACCGCCAAGAACGAGAAGGAGCACCCGTGAAGAAAACCGGAACCCCTCTCTCGAGGTAAAACCTTGTGACTTTTATCACCAGCTTCGAGCCGAAGTCAACAAAATTCAGTGGGTGGCAAGCGGGATCTGCTGCGTTACGAGGCGCTGGCTGTCAGAGCGTCGGCGGCGGCGCGGCAGGCCACTTCGATGTCGCCCTCGGAGTGCGCCAGGGAAACGAAGGCCACTTCGAACTGAGAGGCGGGGAGGAACACACCCTGCTTGAGCATGGAGTGGAAGAACGCGGCGTAGCGCCGGGTGTCCGAGCGCTTGGCGGAGGTGAAATCGGTCACAGCTGAGGAAGTGAAGAATGGAGTGAGCATGGAGCCGACGCGGTTCACGGTCAGGGGAACGCCAACCTTCCGCGCCGCCGCCTCTAGCCCTTCCTCGAGCTGACGTCCCATGGCGTCAAGCCGCCGATAGACCGCGGGCTCCTCGAGCGCCTTGAGCGTGGCAAGCCCCGCAGACACGGCCAGCGGGTTCCCGGACAAGGTTCCAGCCTGGTAGACGCCGCCCAGGGGTGCCACGTGGGCCATGAGGTCGCCCCGACCGCCGTAAGCGCCTATGGGAAGTCCTCCCCCGATGATTTTCCCGAGGCAGGTCAGATCCGGCCGCACACCGTAGAGGGCCTGGGCCCCACCGCGGGCGATGCGGAACCCGGTGATCACCTCGTCGAAGATCAGAAGCGCGCCGTGGCGGTCGCAGAGCGCCCTGAGGCCCTCGAGGAACCCAGGGGACGGAGGCGCTGCGCCCATGTTGCCGGCCAAAGGCTCCACAATGATGGCCGCCACTTCCGCTCCACGGGCCTGCATCGTGCGCTCGACTGCGGCCAGATCATTGAACGAGACGGTGACCGTCAGGGCCGCAAGCGCGGACGGCACGCCCAGGCTGTCAGGGATCGAAAACGTGGCCCCACCGGACCCTGCCTTGACCAGAAGGCTATCGGCGTGGCCGTGGTAGCAGCCCTCGAACTTGATGATGGCGTCTCGACCCGTCGCGCCCCGCGCCAGGCGGATGGCACTCATCGCCGCCTCGGTCCCGGAGTTTACCAGCCTGACCATCTCCATCGAGGGAAATGCCGTTGTGATCGCCTCCGCCAGCTCGACCTCCTGGGGAGTCGGGGCGCCGTAGCTCGTCCCCCGGTGCAGAGCCTCAGCTACGGCCTCAACAACCTGGGGAGCGGCATGACCCAGGATGAGGGGGCCCCAGGAACCCAGGAAGTCCAGGTAGGCCCGTCCCTCGACATCCCAAATCCTGGCTCCCTGGGCCCGGCCGACGAAGAACGGCGTGCCGCCCACGGCCCGGAAGGCGCGCACGGGACTGTTGACCCCGCCGGGGATCAGGGCCTGGGCGCGGGAGAAGAGCGCCTCCGAGGTCGGTGTACTCACGGCTTGTCAAGCGGCACGGGACGGAAATCTCTCACCGAAGGGTCCCAGCGAAAAGCCCCAGCATCGGCCACGCGGCCCTCGGCCACGGAGACCACGAGGTAGGTGGCATCCGGGTACAGGGGTTCGCCACCCAGGCGTGCATTCTGCTTGTCGGTGTCAGAGAAGTACGCCCCCGCATCGATGTGGGAGTGGTAGACGGTGCGGATCCGAAAGCCCTCGGCTTCGAGCCGTCCAATTTTCAGGAGATCCTCGGAGGCAATGAAATAGGCCGCACAGGCGTCGCGCGGATGCCTCTCGGGATCCTTGGCATGCAGCTCATTCTGGACGTTCCGGCATGGGACGAGTCTCCGGCGCGAGGCTGAACCCTCACTCGCCAGAATCACCCCGCAGCACTCGTGGGGATATTCGGCCTCGGCCTGGCTCCGGATTTGCGCGTACTCCTCGGGGGTCACGATCATCGCCCGCCGGCCAGGGCTGGAATGATCGCGACTTCGTCCCCCTCCTTCAGCGGAGTGGCAAGCCCCCGAAGCGAGTCGATGGCCTCACTGTTGACATAGACGTTGACGTGGTGATGGATTTCCCCCTGCTCGTTCCGGACCAGCCCTCTGAGCCCTAGGAACTGGGTCTCGAGCCGATCGAGAAGCTCACCCACGTCCTGAGCTTCACACTGGACTCGATCAACGTTGTTGGTGGCTTGCCGGAACGGTGTAGGGATGTAAACCTGCACAGACATCGATGCTCACCTCACTTCTGGCACTCGGGGAGGGGGCTCTGCCCCCATTCCGAACCTCCCCCCTAGTCAGAACGCGACGCTCAGGTAGCGCTCTCCCGTGTCGGGCAGGACCGTGACCACTGCCTGCTCGGGCTTGAGCCGCTCAGCCACCTGGCACGCGGCAACGATTGCCGCACCGGCCGAGATCCCGACCAGAAGCCCCTCTTCCCGGGTCAGGCGCTTAGTTGCAGCCATGGCATCCTCGTCTCTCACCTGGATGATCTCATCGATTACCTCGCGGTTCAGCACTCCCGGCACGAATGAGGCGCCGATCCCCTGGATCCCGTGGGGAC
>JBHIAB010000253.1:0-4532 GCA_046758385.1 Methylomirabilia bacterium | reverse complement strand
GCTCTCAGAGATGAGGCCCAGGCCCTCGCGGCCCGGACCTATGAGCTCTCTCAGTTCCTCGTTCAGGTCCTGGGTGTTCTCGACATCCCCGGTGACTTTCGTGGCAAAGTGACCTATCACGATTCCTGCCACCTGCTGCGAGGCCTCGGCGAGTTCGAGTCGCCTCGAGCACTGCTCCGGCGCCTCCCCGGCGTGGAGCTGGTCGAGCTGCCTGGGGCCGATCAGTGCTGCGGCTTCGGCGGGAGCTTCTCGGTCCGGCTTCCTGAAGTGTCCGCCGCCATTCTCAAGCAAAAGATCCAGAACATAGAGGCAACCGGCGCGGACTGCCTCGTGGCCTGTGATGCGGGGTGTCTCATGCAGATGGGCGGAGGCCTCTCCCGCGCGGGCTCTCGTGTGAGAGCGATGCACCTGGCGGAAATTCTCGCGGCGAAGGACGGCCAGTGAAACTGAGGGCGGGCGGAGCCCTCCTCCGAGTGAAAGAGATGAGCGAGGTCGGGACGCCGTTCGTAGACCGGGCGCATCGGGCTCTCCAGGATCATTTCCTCCAGGAAGCCCTCGACATCGCCACGACTCGCTTCATGAAGCTCCGACGCGAGTCCTTCGAGGTCTTCCCCCTGGGCGAGACCTTGCGAGAGCGGGCTCGACAAATCAAGGAGGCGACGCTTCAGAAGCTGGACGTCTACCTGGAGCAGCTCGCCGACAACGTCGAGCGGCTGGGCGGCCATGTGCATTGGGCCGCCACGGCTGAGGAGGCGCGGGAGATCATCCTCAAGCTCGCGCGAGACCACGGGGTCAAGCTGGTGGTCAAGTCGAAGTCCATGGCCACCGAGGAGATCGAGCTGAACGAGGCGCTCGAGCACGCTGGGATCACGCCGGTGGAGACGGATCTGGGTGAATACATCATCCAGCTGGCCCGGGAGAAGCCCTCGCACATCATCGCTCCGGCCATCCATAAGACGAAGGGGCAAGTGGCGGAGCTCTTCTCGCGAGAGGTCAAGCGGCAGCTCGCCGCCGACCCCGAGGTGCTGACCAAGGTAGCCCGCGGTGAGCTGCGGGAGAGGTTCCTCCGAGCCGACATGGGGATCAGCGGGGTCAACTTTGCCATCGCAGACACGGGCACCATCGTGCTGATCACCAACGAGGGGAACGGCCGCTTCGTCACCACGTCGCCCAGGGTGCACGTGGCGCTCATGGGGATGGAGAAGGTCATTCCCTCCATGACCGATCTGATGGTCTTCCTCTCCATCCTCCCGCGGAGCGCCACAGGCCAGAAAATGTCCAGCTATGTGACGCTGCTGCGGGGCCCGCGGGGGCGTGGCGAGACGGACGGGCCGGACGAGTTTCACCTGATCATCTTGGATCACGGCCGTTCCAGACAGCTGGCCGGCACGCTCCGAGAGGTGCTCTACTGCCTCCGCTGCGGGGCCTGCCTCAACGTCTGCCCGGTGTACCGCCAGATCGGGGGCCACGCGTACGGGTATACCTACTCGGGGCCAATCGGGATCCTCTTGACCGCCATGCTCCAGGGCACCGAAGCGGTGAAGGACCTCTCTCACGCCTCCTCCCTCTGCGGGGCGTGTCAGGAGGCCTGCCCAGTCAAGATCGACATCCCGCGAATGCTCATCGAGCTGCGGGGGCATCTGGACCGTGAACGGATTGCGCCATGGCTCGAGCGTGCGATCTTCAAAACCGTGAGCCATCTGCTGACCCGGCCCGCCCTCTACCGGCTCTCCGCAGGGTTGGGTCGCCTCGCCCAGCGGCCTTTCCTCAAGGGTGGCCGCTTTCGGAGGTTGCCGGGCTTCTTCGCAGGGTGGACGGCCCATCGTGACCTGCCGCCGGTGGCGGCGCGGCCGTTCCGGGAGCGGTGGCCGGAGCTCGAGCGGGAGCAATGACCACCCGGGCCCAGTTCCTCCAGCGAGTCCGTCGCGAGATGGGCAAGAAAGCCGGGCTGTTCCCGGCCCGCAGTGCCAATCGGCCTGCCGACCCCGGTGCGCTGGCCCAGGCCATCCGGCGCCAGCTCGCCGAGCGGTGGCCGACAGCCGTGGAGCAGTTCAGGGAGGAGTTTGAGCGGGTGGGTGGGTCCTTCTACCGCGTCGCCGGGATGGAAGACGCCCTGGCTACCATCCGTCAGATTGCCCGGCAGCGTGACGTCCAACGAGTTCTCGCCTGGGCCCAGCCGATGCTGGGGGCAGAGCTGGCAGCCGGGCTGCGGGCTGAAGGGCTTGAAGTCATGGAGGAAGAGGCCTCCGGGGCAGTCGATCGAGAGGCGCGTGCACGGTATTGCCACGCCAGCGCCCAGGCGGATCTCGGGGTGACCTCGGCCGACTTGGCTGTGGCCGAAACGGGGAGTCTCGTGGTGATTTCTAAGCCCGGGAAGGCCCGCTCAGCGTCTCTCTTGCCGCCCTATCATGTGGCGATCTTCAGCAAGGCGGCGCTCGTGGAAAGCCTGGAGCAGGTAGGGGTGATCTTAGAGGCCCTTCACACGGACCAGGACTGGACTGGGACCAATATCTCCTTCATCACCGGACCGAGCCGGACTGCCGACATCGAGCTGACGCTCACGCTGGGCGTGCACGGACCCAGGGAAGTGCACGCCATCTTCGTGGAGTCGCCGTAGGGTATGGAGAAGGAAGGGTCCAAGAAGTACTTCACTCCGGGTGAGGTGGAAGCGCTCATCCCGGAGCTCACCCGGATCATGGCTCGGCTGATGGACACCCACGGCGAGGTCCGGCAGATCCGCTCCGTGCTCCACGAGGAGCAACGCCGGATCATGGTGGCCGGCGGCGGGATCCTGAACCGGGAGGTCTGGAGCGAGCGCCGCAGGCGGCTCGAGATAGTGATGCGCGAGATGAAGGATGGGATTGCCGCTATTGTGAAATTGGGAGGGGTTCCCAAAGACTTGGGGATGGGGCTGGTGGACTTTCCGCACCTCCTTGGCAAGCAGGAGGTGAACCTCTGCTGGCGATTTGGTGAGACCAGGGTCCGCTTCTGGCACGGGCTGGAAGAAGGCTACGCCGGCCGCAAGCCTCTCGAGGAGGCCTGACCACTCCCTCGGAGGGGAGCTCCGCCCCCAAGCATCCCTGCGGCAAGGAGCACGCCTACCACACCGCATCACGCTTGACCAATCGAAGGTCCGGTGCTCAAATACCCCTGGGCGGAGAGATGGCCGTCATACAAAAAACGATTCGCTGTATGGGCTCGAAGGGAAGCCAAGAGGTGGTCGCTCTCTTCGAGAGTGGAGCGACCTATTCCTGCATCAGACCCGAGTTAGCCGACATCTTAGAGATCGTCCTGCCTCTTCCAGAACCGATGGACTTTAGCACCGCCAAAGATGGGGAGCACGTGACGGCTCACGAGCGGGTCAGCTTCAACTTTTACCTCGATGGTTATCGCTTCTCTGACGAGTTTATGCTGATCCCTGGCCTTTCTGAACCGGTGATCATCGGCGCAGCGACCTTGCAGAAGTGGCGGATGAAGCTGGACTTCGAAGCCGATGATGTCATCATCGACCCCCGCGTCACCAAACTCCGCCTGCTCTGAAACCCGAACGAATAGCCGCCCCCAGGGGCTGTCTTTAACCGCCTCGCCGCTTCCAGGCAAATAAGGCGTCCGGCCTTCTCACCTTAGTGCCCGTTGCGCTGTGGTGCCGTCCTCACCGCCCTACCGCGACGATGGCGGGTGTGGCGGCTTGGAGAATGACCGCGTTGGACGCGGTGGTGAGATAGATGGCGAAGTAGGTGAACCCGGCGGAGACGAAGGTCCCTGACAGCCCGAGCCAGGCGAAGGACCGGAGCCCGTCCAGCGTAATGGCGCGAGCCTCCGGTCCCGTCCGTCTGAGGTACAGGAAGCCCAAGAAGACCGACGCCACGCACATCCGGAGGAAGACCAAGAGGAACGGGGGGAGGTCAACCAGCGCAAGCTTGGCGAACGCCGGGTAGCTCCCCCACAGGGTGGCGATGAGGGCGAGAATTATGTAGGCGCGGGTTTGACTGAGGCGGGCCATCTCCCTATGATAGCGCGGCGATGGTCGACCACATTCTCGAATTCCGCCTCTGCTTGCCGCGATCGCGTGTCGAGGTCTTTCCATTTTTCGCCGCACCCGAAAACTTGGTCACCGTCACGCCCCGCTGGCTTCACCTCTCCGTTCTCGCTGCTCCAGTGGAGCTCGAAGCCGGTGCTGTGATCGACTGCCAGATCCGATGGTTCGGCGTTCGATTTCGCTGGCGCTCACTGATCCGCGAGTACGACCCACCGTACCGGTTCGTTGACGTCCAACTGCGGGGTCCGTACGCACGCTGGGAGCACCGCCATCTCTTTCTCGACGCGGACGGTGGGACCTGGGTCGAGGACCGGGTGACCTACCGGCTGCCATTGGGCCCCGTAGGGCAGTGGGCCCACGCGCTGCTCGTACGCCGTCAGCTCGAGGCGATCTTCGCGTACCGACGGATGCGGCTCCTCGAGCGCTTTGGCGGGAGCGGCTCCTCAGGCGGTGTGGAGTGAGGGCTGTCGCACGTCGCCATCTCGGACATCAG
>JBHIAB010000252.1:0-4545 GCA_046758385.1 Methylomirabilia bacterium | reverse complement strand
CCACTCCCGGTTGTCGAGGCAGGCCGCGTTGAGGAGGTAGTTGAAGCGGATTCCGTGGCGGTGGGCGTCCCGGACATGGGCCGCCAGCGTCCGCTTTGTGAGCGGAGCCAGCATGTATGACGCGCGCCCCCCACCCAGGGGATCGGCAGGGAGCTTGCCGAACAGCTCGTACACCGGGTGGCCCACGAGCGCTTCGAGCAGGTCCGGCTCGAAGTTCGTGGCGACGGTCAGCCGCACCCTCTGCTCATCTCCGTCCGCTGAGGACCCTCAGCGTGAGCGCCTTTCAGGGTCAGTAGCGAATGGCCGACGTCAGGACGAGCGCGAGGCCAGCCAACCCACTCACCCAGCCGGCCCAGCCCGCCAGCCCCACTCCGAGGAGAATCAGGAGGCCGCCCCCGACGAGCCGCACCCACCGCTCTACCGCCCCAATGTTCTTCGCCGCCGTCATTCCGGCTCCTGTTCCCTCCTATTCGTCTCCCACCGGCTGCTCGAGGAGTTCTGAGAAGAACTGCTCTTTGAGGCGGGCGTAGGCCACCGGATTCTTGATCTCGCCGGTGCACCCCAGGATCAGGAGCGTGCAGCGGATCCGTGCGTTGCCGGTCTCCTCACCTGTGATACGCCCCATGGCGTAATCGTACCAGCGGAGAAGAACGTTCCCCTTGACCCCCCACACGTAGGGGTACGACCCTACCGGCTGTTGTCGGTAGGCGTCCAGGGCCTTGGCCTGGATGAGGGCCACCTGCCACCGCTCCTGAGTCACAACAAACTCGCGCGCCGTGTTCCCCATCGGACCATGACCTCCACGGCCAGGGGCGAGGTTCTTGCGCCCCGTCATGACGACGTACCGCTTCCCGTGGCCGATCGCCCTGCCTCATAGAGAGCCAGGTCTACGACCTCTAGTCCCTGCGATCGCGCGTGGGCCTCGACCCGTTGGATGACCCTGCGTCGGATCGCAGGGATCGGGATGCGGCGGAGCCGCTCCTCGGCTTCTGCGGTCCAGAGCATGGACACGTCCTGGAGAGCCTCATCCGAACGGGTTCCCTCGAGCTCGGCGCTCGCCAAGCTCGTGGTACGGACCGAGCCCACGGTGTCCTCCACCACTTCAGGGGTCACGACCTTCTCTCCGCGGTGCCGGGCCTCGGCCTCGATGGCGTGCCTGGCCATCTCCCGGACGAAGGCCGGAGCACGATGAAGCCGCGCCAAGGCTTCCTCGGTCCAGGGAAGGCCGCTGTCCGGGATCATCTCCAGGTAGCGCTGGAACTTGGCCAGGATCATCTCGTTCTTCTCGGTGCGCCCGGCCAGAAGGGCCTTGATCTCCTCGATGACCCCCACCTTCCGGGGAAGCTTCCGCATCTTGGCTTTGGCGACCTCGAAGGCCTCCATGCTGAGCTCCTCGAAGCCGAAGCCCTTGATGCATTTGGCCACTCTGAGCATGGATTCGTTCCGGATCTCGGTGAGGAACTCAGAGGTGATCACGCTCCGGTCGCGCTCCCGGGCGCGCCGCTCCACGAGCTTCCAGATGCCTGGGCGCACAAACGCTGGCGCGTTCTCCACGCGCCTGCGCGCCTCATCGGTCCAGACGATCTCAACATCCCCCATATCGCCCACTTCCTTGGAACTCACAGGCCGTCACCGCTCAAGGAGCGTTTGACTGATCCGGCGCGCCGATTGAGCCGGACTCACGAGGCAGCCACGTCCGGGCCCCCCATCAGGTGACCCTTTCCCGGGTCAGAAACTCCACGATGTCCGCCATTCGGCTCCCAGGGGTGAAGACTCCGGCCACGCCCATGCTCTCGAGCGCCGGGATCAGGCCACTGGGAACAACCCCTCCCACCACCACCCGGATCCCGTCAACCCCTTGCCTCGTGAGCTCCTCCATGAGCCGCGCCACGAGGATGTCGGGAGCCCCGTCCATGATCCGGTACCCGATCCACTGCACATCTTCGGCGAGCGCCATCTGAGCGATCTCGCGTGGGAGGAGGAATCCGCCCAAGACCACCTCGATGCCCGCGTCCCGAAGCCCTCCGGCGACAACCGAGTATCCCACGGTGTGGCCTGGGGTGTCAGCCACGAGGAGAAGGCGCACGGAGCGCATCCTCACCGCCAGAAGTACATGGCTCCCCGGAACGGCAGCTCGCCCATCGCCTCCGCCCTCACCCTGGCGATCTCGCCGATACTGAGGTAGGCCCTGACCGCCTCCAGCATGGGGGAGATGATGTTGACCCTCTCCCGGTAGGCCTGGGTCAGGCGCGTCTCTGCCCGGTCCGCTGCGACGGGATCGCGCTCCGCCCGGACCTTCCGAAGCCGGGCAATCTGCTTGTCCCGCCAGGCCGGATCGTATTCGAAGAGCGGAAGGGCCGAGACTCCCTGCTCGTCCGTCGCGAACCGGTTTACACCCACCACGACTCGCTGGCCGGCGTCGATAGCGCGCTGGCGCCAGGCCGCCTCCGCTTCCGTCTGCTCCTCCATCCACTGGAACGCCCGGGAGGGCTCCATGGCCTCCAGCTTCTCGAGCAGCTTCCCGGCCTCGTCCTCCAGCCCGTCGGTGAGCGCTTCGATGCAGTACGAGCCCCCGAGGGGGTCCACGACCTTGGCCACGCCGCTCTCGTGGAGGATGATCTCCTGGGTCCGGAGGGAGAGAACGGCCGAGAACTCGCTGGGAATGGCCAGGGCCTCGTCAAAGGAGTTGACCGACAGCGACTGAGCTCCTCCGAGGACCGCGCCCAGCGCATGGAGGGTTGAGCGGATCACGTTGTTGAGCGGCTGTTGGGCCGTGAGGCCTAGGGCCGAGGTCTGGACGTGAAAGCGCAGGGCCCAGGACCGGGGATTCCGGGCGCGGAAGTGCTCCCGCATGAGGCGGGCCCACATTCGCCGCATGGCCCGGAACTTGGCCACCTCCTCGAGGAAGTCGCTCTCGGCGCTCAGGAAGAACGAGATGCGGGGAGCGACGGCGTCCACGTCGAGGCCCCTGGCGAGGGCTGACCGGACGGTGAACGTTCCCTGGTAGAGACCGAAGGCGATCTCCTGGGGCGCGGTCGCCCCGGAGTCCCGGAGGTTGCGGACCGAGATGCTGGTGTGGTTCCAGCGGGGCATGTGCTTGCCGCAGAACTCGATGATGTCGAGGGAGGCATTTCCCTTGAGCTCCGGCCCCTCCCCGCCCGGCATCGCCCAGCTCTGGATAGTCCCGCGGAGCCGCTCCCAGGGGATTCCCCGCTTCTGGGCCACGGCAAGGATCATGGCGAACACAGGAACGGAAGCCCCGATCTGCGTCAGGCTGATCGCCTCCATGTCGATCCCGTCGAGGAGAGTCTCCATGTCGGCCAGGGTGTCGATCCAGACCCCTCCCCGGCCCAGGTGGCCCAGGGAGCGCTCGTCGTCGGAGTCGTAGCTCTGGTAGCCCATCCCGCACACGCTGAAACCCGTCTGCCCCTCGGCGAAGAGGCGCTTGAGGCGGGTGTTGGTCTCTTCGGCCGTTCCGAGCCCCACCACCTGCCGGCGGGTCCACTCGCGCGCCTGGTGGCCGGCAGGAAAGACGCCCCGCGTGTAAGGGTATTCCCCAGGGAACCCGAGATCCCGAAGGTAATCCGTCCGCTGGAGGTCCAACGGCGTGTAGAGCAGCTTGAGCGGGAGGCCCGACTGGGTCTCGGTTTCGCGATCATCCGCCGCCGCGCAAGCGCCGAGGATCGCCTGCACGCGCTCCTCGTACTCCTGACGGGCGATCTGGAGTAGCGTCAGGGCTTCCTGAGGCTCCATCGCCGCCTCACCCTGAATCTCAGGCCCAGGGGCAGGCGCCCGGCGTCCCCGCCTGCCTGCGCGCCTCGTCGGTCCAGACGACCTCCCCGTCCTTCATCGTGCCCCTACTTTGAACTTACCGTGGCACTCGCTCCAGGGACGTTTGACCCGATTTGCTAGGTCAAATGTATCAGGCCCCCGCTTCCCATACAGCAGCACTATGAAAGTGACGCACGCGGCGGATTGCTCCCTTGACCTGCTGGCCGAGTGTGTCTTCGGCAACCAAGGCACCGATTACTCCGCCCTGGGGTAAAGTGAAGGGACGACCGACGAGTGAGGAGTGACGCATGGCGCAGGATCTGAGGAGCTACCTGGATCTCCTTAAGCGGGAGAAGCCTGACGACGCCCTGGTCATCACCAAGCCGGTGGACCCAGCCTACGAGATCACCGCCCTCGTGGTGAAGCTCGAGCGCGAGGCCAAGCGTCGGCCGGTCCTCCTCTTCGAGAACGTCAAGGGGACCACCTTTCCCGTCCTGACCAACCTCCACGCCAGCCGGTCACGGCTCGCGGCGGCGATGCGCGTAAGCGCTCTGGAGGAGATGCAACGGACATACCTGAAAGCCATGGAGCGGCCCATGCCGCCCAAGATTGTTTCGGGCGGCCCCGTCAAGGAAGTCAGAGCGACCGGTGACGGGGTGAACCTCTTCGACCTGCCCCAGATCATCCACCACGAGGGAGACGCGGGGAGCTACCTCACGGCGGCGATCTCCTTCGCCAAGCATCCGACGGCCGAGATCTGGAACTGCGCCTACA
>JBHIAB010000251.1:0-4546 GCA_046758385.1 Methylomirabilia bacterium | reverse complement strand
GCGGCGCTTGACCGGGGCCAAGCCGTGCGCGGAGCCTTGCACGGCGCAGGCCCCGTCGGCGAGTGCCGGCTGAGCGTACGCCTAGCGGGAGGGTGAGATGGCGGCGAAGCCGCCAGGCCCTACGCGGGCCGGGCGATCTTGCGGACCTGGTAGGCCCGCCAGATCCGCCGCCACTCAGGCGCGGAGAGCATAAAGCCCTTGGCGCGCTGGCGGCGGTAGAGCCACGCGCCGAAGCGCGGGAGCACGCGGCGGTCCGCCTCGTTCACGTCGCGGAAAAGGGCGGTGGCCAGCGAGCTGGGCTTGAGCGCCGCCTCGAGCTTCGCCTTCCGGATCTGGTAGTGGCTCCAGGCGACGCCGGCCTGGTCGCGGGAGAGCCGGAGCGGGTAGAGGCGCTTCCCGAGGGCGGCAAGCTCGGTCAGTGAGGCGGAGCCCTCGATCTGGGCGATCAGGGCGCGGAAGGCGGCATCCTGTCGTGCCTCCCAGGTGTCCGCTACCCCGCAGCGCGGGCAGGCAGGAAGGTCGGCGTCCTCGTCGTCACCCTCGTAGGAGGACCCGCAGCCCGGGCACCGGATCAGCTCGGGGAGGATCGAGCCCAGGCGGTGCCAGGCCTCGGGGGCGAGGGCCGGCTCGTCGTCCGACGCCCCGGCACCGAGCGGGAGGAGGCCCTCCGTCGTGACCCACTCGGCGCGGTCGTTGAGCGGCTGGGCGTGGGCGAGGGCATCGGTGTCGGAGGCCTCCTCGGCCCGGGCCAGATCCACGGCGAACCAGTAGAGCTCCTGGAGGAGGGGCTTGAGCCCGCACGCACGAGCCTCGGCCTCGTAGTGGGCGATCACCTGCGGGCTCGCATCGAGGGCTAGCAGCAGCTCACCGAACTCCCACGCCTCCCGCGACGAGCAGCCGAGGCGCCGTATCAGGCGATCGACGGCGAGGCGAGCGGGCTTGCCATCGGAGCATTGCTCGTGTGGAACGAAGACCGTGTCTCCGACGACGACGCCCTGCTCGAACCAGAGGCGCTCGCCCTGGCTCAGGCCTGAGATGTGCGTGAGGAGCGCATCCACCGGCTCGCCTTCGGGAACGACGAAGATCCGCGCGAGCGCCGTGGGCTTCGGCTGGGCCTCCTCCGAGGCCTCCGCCACCCACCGGAACGCTTGAACAGGACCAAAGGCGCACGAGACCCAGCGACCACCGGAGAACCGAGGCAGCTCGGCCCCGCCGCCGGCGAGGACGACAGCCACCGGCTTCCCCGAGCGGACGGCCTCCCGCAGCGTGAAGACCGACCCGCGCGAGGGCCCCCAGAGGAAGGCGACGACGCCGGCCGACTCACGCGCCAAGCGGCGGGAGCGAGCCAGGAGCGCCTCGCGCCCCGAGCCGGAGCCCTCAACCACCCGACCGCCGCGCCGGACGAACGCGCGCAGGAGCCCACCGCGCGACTGAGCCAGCAAGCCGGGGAGGAAGACCACCGAGCGGGAGCACGCCCGCGGGGCGGCGCCGAGCACGGCACGGAGGGCATACTCATCCGCACCCCGCGCGCCGCCGGAGCCGATCCCCCAGCCCCGACCCATGAAGAGGCGCACCACCTCGGCCACCTGCCGCGCCCAGGCCTCCGGCAACTCCCGAGCCCCGACCACCGCCACGAACGACTGACCCGCCATGATCGACCTCCCGAGGTCTGCCGCGCCCCCATTGACGCGGCTCCCGTGGGCCGCCCGGCCCGCGGGCGCCGACCCTCCGGAGGCCCCAGCGGAGGGCGGCCCCTCTCCTCCGTGTCAGGAGGCTCGCGGAGGGACGAAGGCTGGCGGGAGCGCGGGTCAGCGGAGCGGCGCCGGAGCTCTGGTGACATCCCAGCGGCAGCTGGATGAGTGAGGGGCCGCCCGGAGCGGTTCCGGCCCGGTCACCCGGAGGGCCGGAACGAAGTGGAGGACCCCGGAGGCGCGTGCCGGGGAGGGATAAATGGAGGGGACCCGGTGGCCCGGAGGGCCACTGGGGAGGGGCCGTTTATGCTCACCGGGGCGGGCCGGAGGGGTTGACGGGGGCGGAAGGGGCGTAGACTAAGAAGACCCGCGGCCGGGTGGTCCGCATTGATCGCGGGCGAGTCTTTGGCTGCGACCCTCTGCATCACCACCCCGACACGCTTCGCCCAAGCTGGCGCTTGCCCGGGGCCAAGCCGTGCGCTTCTTCTTGCACGGCGCCTGACCCGGCGGCGAGCCTGTTCCCCCCCAAACCCTTCCTTACGAGATCAGAGGCATCTGCGACCTCTGAAAGACAACACGTACCCCATGCGTCCCTTTCCCAGTCCCTGGTAGAATGTGGCAATCAAGTGCACGGACGGGAATTAGTGATAGCCGATGGAGGCGCAGATGGGTGTACTCAGCGGCTGCAAGCCCCGTAGCGAGGTCCTCAAGGGTGACCTGGACGACGCCATCTTCGCGGCGGACTTCGGCGACCTGATCGCTGGAAGGGCACCGGCGGTTTACGGCGACCCGAAGACGTTCTTCCAGAACACGCACCCAGCCAGGCAGTTGTGCAAGGTCGCCCAGCTGGTCTTCGAGCGGCTTGCGAACACCAAGGAGCCCGGAGCAACCCTTCGGTTGAGCACAGGGTTCGGCGGCGGGAAGACCCACGCGCTCATGGCTCTGTGGCACCTCGCCCAGAACATCGGCGATCCCTCGCTGGGCACCGATCTCCTGCCGGCGGCCGGGCGCCCCAAGGCCGTCACGGTGGTCGCCGTGGACGCAAGCAAAGCTGGGGACCCGATCTTCAGCCGGCACGGCAAGGTCGAGGTTCGAAGTCTGTGGGGGGAGGTCGCCTACCTACTCGGGGGTGAGAAAGCCTGGAAAGCGCTCGGGGCTGCCGATGACCCCGAACGGCAGCCGGATGAAGCTCTCCTCGAACGGCTATTCCCGAAGGGTCCGGTACTCCTGCTCCTCGATGAGGCGGTAGTCTACATGGCGACGTTGTCGGAGCGCGCGCAGGGTAACTTGCTCGCGTTCCTCAACAAGCTGACGGCGGTCGCCGGCAAGCGACCCCAGACCGTGCTCGTCGTGACCGACCCGGCCGGCCAGCGCGCCTACGCCAAGGAAGCAGCCAGACTGGGCGACAGTCTCGTCGCTGCGGCCGTCAAGCTAGACGACATGTTCGGCCGGAGGATGACCGACTTCGACCCCATCGGGGACGAGGCCGCCCGGGTGATCGTCCGCCGGCTGTTCGAGCATGTGGACACCGGCACCGCCCAGGCGGCGTCGGCCACCTATCACGTCCTCTATGACCGCGTCGCGCGCGAAGCGCCGGGGACCGTGTCCCCGTCAACAGCGACCGCGGACTACGCAAAGCGAATCGTCGAATGCTATCCCTTTCACCCCAGGCTCTTGGACACGGCCCAGGATCGCCTTGGGGCACTCCAGGAATTCAACAAGAGCCAGGGCACCCTCAGACTCTTTGCCCGGATCCTTCGCACAGTGTGGGAGGCCAAGGAGGACCTGGAGCTCATCGGGGCGGGCGATCTCGACTGGTCCAGTCCGCGGATCCAGGCCGACCTCCTCCAGCGGCTCAACCGCGACAACTTCCGGGCGGCGATCTCCGCCGACATCGAGAAGCACGCCAGCGAACTGGATGGAGGCGCCCCGCGGGGGATCCATCGCCGGGTGGCCTCGGCCCTGCTCCTCGATAGCATCCCGATGCAGTCCAACAGCGGCCTCGACCCGGCCGAGCTGACCCTAGCCGTCCTCCGGCCCGACGAGGCCGGACATGAGCCGGCGGAAGGGCTCGACCGACTGGTCGGTATTTGTTGGCACACGTATCCGATGCCGGGCGGCCGCGGCTGGCAGTTCCGCTACGAGCCCAACATCGTCAAGCAGATCGAAGAGCGGATGGCGCATGTGCCGCTGGAGGACGCCCGGAGCCGCGCGCTGGCGGAAGGGCAGGGCTATTTCTCGGGGCCAGCCTTCAAGCTGGTCGCCTGGCCGACGAACGCCCGCCAGGTCCCTGAGTCGGCGGAGCTCCAGCTCGTGCTTTGCGCATCGCGAAGTCAGTCTGCGCCTCCGCGGACGACACGGACCCCCACGCGCCGATTCCCCGACGCTTCCAGAACGCGATTGTCGCGGTGACCGCGACGGCGACCGCGTTCGGCCGGGCGCTGGACCGAGGGCAGCGACTGCTGGCCGCGGAGGCGATCGAGCGGGAGCACCGCAGCGGGGACTCCGGCAAGCTGGTGCGGGAGCAGCTCCAGCGCCTGAAGCCCGAGCTGCAACGGCAGTTTTGCCTCCAGACCTGCCGGGCCTTTGACCGCGTGGTCCTGTCCGCCGGCGTCGCGTACTCCATCGACGAAGCGTTCCAGGTCCCGGAGGAACAGATCCTCCAGCGGGCCCAGGGGCAGGCCTGTCTCCGAAGGTTTCTGGACAGCAAGGGGTTCCTCTACCAGCCCGCCGATGCGCTGGACCCGGGCCGTTTCCTGAAGGACATCCTGCCAGGTGCCACGCCGCTTCCGGACAAGCCGGGTGCCTACACGGCCCGCGCGATTCACGAGCGGTTCCTCGGCGCGCCGGGACTC
>JBHIAB010000250.1:0-4556 GCA_046758385.1 Methylomirabilia bacterium | reverse complement strand
ACCGCCGGGCGAAGAAGGCGCGGACATCGGCGAAGTTGGCGTAGAGCGCGAACAGGAGGCAGCCGGCCCCAGCCAGCGCGGCAGCGGCGCGAGCTGCCTCCCACTCGGGCTTGCCGATCGCCAGGCCGGCCGCAGAGACCAACAGGGCCAGGCCGACGATGGTGGCCCACCCTCCCAGCCTTTTCATCCTCGCCATCGCTTGGACTCCAGCGAGCGAAGCGTCAGGAAGAGGGCGAGGATCGTGAAGTTCAGATAGTAGATCACGTCCTTTGTATCGATGACGCCCTTGGAGAAGCTGCCGAAGTGCTCGAGGAGCGAGAGGTGGGAGAGCAGCTTCCCCCACACCGGCCCGGCGAAGTTGGCGCTCCACCCGATCGCCCAGAAGACCAAGAGCACTCCGAACGTGGCGACGGAGGCCACGATCTGGTTCTCGGTGAGCGAGGAAGCCAGGATCCCGATAGCGAGGAACGTGACCCCCATGAGCGCGAGCCCCAGGTACCCGGCCAGGATCGGCCCCGGCTCCAGCCGGGCGAAGTAGGCCACGAGCCCCGGGTAGAAGGCTGTCAGGCTGAGCATGGCCAGAAAGAGCGTGAGCGCGGCCGCGTACTTGCCCAGCAGCACCTCCACGTCTCTCACGGGATAGGTCAGCAAGAGCTCGATGGTCCCGGTCTTCTTCTCCTCGGCGAAGAGCCGCATGGTGAGGATGGGCATCATGAGCAGCATGATGACGCTCAGGTTGGAGAAGAGCGGGCGCATGACGCCCTCGGTGACGTTCAGGTCACGAGAGAGCGCCGGGTTCATGACCGCTTGCGTGGAGATGAGATTGAAGAAGGCGAAGATCGAGTAGAAGAAGTACCCGGAAATCACGAGGAAGATGGTGAACACGACGTAGGCCACCGGCGAGGTAAAGTAGAGCCTGAGTTCCTTCTTGAAGACGCTCCAGACCCTCACGGCGCCGCCTCACCCCCTTCGGCGCCTGCCTCCGCGCGGGAAACCGCTACGGGCTCCTCCTCGGTGACCAGCCGGATGAAGATGTCCTCGAGGGTCATCCCGATCGCCCGGAGCTCTAGGAGCCCCCAACCGCGATCGGCGATGGCCCGGGAGAGGTCCCGGCGCAGATCCCGGTCTCGGGCCGACTCCACCACGTACGTCCCGATCCCATTGACCAGCCCCTTCTCGTCCACCGACAGGACGCCGGGGAGCTGCCTGAGCACCGCAAGGACGGCCTCGTCGGGCCCGTCGACCTGCACCTGGATCCGGTCGGACTGTGCGAGGCGCGCGGTCAGGTTCTCCGGGCTATCCACCGCCACGATTTGGCCCTGGTTGATGATGACCACGCGGGAGCAGACCATGGAGGCCTCGGGAAGAATATGGGTGGAGAGGATGACCGTGTGCTGCCCCGCCAGCGACTTGATCAGGGACCGGATCTCGATGATCTCCTTGGGGTCCAGCCCGATGGTCGGCTCGTCCAGGATGAGCACCTCGGGATCGTTCACCAGAGCCTGCGCCAGCCCGACCCGCTGGCGGTAGCCCTTGGAGAGGCGCCCGATCAGACGGTGCTGCTCCTTCGAGATATGGCAGCGTTCGATCACGGCCGCCACGCGGCGCTTCCGCTCGGCCCGGCCGACGCCCTTCAGCTCCGCCACGAAGTCCAGATAGGCTGCCACCGGGATGTCGTGATAGAGCGGCACGTGCTCGGGAAGGTAGCCCATGCGCTTGCGGACCTGGAGGGACTGGGTGAAGACGTCGTAGCCTGCCACCGTCGCGGTCCCCCCGGTGGCGGGCATGAAACAGGCTAGGATCCGCATGGTGGTGGTCTTCCCCGCCCCGTTGGGGCCCAGGAAGCCGACGACCTCCCCCTTATCGACGCTGAAGGAGACGTCCTGGATGGCAGTGACGGGCCCGTACTGCTTCGTGAGATGCTGGACCTGAATCATCTGGCTCTGGACGCGTCGTGGGACAACCGGCCACATTATACCACGGCCGGCCGGGCCGCCAGAGCTCAGGGAGCTGGCCCGGAGTCGACGAAGCGCTTGAGGTTCTTCAGGTAGTAGACTAGGGCCACGGTGACGAGCGCCGCCAGGGCGGCGACGAGGAGCTGGACCGCCTCACCGGTTTGGCTGTAACCCCAGACCCCCCACACGGAGAACAGGACGCCGAAGGCGATGGCGGTTCCGATCAGGATCCGATGGGCGACGATCAGCCGCATGATCAAGTCGTCGCAGGGCTCACGGCGTTTCCGAGCCACTCGGGAACGGCGATCAGCTTGCCGTTGGCCGGGTCTGCGCACGCGTGACGCGTGAAGCCCTGGGCGATCAGCTGCTTCGCCTCGTTTCTGATCTCATAGCTGAACGTGAAGCTGGCGCGCTTCTTCTCGCTGATCCAGCACCGCACCTCGAGCAGGTCGTCCAAGCGCGCCGGCTTCACATACTTCACGAAGGCTTCCACGACCGGCAAGTGGAGCTGGCCATCCACTTCCGACATGGGGAGGCCATGCTGCCGCAGCAACTCCACGCGCCCCACCTCGAAGTAGGTCAGGTAGTTCCCGTAGTAGACGATCCTCATGCAGTCGGTGTCTTTGTAGCGAACCCGGATTGGGGTGGTGCTGGTCATCGAAGTGCGAGGGGGGATCAGAGGTACTGGCCGTAGCGGCGAATCTTCTCTGCGAACAGATCCGGATTAGTCAGCGCGGTGGCGAAGCCGCGGATGGTGGCCTTGAGCTGTCGGTGGAGGGCCCACTGACCCTTGGTCTGTGTGCTCCTGGTCTCGGCCATGCTCAGAAGTAGGGGCTGGTGCCGGGGTGCTCGCGCGAGGAGTCGGACTTCTCGAAGACCCGGTCCTCCACCAGGATGGGAACCTTGGCCCGGATCGCCAGCGCGATGGCGTCTGACGGACGGGAGTCCACCGTAATCTCGGTCCCGTTGGTGTCCAGGTACACGGTCGCGTAGAAGATGTCGTTCCGGAGGTCGGTGATCACGACGCGCTTGAGGGTGACTTTGAGGCGCCCGAAGAGCGTCAGGAATAGATCGTGGGTGAGGGGCCGCGGCGGGGTGAGCCCGTCGAGCTGGATGGCGATGCTCCTGGCCTCTCCGTGGCCGATCACCATGACGAGCTGCCGTTTGTCCCGCTTCCCTCGAAGGACCACCAGCGGCTGGTCGGTGCGCTTCTCGATGAGAACGCTCATGACCTCCGCCTCTTGCGGCCCCGTTGCATCCGGTGGCGCCACCTTTCCCGTCCCCCTGGCGCCCACGCCTAAGAGAACGATGACCATCAGGAGCCCAGCGATGCCAATCCCCCTCAGCCAGCGCATGACATGTCCTCCCCTCGGTCGAGCGGTTCCACCCCTCCTTCGAAAAGTATCGGGCCGGGGGTGGACCAAGTCAAGAACGGAGCCCGAAACTATGGTGGAACCCGACGGGAGAAACAGTATAGGATGGACCGGCGGGAAAAGTAGACCATGGGGAATTCGCGCTCCTTCGGGGAGGAGCACATCTGTGAGCGCTGCGGCGAGCGGATGCAGGGGATCCATTGCAAGATCATCTGCCCCCGCTGTGGCTACACCCGCGACTGCTCCGAGCCGTGATCCGGGCCCCCGGTGATCCCGCGGAGCGCTCAGGGCGAGGAGTCTCGATGACCTCCGTCGAGGCGGTGCTCACCGGGAGCCTCGCCAAGAGCCGTCTTACGCTCCAGGAGGCCTTTCAAGGGCTTCCCAAGGTAGCCCACGGCGGAATCGTCCTGGCCGCGTTCGACATCGTGGCGGCGCCGCCGAATGCGCCGCGGCAGATCGTCGGCATCTTCCGGCGAAAGGTCCCCCTCAGGGTCTCCCTTCCTCTGACGGTCCACCGCCTGGATCGAGGCGCCGAGCTCCGCCTCTCCGACCAAACGCATGGACTCGTGGAGGGCCGGGTCGGTCCCGCGGAGGCTTCATCGGAGCGCCTGACCCTGCCTCCCAGACCCGGAGATGGGTTCCCGCTCCCGATTTCCAACTCGTGCTTTGCGTGCGGGGTCCAGAACCCACTGGGCCTTCAGATGAGCCTTCGATTCGACGAGCATCTCGTGTGGACCGAGTATCGACCACGCGAGCCATTCCGGGCTGCCGACGGGCGCCTGGCCACGGCGGCCCTCACGACGTTGTTGGACGAGACCGCGTTCTGGCTCGGGGCCCTGGCCACGGGAGAGTCGGGGGTCACCACCGAGCTTCGCATCACCCTCCACCGCCCGGCCTACCCGTTCGGCGAGTCTCTCATCGCGCTCGGGCTGAGGGACCGGGTCACCCCGGCGCCAGGCGATCGCCGGTACTGGCGGACAGAGAGCTTCGTCGTGTCGCTGGCGGGTGAGCTCATCGCCTCCGGGGTGGTCAGCTTCGTGGCCATCAGGGGTGCCGCTAGGCGGCTGATCACGGGAGTGCTGGGAATCAACCCGCCCGAGGTCCTCCGCCGCATCTTCCCCACCTACTGAATCTTCGGAGGGGCCTCGGCGGCCCCTGCCGAAGATCGTGCGCGGGCTTTGCCCGCGCAGCCCAGGGGGGCGGGTCGGCACGCGAAGCAGCCTCGCCT
>JBHIAB010000249.1:0-4580 GCA_046758385.1 Methylomirabilia bacterium | reverse complement strand
GGCGGAGATGACCAGCCGCTCCCCCTTGAAGTGATCCATCACGTAGCCAAACCCCCTCCCCTCCTCCCCCACCAGGTTCCTCACCGGGACCTTGCAGTCTTCGAAGGAGAGCTCCGCGGTGTCCGAGGCATGGGCCCCCATCTTGTTGAGTGCCTTTCCGACCCGATGCTCGGAGGTGAACCAGCGAGAGGGATGAGACATGGCTGAATACTATTCAGTTCATGAATTTGTGTCAATGACACCGAGAGGGGCCAGTGGTGTGCAGGGTGAATAACCACACTCACGCGCGTCGTTGTCAGAGATCCTGCGAGACGGGGAAGACCGCGTACGAGGCGCTCCTGGAGGAGCCAAGGCGGCAGAAGACGTCATGCACGGCCATCTGATATCGTAGGGAGGACCGGGCCATGTGGACCCCCAACACCAGCCTGACAGCGGAGCGGATCCGCGCCATGCGCGCGGCCGGCTACTGGAAGAACGAGAGTCTCGACCAGTGTTTGGCCCGGTGGGCGCGGCGCTGGCCGGAGAAGACGGCGATCGTGGACGGCGCGGGACGTTACACCTACGGGGAGCTGGCGCGGGCAGTGGAGCGGGTGGCCCACGGGCTCCGGGCCCTGTGGGTGGGACGGGGCTCCGTGATCTCCTGCCAGCTCCCGAACTGGAACGAGTTTGTCCTGGTGGCCCTGGCGGCCTGCCGGCTCGGGGCCATCCTGAACCCGATTGCGCCGATCCACCGGGGCAGCGAGCTGCGCTTCATCCTGAACCTCCTGGAATCCCAGGTCCTCGTAATCCCCGAGCGGTTCCGGAACTTCGACTACACGGAGATGCTGGCGGGGCTTTGGCCGGAGACCCCCAGACTGGCCCATGTCTTCGTCGCCCGGGGCGAGCCCGGGGCGGGGATGCGCCCGTTCGCCTCGCTCACCGAGACCGCCTGGGAGGTGCATGAGGCGCCGGGGGCGCTCGAAGGGAGCGACCCGAACCAGGTGGGCGAGGTCATCTTCACCTCCGGCACCACTGGCGAGCCCAAAGGGGTCATGCACACCCCCAACACCGCCTTGTCGACCCTCTACGGGGCGATTGAGCGGCTGGATTTCACGGAGCGAGATGTCGTCCTGATGGCCTCCACCTTCGGTCATCAGACCGGCTACCTCTATGGCGTCTGCCTGACCCTGCTGCTCGGGGCCACGGGAGTGTGGCTGGACGTCTGGAGCCCGGAGGCGGGCGCGCGGCTCATCGAATCGGAGCGGGTCACGTGCACCATGGGCGCCACACCGTTCCTTCAGGACCTCACCCACGCCCAGGCCATCGATCGCCACGACATCTCCTCCCTCCGCCTCTTCATTGCTCTGCGGGGGCCCCCATTCCCCGCAAGCTGGTGCAGGACGCCCGGCAGCGGCTCCGGTGCGCCATTTCCGCCGGGTGGGGGATGACGGAGAACGGGCTGGTGACGTGCAATGGCCTCGAGGATCCAGAAGACAAGATCTTCGGGGCTGATGGCCGGCCGCTGCCGGGGATGGAGCTGCAGGTGGTGGATGAGGAGGGTCGACCCCTGCCCCCGAAGAGCGAAGGTGAGTTGCTGGTCCGGGGCCACTCCCTGTTCGTTGGCTACTGGAAGCGTCCGGAGTCTACCCGGGAGGCATGGACGCCCGAGGGGTGGTTCAAGACGGGGGACCGAGGAGTCCTGGACGAGGACGGATATCTCGCCATCACGGGCCGCTCCAAGGACCTGATCATCCGCGGAGGCGAGAACATCTCCCCGGCGGAAGTCGAGAACCTCCTCTTCGCCCATCCGAAGATCGCCGGGGTGGCCGTCGTGGGCATGCCGGACCCGCGGCTTCAAGAGCGCGCCTGTGCCTTTGTCATCCCGAAGCCTGGCGAATCCATCGCGCCGGAGGAGATCGTTGCCTACCTCGAAGGCAAGGGCGTGGCGCGGCAGAAGTTCCCCGAGCGCCTCGAGATTGTTTCCGAGTTCCCCATGACTCCCAGCGGGAAGATCCAGAAGTACCGGCTCCGAGAGCTCATCGCCAGCAAGCTCGAACGTGAGGCCCAAGGGTCTACCTGAGCTCGCCAACCACACACGCCGGAAACGAGAGAAGGGGATGCGGCGATGGCACTTCCCAGCCTGGCTGAGTACCGCGAGCAGGTGCGCCACTTCATTCTGACCGAGGGCGAGGCTTTCCTCGTGGAGCGGAACACCCCGGGCTTCACCATCACGCTCATGCCCGAGGTCCTCGAGTTTCGGGACGCCCCCGTCTCCAAAGAGCACCTCATCGGAGAAGAGGGTCAGGGGCTGGCCATTGTCCTCCGGGGATTCCTCGACCAGCGCCGCGTGGCTATCGCCCAGAGCTGCGTGGGGCTCGCCCAACGCTCCCTGGAGGTGGCGGCCCTCCGTCTACTAGAACAGCTCCCACAAATCACTCCGGGCCGCGACCGCCGCACCGCTTTCCTCGAGAATGACCCGGCCGGTCCGCATGATATACACCCGCTGCGCGATCTGGAGCGCCGAACGCACGTTCTGCTCCACGAGAAGGACCGTCAGGTCCTCGATCCGCACGATCTCGGCGATGGTCTCCATGCCGCGTTCGACCAGCAGCGGGGCCAGCCCGAGTGACGGCTCGTCGAGCAACAAGAGCCGCGGCTGCATCATCAGCGCCATGCCCAGGCCCACCATGCGCTGCTCGCCGCCGCTCAAGGTCCCCGCGAACTGCCGCCGACGCTCGGCGAGGACGGGCAACAGATGGAACACCTTCTCCCGGCGCGCCGCCTTCGTCGCTCGATCGTTCACGCTGAACGCGCCGAGATCGAGATTCTCCGCAACGGTCAGGTTGGCGAAGACGAAGTGCTCTTGCGGGATGAAGGAGAGCCCCCGCCGGACGCGCGCGGCGGTCGACGTGCGCCCGATGGGTTGCCCGTCGAAGACGACCTGCCCGCCCCAGGCCGGCAGCAACCCGAACACCGCCTTCAACGTCGTCGTCTTCCCGGCCCCATTGTGACCCATCAGGACGACGATTTCCCCGGGGGTCACCCGGAGCGAGACCTCGAAGACGACCTGCTTCTTCAGGTACCCCGTGGCCAGGTTCTCGACGAGGAGAAGGCCCCCGCGG
Organism: Methylomirabilia bacterium; assembly: GCA_046758385.1. GTDB lineage: Bacteria > Methylomirabilota > Methylomirabilia > Rokubacteriales > CSP1-6 > JBHIAB01. Next base: position 1,479 of record JBHIAB010000249.1, on the reverse strand, counting down.
TCGTCGGCGCTCATCGACCTGCCTTCCCGAAGTAGATCTCGGTGAGGCGCCGGTCGGCCATGAGCTCCTCCGGGCGTCCCTCGGCGATGATCCGCCCCGCCTCCATGCCAGCCTTTCGCTTTGCCATCGGCGTCGCCCTGAACCCCGATGCCGAAGACCTGGAACCGGAGGCAGCTCGCTTCCATCGGAAGATCGAGGCCGGTCCCGAATGGGCCCAGACCCAGCCGTTCTATGACCTCAACCTGCTGGAGCGCTTCTTCGAGAAAGCCGGACCCTCTCCCATTCCCATCGTGGTTGGGATCCTACCCCTGCACAGCTCCCGACGCCCGGCGTCCTCCCCTTGGCCCCGTGGGCGAGCCTTGATTCTCTCCCGGCGCCCCTGCGAGGCGCCACACGCATGCCACGAATCTCGAACGGTACGACAGACGGGCGCGGCTTCCATCAGCCTGAGCCCGTCCGTCCGCAACCTGACGGGTGGCCCACCACACACCTGACCCTTCACGAGGCTAGCGACTCCGTGCCGTCGGGGCCAGTCGATGGTGTCTCAGGTGTATCGATCTTTGGGCATTTGTGAAGCGCAACGGACGCGGTACCCAGGGGAGTGGCGTGTGTCCAGCCAGTGTATCGGCCCCGTGACGCGGAGCACACCGTGCTGCATCAGGTTGTCCGCGAGCACCTGGAGGCCTTCCTGCGCACGGCGGCGGCGGCCGGCGAGGGTGTCGGCCTCCCGCAGTTCGTCGAGCGGGAGTTCCGGGAGTTCTTGACGTGTGGGGTGTTCGAAGATGGGTTTGCTCGCTTCCGCTGTGACGGGTGTGCCGTCGAGCGCCTGGTGCCGTTTTCCTGCAAGGGGCGCGGGTTCTGCCCGAGTTGCGGCGGCCGCCGGATGACCGAGCGCGCCGCACATCTGGTGGACGAAGTGCTGCCGCGGGTGCCGGTGCGCCAATGGGTTCTCACGGTGCCGTATCGGCTGCGGTACCTGATGGCGTGGGACCACGGACTGAGCCGAGCCGTGCTGGGGGTGTACGCGCGGGTGCTGCTCGCCGTTTACGCGCGCGGCGCCCGCGAGCGCGGCATCCGCGACGGGCGGACGGGCACGGTCACGGTGATTCAGCGCTCTGGAAGCGGCCTGAATTTGAACGTACACTTTCACACGCTGGCGCTCGATGGGGTCTTCAGCGAAGCCCACTCGGGCGCCCTCGAGTTTCATCCGGCGCCTCCGCCCAGCGCTGAAGAGGTGGCGCAGGTGCTCAGCACCGTCCGCCACCAGGTCCGGCGGCTGCTGGTGCGGCGGGGCCTGGAGCCCGGCGACAACACGACGGGGCCGGCGGACCGGCTCGCGGAGGAGTCATCCGTGCTGGCCGGTATCGTGAGCGCCTCGGTACTTCGATCTACACGCCAATGTGTGGGTGTCGGCCAACGATCGCGCGGGGCTGGAGCGCCTGTGCCGGTATGTGCTCCGCCCGCCGCTGGCTCAAGACC
>JBHIAB010000248.1:0-4583 GCA_046758385.1 Methylomirabilia bacterium | reverse complement strand
CCGCTCCTCGGGGATATTCCGATCCTCGGCGCGCTCTTCCGGAGCACGCGGTTCCAGAACGAAGAGTCGGAGCTGCTCTTCATCGTGACGGTGAAGCTGGTCAAGGCCGCCCCGCCCGGCGCCCCGACGGTCCCCGATCCGACCAAGCTCTTCGAGCTCACCGAGGAGGAGAAGAAGGAGTTCACCTTGGTGCCGGGAATCCCCGGCGTCGGCGAGGTCGTGGAGCACCCCGTGGGCCAGAGCAACCTGTAGGGCAAGGGAGCGGAGGCGCAGATGACCCAGTTCCTGCGGACGATCCTTGTCGATTCCGACCCGGACTCCCGGGCCAGCCTACGGCAAATGTTAGCGCCTACGTCGTCGTTGGTGGTGGGCGAGTTCTCACAGCTTTCGGAGGCCCTGGTGGGGGCCCCCCCTTGCCGCCCCGACGTCCTCATTGTCGAGATCCCCTCCGAGCGGGGGAGAAGAGGTGAGGAGGGGGCGATCACCGCCCTGGAGGAACTGGCCCGCGCCCTCCCGGACACGGCCATTTTCGCGACCGGGCCCAGTGCGTCGGCGGACCTCGTGATCAAGGTCATCCGGGCCGGTGCCCTTGATTTCCTGGGCCGCCCGGTGAAGCAGGACGAGCTGCTGGCGGCGCTCGTCAAGGTGGCCCGCTTCCACCGGGGCGTCGTGCCTGAGCGCCGGCATGGACGGGTCACGTCGGTCTTTTCCACGAAGGGGGGGACAGGGGTCACCACGATTGCCACGAATCTGGCCGTCTGCTGGGCGGAGCGGCCTCCCGGGCGCGTGGTCCTGTTGGATTTGGACATCCGCCAGTCCGACGTGGCGACGTTCCTGAACCTCCGGCACATGTACTCCATCCTCGACGCCTTTGAGAACGTCGGGCGGCTGGATGAATCGTTCTTGGAACGCCTCCTGATTCAACACCCGAGCGGGCTCTGGGTGCTGCCGGGGCCGACGCGGGTGGCGCGTACCAACCTCTCTGGCAACCAGGTAAGGGTGGGCCTCGAGATCCTCCGGTCGCATTTCGATCACGTCGTCCTCGACCTTCCGCACGACATGGACCCGGGGACCATCGCGGCGCTCGAAGAATCCGACGAGATCCTCTTCCTGGTAGGTCTAAACGTGTCTGCCCTTCGCTCGGGCGCGGCCGGGCTCGCCGCCTTCCGCCACCTCGGGCTGGCCCTTGAGAAGGTGAGGATTGTGGTGATGCGCGAGGGGACCGGGGAGGATGTCACCCTCAAGCACGTCCGAGAGACGCTCGAGTTGCCGATCGACTGGAAGACGCCGAGCGACTACCCGACCGTGGTGACTGCCATTAACAGTGGGGATCCCGTGGTGACGGCCTCACCGCGGTCGAAGATCGCCAGGAACCTGCGGCAGCTGAGCGACCAGCTTGCCAGCGGGCTGGCGGCTGCCGCGGAGCCTTCGGCGAAGCGCACGGACTCGCACTTCCGCCTAGCCTGGGGGCCCAAGTCAATTCTGGGAGGGAGGTAAATGAGATCGCGCGACCAGATCAAGAACCCCGCAACCTCCCCCGTCTTCGCCCCTGCCGAGGGGCAAAGCCCGCCCACGGAGGCCTACAACGCGCTCAAAAAGCGTATCCATCGCCAGCTGATCGAGCGGATCGACCTCTCGAAGCTTGACATCCTTCCGCCGGACCTCGTGCAGCAGCAGATGAGGCGGGTCCTCGAAGACTTGCTCGCGGGGGAGGAGACACCGCTTAGCCGCGGGGAGCGGGACCAGCTTGTCCTCTATATCGAGCACGAGACCTTCGGGCTTGGGCCCATCGAGCCGCTCATGCGCGACCCCACGGTGTCGGATATCCTCGTGAACGGGGCCCGTGAGGTGTACGTGGAGCGGCGCGGTTTGCTCAGCCGCGCGGAGGTGGTCTTCCGGGACGACGCCCACCTGCTTCAGATCATCGAGCGGATCGTCTCCCAGGTGGGGCGCCGGGTGGACGAGTCCTCTCCGATGGTGGATGCACGCCTGCCCGACGGCTCCCGAGTGAACGCCATCATCCCGCCGCTGGCACTGGATGGACCCGTGCTCTCTATCCGCCGCTTTGCCGTCGAGCCGTACAGGATGTCGGACCTCCTCGCGTTCGGCACCCTCACGCCGGACCTCGTCGAGATCCTGGTCGCGGCCGTGCGGGCCCGCCTCAACATCCTCATCTCTGGCGGGACCGGGTCCGGGAAGACCACCCTGCTCAACGTGATCTCGAATGCGATCCCCAACAGCGAGCGCATCATCACGATCGAAGACTCAGCCGAGCTGCAGCTCCAGCAAGAGCATGTGGTCCGGCTGGAGACGCGCCCCCCGAACATTGAGGGACAGGGGGCGGTCGCTCAGCGGGATCTGGTGCGAAATGCCCTGCGGATGCGGCCGGACCGTATCATCGTGGGTGAGGTGCGGGGCGCCGAGGTTTTGGACATGCTTCAGGCCATGAACACGGGCCATGATGGATCCCTCTCCACCGTGCACGCCAACTCCCCACGGGACGCCATGGCTCGGACGGAAACGATGGTTCTCATGGCCGGCATCTCGCTGCCGGTCCGCGCCGTGCGGGAGTACATCAGCGCTGCGCTCAACATCATCATCCACCTGGCCCGGTTGAGCGATGGGACCCGCAAGGTCGTCCGGATGACCGAGATCGCCGGCATGGAGGAAGCAGTCGTCACCACGCAGGACATTTTCGTCTTCGAACAGGAGGGGATCGACAACGACGGTCGGGTGCTCGGCTTCCATCGCGCCACTGGGGTGCGCCCCAAGTTCACCGAGCGGCTGGCTCGTGCGGGGATTCATCTGGGCCCCGAAGTCTTTGATCCTTCCCGACGGCAGGCGGTGCGCTGATGGACCTGGTGCTGGCAATTGCGGGCTTAACGTTCCTGGTAGTCGTGACGACCATCATCGGGATTTGGTTGACTTCCGAGAAGAGCCGGAGCATCCGCGAGCGGCTCGGATACCGTGGTCGGGTCACACCCAAGGCGGACACGCAGCTCCTCCGAGCGGGTACTTTCGAGGCCGGCTCGAGATGGGGGGCTGCCGTCAGACGGATACCGCTCTGGGGGCGGCTCACTGTAATTACAGAGCAAGCGGGCCACAACGGAGAGGTAAGCGATGTCTTCCTCCTCATGAGTACCTTTGCCCTCATAGGGGGGGGCGGGGCGTGGCTCCGCACGGGAGAGATCGCGTGGGGGGCGCTCTTGGCGGTCATCGCGAGTTCCCTGCCGGTCTGGCACCTCCTGTACAAACGATACCGGCGCCTCCGGCTCTTCGAGAGGCAGTTTCCGGACGCCTTGGACATGTTGACTCGCTCGATGCGCGCGGGGTACGGCTTGAGCCAGGCCATCCAGGTGGTCGCCGAAGAGATGCCGGACCCGACCGGACAGGAGTTCAGGCAGGTCGCCGAACAGATCCGGGTCGGGCTGGATCCGGGCGAAGCGCTCTCCCGGCTCCGGAGCCGCGTCCCCACGGAGGACACGACCTTCTTCTGCACCGCGGTCAGCATTCAGCGAAGCGCTGGCGGCAACCTCGCGGAGATCCTGGACCGCCTGAGCGAAGTCATCCGCGAGCGCTTTAAACTTTTCAGCCATGCCCGGATACTCTCGTCTCAGGCCCGGTGGACGGCGATCATCGTCGGGGTGAGCCCGGTCGTCTTCGCGATCATTTTCCAGTTGCTGAGTCCGGGCTTCTTCGACCCGCTCTTGAACTCGCCCCTCGCCCCGGTACTCATCGTGGCGGGGCTCATCAGCGAGGCGATCGGATTCTTCCTGGTTTGGCGGATTGCAAGCATCAAAGTGTGAGGTGGGCATGGGCCCTGTGACGTATGCGGTCCTCTCGTTTCTTATCGTCGCGGGAGTGTCGTACCTGACCGGTGCGTTCCTGCATCGGCGGTGGTTTGGACTCCGCACCGAACGCCTTCCGCCTCGCGCGCCCGGAACCGGGCCCGCATCGATCCTCCGATGGGAAGAGGAGGCCAACAATTGGTTGCAGCGAACCCTCGAGCGCCTCGGTCGGGCCTTTGGCCCGCGCGACAAGGCCAAGCTATCGCGGGTCCAGCAGCGACTGGCCTGGGCTGGTTACCACCGCGCGCGTGCTATCAGCCTCTTCATCGGTGCCAAGATCGGACTCGCGATCGTCGGCGGCTCCACCTACTTCCTGTACGGAATGAGCATCCACCGGGCCCTACCCCACATCCTGCCGTACTCCGTCATCCTGGCGGTGCTCGGTTTCTTCCTGCCCAATTACTGGTTGCGCTACCGCATTCAGGCTCGCCAGCGCGACATCGTCCATGCCCTGCCCAATGTGCTGGATCTCCTGATGGTGTGCGTCGAGGCAGGTATGGGCTTCGATGCCGCCGTCGCTCGGGTCGCCGAGCAGCCCGAAGTGCGCCAGAGCCCGCTCCACCAGGAGATGCTGCGGATGCACCTCGAGATGAGGGCGGGACGACCGCGCGCGGAGGCACTGCACGGGGTGGGAGAGCGGACCGGGGTGGAAGAGGTGAAGGCGGTGGTGGGCGCCTTTATCCAGACCGAGCGGCTGGGCACCAGCCTGGGCAAGACCCTCCGCGTCCACGCGGA
>JBHIAB010000247.1:0-4590 GCA_046758385.1 Methylomirabilia bacterium | reverse complement strand
GCGAAGCCCGCGCTCGAAAGCAGCCAGGTACCACTCGTGGGATGTCGCTCGGCAGGGCACCCCCGGGGCATGCCTTGGTTACTCGAAATCACGGAGCACTGTTGGGGCGTGAACGGATCGTCCGGTGGGCGGGCGCGTATGAGGCGGGAAGGAGGTGTCTCGGAATCGCTGCCGAATGATGAGAGCCCGATGGGCCAGCGGTGTCGATACGGCGTCCGGTCAGGGCCCTAAGACCATCGGGCTCCTCGGGCCTCCCGGCCGGCCCCGCTTAGCGTAGCAATCTCGGCAGTACACCGGCTTCCCCGGAGTGGGCTTGAAGGGCACCTGGGTCTCCTTCCCGCAGGAGGAGCACACCGCCGGAAAGAGCTGACGCTCTCCGGGAGCCGCACGCTCACCACCCCCTCGGCGGGTACCCCGGCAGTCTTTGCACCGAGACGGCTGGTGCTGAAAGCCTTTCTCGGCATAGAAGGCCTGCTCGCCCGAAGAGAAAAGAAACTCCTTGCCGCATTCCCGACACACCAGCACCTTATCCTGGAAGTCCATCGGCCTGATCTCCCTGACGGGTGAGGGTTGAACGGACGGTCAGAGCTAACCGCGCACGAAAGGGTAGGGGGCCTGCCAATGCGCCCTTAGAGCGATGCCAACCAGATACGGGAGAAGAGTGGAGGGAACGAATGGCAACAACCTCTGGGGAAGTGCGTCAGGAATCCTGCGTGTCGTATTTCCGGATATGCGCGCCGTGTCCAGCTTAAAAGAGGAACGTTGAGGGAACCTTAGCAGAGGCCCTCGGAGGCGTCAAGACCATTATCCGGTCTCCCAGGCCGTGCCTGTGCGGTCAACGTCTAGTAGACGAGCCCGGCCCTGGACGCCCCACCGGGCAAGTTCTTGCTCCATGGCTGACGCCACGGCTTCCACCGACTCGGGGACCGCCGCGAGGAGCGAGGGGCCCGCGCCGCTCAGGACGCATGCGAGGGCGCCCGCCGTTCGGGCGGCGGCGATCACAGTCTCCATCCAAGGAAAGAGACGAGCCCGATAGGGTTGGTGGAGGCGGTCCTCCATGGCCACGGCGAGCAGGTCAGGACGCCGGGCCTGGAGCCCGCCGACGAACAGGGCCACCCGTTGCACGTTGAAGACGGCGTCGACCCGCGGCACGCTCGGCGGAAGCACCGCCCTGGCCTCGGCCGTCGACCCCTCGACCTCGGGAACCAGCGCCACCCAGCTGATCCCGGCGGGGACCGGCAGGGAGAGGGCCACCACTCTTCCGTCCTTCCAGCACGACACGGTCAGCCCGCCCAGGAGGGCAGCCGCTACGTTGTCGGGATGTCCCTCCCGAGTCGCCGCGAGGTGGAGGAGCGCCTCGGTATCCAGCGGCTCACCGAGCAGCGCGTTGGCACCTACGATCCCACAAAGCCAGGCAGCAGCGCTGGAGCCAAGGCCTCGGTTGGGAGGGATGCCGTTCACCGCGGCCACCGTGAGGCCGGTGAACCGCCGCCCGGCCATCTCGTACACGGCCTGCGCCCCTTTGACGACCAAGTTGTCGGCGGTCCGTGGGAGGTGGACCGCCCCCTCTCCCTCTATGCTGACGGCAACGGTGCCGGCCGGCTCCAGGGTCACCTCGTTGTAAAGGGCCAACGCAAGACCCAGGGAGTCAAACCCAGGCCCAAGGTTGGCCGAGGTGGCGGGGGCACGCACGCGAACGCGATCCACGGCACAAGGATGACAGATGTGCCGGCCAAATTGAAGTCACTCGGAAGGGGGGGCGGAGCCCCCCTCCGAGCTAAGGGCGCTAGAGGTACTTCAGGAACCACTCCGGGGTGAGGCTCACCGCGTACGAGTTGAGGACGACGAAGTAGTTGGTGAGCACCAAGAGCCCAACGACGACCAGAAGGACTCCCGCCGTGCGTTCTACCATTCCCATCATGGGGCGGTAGCGCTTGAAGAACGCGAGGAATCCGCCCAGCGCCAGGGAGGAGAGAAAGAACGGCAGCGCCAGGCCGGCCGAGTAGGCTACCAGCAGACCCACACCCGTGGTGAGCGTGTCCGAGGTTCCGGCCAGGGAGAGGATCGAGCCCAAGATCGGGCCGACGCAAGGCGTCCAGCCAATGGCGAACGTGACGCCCACCGCGAACGAGCCGAGATAGCTACCAGGGTGGGTTGCAATCTGCACTTGCTTGGTGCGACTGAGCCAGCCGATACGAAGGACCCCCGCGATGTAGAGGCCGAACACCACGATGAATCCTCCCCCAACCATTCGGATCCAGTCGCGGTAATCCAACAGGAGCTGGCCGGCCGCGCTGAAGGAGGCGCCCAGGGCTACGAACACCAGCGAGAAGCCGATGATGAAGGCGAGCGAATGGACGATGGTTTTCCACCGTGTCTCGGAACCCATGCCTTCGGCAAGGGTGGAGACCGACATGCCCGTGATGAGCGACAGGTAAGAAGGGAACAGCGGCAGCACACAGGGGGAGAGAAAGGAGAGAAGACCCGCGGAGAAGGCCACGGCGATGCCCAGCGACTCGCCCAGACCCATCGTGGCCTATTATCCTCGTTCCAGCAGGAGCTCGATCAAGGCCTGGGCGGCTTTACCGTCCCAGTCCCGAGGGCCAATGGCTTGCGCCACCAGATTTCCATCTCGGTCGATGAGGAAGCTCGAGGGGAGTCCGCGGACGCCGTACCGCTCGACCAGGGCCATCTTGGGGTCGAGCCCGACCGGGAAGGTAAACCCGTGCTCCGTGACAAACGGGCGCACGACCGGTCCCCCCTCGGCATCGAAGGAAATGGCCACAATCACGAATCCCTGGTCCCTGAACCGCTTGTAGAGCCGCTCCATGGCCGGCATCTCCCGGAGGCAGGGCGGGCACCAGGTGGCCCAGAAATTGATAAACACCACTTTGCCCCTGTAGTCAGCCAGCGCGACAGAGGCCCCGTTGGGGTCAGGGACAGTAAACTCCGGGGCGGGCTGGACTGGCGCGGGCCTGATCAGCCCGAGCGCTTTGTACGGGTCGCCCGAGGAGTGGACTTCGGAGCCAAGCAGCACCACCACAAGGGCACAAACATAGCAAATCACTCTCAAACGCATGGACCTAATTCTACAGGGGGGGAGCGGTCAGGCGCCACGCGGGGCGTCGTTTCCGACGAGCCGCCTGACCGTGAGCGCGCACTCCAGGAGCGTTTCCCGGCTTAGCCGGGAGACTAGGGCATAGGCCAGATCTCCCTGAGTCCAGAACACCACCTCGTCCCCCTTTACCCTGGTGGCATAAAAGCGGGAATCGCCCACGTGGATCTCTCCCTCGGCGGGCGGTGAAAGGCCGCGTCTCGGGAAGCCGAAGAGGGAGACCAGGTCGCCATCCTTCTGGTAGAGGAGGTAGGCGACCTGACGCTCGTCGAGGTCCGACAGCCTGGCCCCGACCAGGCGGATACCTGCGGGGCTGAAGTCGGGCACTGCCACCTCGAAATGAACGCGCTGCTTGAGCCAACTCGCCACTCTGTCCTGACTGGAACTGGAAATCTCGGCTGGGGCCTCCAGACCGGAGTAGGTCCGATGCTTGGCCGCCAGCTCGCTCACCAAGAGCGCCGCGGATGGCGACGGCGACCCACGGAGGCCGAACATCAAGCCCAGCAGTACCAGAGCGGCCGCAGAGACTGGGACGGCGGCCCAGTGGACGACGCGGGACACGGGACTTCCCTTCGCCCGGCGGTCCGCAGCACGGATGGCCGCCTGCACCCGCCCACGAAGCGCGGAGGGGGCAGTCACACGGGGCAACCGCGTCTTGAGGAGCAGGCGCAGTTCCCGCTCCTTGGCATACGCCCACTGGCAGGGCATACAGAACGTCAGGTGCTCCTGCACGTCTAGCGAACCCGCCACGTCCAGCTCGCCATCCAGGTGGGCATCCAGGCGGCGGCGTAGCTCCTCGCAGGTCACGTCTCCCTCCTCGCTCCCCTGCGTTCACGCCCCGCCGCCACCAGCGCCTTGCGCAACAGCCGACGGCCCCGATAGAGGCGGGACATCACCGTCCCCAGGGGGAGCCCACAGATCTTAGCGATCTCCTTGTACGAACATTCCTCCACCTCGGCCAGGAGGACGGCTTCGCGGAACCGGAGGGGCAACCCCTCGAGCGCCGAGACCAAGTCCGAGTCCATCGTATGCTTGAAAAACTCCTCCTCCGGGTCGGCGATCGCGACCATGACCTCGGAGGACTCAGCCTCCCGTTGCTCCATCCCACCTTCTTCCAGCTGCAGGAGCTCCCGCCCCTCCCGCTTCACCTGGTTCACAAAGGTGTTCCGCGCGATGGCGAATAGCCACGCACGGCAGTTGGTTCCGGGATCGAACTGGTCAAAGTGCCGAAAGGCCCGGAGATAGGTTTCCTGAACCAAGTCCTCCGCCTCGGCTCGGTTTCCACAAAGCCAAACGGCCAACTGGTAGACCCGATCCAGATGAACCAGGGCAACCCGCTCGAACTCCTGCTGGGAAGTGGCCACGCCTATCCTCTAAACAAACAAAGCTGAACAGCTATTCCCGTGCCTGGGATCGAGCATACCAGGGTCCCTCCAAGCCGTGGCTATGAACGACTCGACCCGACCAAGGTCGCG
>JBHIAB010000246.1:0-4632 GCA_046758385.1 Methylomirabilia bacterium | reverse complement strand
GCCGTGCTCCTCGGCAAGACGAACACGCCGGAGTTCGGCCACAAGGGCGTCACCGATAACCCGCTCTTTGGCATCACCCGGAATCCTTGGAATCCAGAGCTGACTCCCGGGGGTTCCAGTGGCGGGGCGGCAGCGGCCGTGGCCGCGGGGCTCGGCCCACTCGCTGTCGGGACCGACGGGGGTGGCTCGATCCGAACCCCTGCAGCGTTCTCCGGTGTCTACGGCTTCAAGCCCTCTTTCGGCCTGGTGCCTCAATATCCAGGCTTCCCGACGAGCTGGGAGACACTCTCCCACACCGGTCCGATCACGCGCACCGTGCGTGACACGGCGCTGATGCTGGAGGTGATGGCCGGGCCCGACGACCGTGATCGATACTCTCTCCCCGCCGACCCGGCCTCGTTCCTGGCCGCGTGTGAGACGCAGATCCAGGGGCTAAGTGTGGGGTGGAGTCCCGACCTCGGCTACGCGGTCGTGGACCCGGAGGTGGCGCGGATTGCGGAGGAGGCGGCTGGGGTCTTCGAGGCCCTGGGCTGCCACGTGGAGGTGGTCGGCCCCGGCTGGGAGGATCCGGAGGAGATCTTCACCACCCTAGTCGCGGCGCAGACCTACGCCGGCCTGGCGGACAAGCTCGACGAGTGGCGCGACCGCCTAGACGTGACGCTCGTTCGCTTCCTCGAACGCGGCCGCGCCGTGACTGCTGCCGAGTATCTCCGGGCCAGCCGGCGCCGCCGGTCGTACTGCGTCGAGGTCCAGACCTTTCTCGCCCGGTTCGATCTGTTCCTGACTCCGACGCTGGCCGTGCCTCCCTTCGGGGTAGGCACGTTGGGACCGCGCGAGATCGCCGGGCAGCGCGTGTCGCCATTGGGATGGATGCCGTTCACCTACCCGTTCAACCTCACCGGTCAGCCAGCCGCCTCGATCCCCGCGGGCTTCACCAGCGACGGCCTGCCCGTGGGGCTTCAGATCGTAGGGAAACGCTTCGCGGACCGGACGGTGCTCGCGGCCTCATCAGCATTCGAGAGGGCGCGCCCCTGGACTTCACGCCGGCCCTCGCTGCGCTGAGTCTCGCCGGTAGCCCGTCGTCAGTCAGGACTGTCTCCCGTCCTCGTCGCAACGCCGAGGTGTTTTGGGACCGCGCTGAGTTCGCGCGTGCCTCGGCGGCGCAATTCGCGCCCCGGTGCGTTCACTCGCGAAGGTCTGAGGGGTGATCCCGTTTTCAACACTTCAGGCGTGTGGTATGCTTTGGAGGGTCATCATGCCGCTCACCGTGGTCTACAAAGGTTATACGATCCGTGGGCGGGCCCTTCCTGTCCTCGATTTCGGCGAGTGGCTCGCCGAAGCCGTGGTCGCCGTTATCGGTTCGGCTGGCTCCCGGCAGCGGCGGGTCCCGGATGTTGACGACCGGAGCTTCGCCAGCCGCGAAGGGGCCGAGGGGTACGCGGTGAATCTGGCGATGAGGTGGGTGGACCGGCAGGGGTAGTGATGGCTGGCTTCATTGAGAGGCCTCGGGCAGGATTCCGGGGCCTCATTTTTTTGATCGAGCGGAGCGCGCGGCACCTCGGCGGGGCCCGCTACCTGGCCCTGGCACTTCTCCGCGTACTGGCGGCCGTCGCGGGAGCAGTCTGGGTGGCGCTGGCCCCCGGGGACTTTCCGAATCGGGCGGCGCTGGCCCTGGCGGTGGGGATCTTTGCCGCTTACAGCGGGACGCTCTCCACCCTCCTCTGGGCTCGGCCGGGAGTCGCCCTCCGCCTCCACTTTCCGGTCCTTCTCGTTGACCTGGGCTTTGCCCTCCTGCTGATCTTCCTCTCGGGCGGGGCGCGCAGCACGCTCTTCCTCGCCCTCCTTCTCATTGCCGGGGTTGAGTCGTACTACCACGGCATCACGCGCGGGGTGCTCGTGGCCGTAGGCGCCTCGGCGGCCTACCTGGCGGTAGTCGGGCCCACGCTGGCCGAGATCGAGGTGGCCAACATCGCCATTCGCGTCGCCTTGCTCATCGGCACGGCTATCGGGGTTGGCGTGATGGGCGAGGTCGAGCAGCGGGAGCGGCACGAGATTACCCGGCTTACCCAGGAGGCGCGGGCCCGCGAGGCCTTCATCCGTAACGTGGTCGAGAGCCTCCGCGATGGGGTCATCGTGCTCGACCGGTACGGATGCGTAGTCGCCTGGAACCGCGCCATGGTGGACCGCTATGACATCAGCCCCAACGAGGTGCTGGGGCAGCGGTTCACTGACTACTTCCCGAACTACAAGCGCGAGGGGATCGCCGAGCCACTCGATCGCCTCCTGCAAGGGGAGACCGAGGAAATCGCGCTGGAGGCGGTCCGGCACGAGAGCCTTAAGAAGGGCCGCGTGGTTCTGAACCTGAAGGGAAGCCTCCTCCGGGAAAACGGGATCCCCACCGGGGCGGTGATTGTCGTTGAAGACATGACCGAGAGGGTGGCCTTGGAGCGCTCGGCCCGCCAGGCCGAGAAGCTTGCCGCCCTGGGTACCCTCGCGGCCGGGCTGGCCCACGAGCTGAACAATCCCGTCGGCATCATTTCCTCCCGGATTGAGCTGATGCTTCAGGAGGCGCAGGGGCATGGGTTGCCAGCCGAGGTGCGCGAGGACCTCGAGGTGGTCCACCGCCACGCGCAGCGGGTGGCAAGGGTTGCCTGGGGGCTCCTGTCCTTCGCCCGTCAATCCCCGGAACAGCGCGGCCCCGTGGACCTGAATCACGTTGTAGAGGAGACTCTGCTGCTGGCGGAGAAACAGATGTCCAAGGAAGAGATCAAGATCACCACCACGCTGGACCGCTCCTTGCCGCCGCTCTTGGGCGACGCCAATTCACTCCAGCATGTGCTGTTGAATCTCCTCACCAATGCCCGCGAGGCGGTCACCGAGGGTGGTGAGATCCGAATCGAGACGGGCCTGGCGCCGGGCAAGTCCGGCTGGATACGCCTTGTGGTCGCCGACACCGGGCCCGGGATCTCGTCCGAGGAGCTGCCGAAGATCTTCGAACCCTTCTACACCACCAAGGCGCACGGGACAGGACTCGGGCTCAGCGTGAGCTACGGCATCATCCGGGACCACCAGGGCGCCGTGGATATCCAGTCCGAGCCGGGAAAGGGCACCACCTTCGTCCTCTCCTTTCCTACGCTCTCTGGAGGACTGGCGTGACGCGCGACCGGCTTCTCATCGTCGACGATGAGCCCGACATGGTGGAGAACTGCCTACGCATCCTCGGCCGCAGCGGCTTTCGTTGCGCGTCGACGACCGACCCGCGGGAGGCGCTGACCCTCATCGAGTCCGAGCGCCCCGACCTCGTCCTCACGGATCTCAAGATGCCCGGCATGGACGGCATGGAGCTCCTCCGCCACGCCCGGGGGCTGGACCCCCATATGCCCGTGATCATCTTCACGGCCTTTGCCACGATCGAGTCGGCGGTTGCCGCGGTGAAGGAGGGGGCTTTCGACTACCTCCCTAAACCGTTCTCCGTGGATCAGCTCAAGGTGGCTGTGGACCGGGCCCTCGCCCAGCGTCGGCTCGCGCTGGAGAACCTCCACCTCCGCGAGCAGCTCCAGGGGGCCTATGGCTTCGAGAATATCGTGGGGCGGAGCCAGGCCATGGCCCAGGTCTTCGAGCTGGTCAGGAAGGCGGCGCGATCGGAGGCGAATCTCCTCGTGATTGGTGAATCGGGAACCGGCAAGGAGCTTATCGCCCGCGCCATCCACGCGAACAGCCCGCGGGCCGCCGAAGCCTTTATTCCGGTCGACTGCGCCTCGCTCCCGGAATCGCTCCTGGAGTCCGAGCTCTTCGGTCACGAGAAGGGCGCCTTCACCGGCGCTGTCAGGACCAAGCCCGGGCTCATCGAAGTCGCCCACCGGGGCACGCTCTTCCTCGACGAGATCGGCGAGCTCTCGCTCGGGCTTCAGGTGAAGCTGTTGCGGGCGCTTCAGGAGCGCCAGATCCGGCGAGTCGGGGGCACCCGCCAGATCGACGTGGATGTGCGGTCGGTCTCTGCGACGAACCGGGACCCCCGCGAGCTGGTGGCGAAGGGGCAGTTCCGCGAGGATCTCTACTACCGTGTGAACGTCATCGCCATCCCGCTGCCGCCACTCAGGGAGCGGAAGGGAGACGTCACCCTCCTGACTCATACCTTCTTCAGGAAGTACGGGCAGGGACGCGATCGACCACTCCGGGGCTTCGAGCCCGAGGCCATGCAGATCCTGGAGGCGTACTCATGGCCGGGCAACGTCCGCGAGCTCCAGAACGTGATCGAGCGCGCCTGTGCCCTCGCCGATGGAAATACCATCACGGGTCGCGACCTCCCGGAGCATCTCGGATCGGTCAAGCCTGGGCCCCGGAGACCAGTCCTGGTGCCGCCTACCACGCTCCCCCTCAAGGAAGCCAAGGCCCAGTGGATGAGTGAGCTGGAGGCGGCCTATCTGGCCGACGTCCTCAAGCGCCACGGCGGCAATGTCTCGCAGGCTGCCCGTGCCGCGGGGGTTGACCGGAAGACCTTCCATCGCCTCCTCAACAAGTACAGCCTCCGCGGGCCCGCGCCAGACCGGAAAGCCTGACGGCCGCTGAGGATGCGATTTGCCAATTCATGACCGCCGGTGCAGTGTTGCTTCGCCCGCTTCGGTCGTGCGG
>JBHIAB010000245.1:0-4651 GCA_046758385.1 Methylomirabilia bacterium | reverse complement strand
TAGGGTCAGCCCATGGCGCTGGCGGACGAGCTCGGCATGCGCCCGCTACTGGCCCGCTGCCACCTCGGCCTCGCCAAGCCGTACTTGCGAACCGGGGCCCGCCCGAAAGCTCAGGGGCACCTGACCACGGCCACCGCGTCGCTTCGTGAGATGGACATGCGCCTCTGGCTGGAGCAGGCGGAGGCCGAGCTGAAGGCGTTGGGTGGTGAAACCAGAAGTTCGTTGGCAGCGGACCCTGAGGATAGAAGAGCGTTTGACGGGTCGCGAACGTTCGATGCCCTGGGCAGCCAAGCGTCCGAAAGGGAGGGCGCGCATGACCTGGATGCTGATACGCAACGGCCACATCTTTGATCCGGATGACCGAGGGGTTGCCGACCTGCTGATCGTCGACGAACGGATCGGCACCGTCGGGACTGCCCTGCCGGTCCCCACTGGAATCGGCGAAGGCGAGAGCCTCGACGTCACGGGTCAGATCGTCCTGCCCGGGCTGATTGATGGGCACCTCCATGTCATGGGAGGGAGCGGCATGGGGGGACCGAAACACCGGACCACCGACCTCCAACTTGAGCACATCGTGAGCAGAGGCGTCACCACTGTGGTCTCTCCCCTCGGGGCCGATAGCCTGAGCCGGACCGTTCCGGGTCTCCTGGGCCGAGCGGCCGCGCTGGAGGCGGAGGGGATCGGCGCTTACTGCTACACAGGAGGCTTTCAGCATCCGGCGCCTACCCTCACGGGCAGCCTGCAGGCGGACGTAACCTTTGTCGACCGGATCCTGGGTGCCAAGGTCGCGATCTCGAACGCCCTGGCGCCGGCCCATTCCTTGGATGACCTCTGCCGACTGGCCCATGCCGTTTACACCGGGGGGCGCATGGCGGGAAAGGGCGCGGTTCTGCACACTCACATCGGGGATCAACCAGAGGGCCTGATGCCGCTGGTGGAAGTGCAACGGCGGACCGGGATCCCGCCGGACCGACTGGTGGCCACCCATGTGAGCCGGCACCCGGAGCTCTGGCGTCAGGCGCTGGATTATGCTCGGGGAGGGGGGAGCATTGACGTAACCGGGATGGAGCGGCCGGAGACCGGGTACCCCCAGGCAATTCCCGCTGCCAAGGCGATTATGGAGGCCTTGACGACCGGGATCCCGCCGGCGCGTATCACGCTCAGTAGCGATAGCGGGACGGCCTATCCGCGCCTGGATGCGGCGGGCCATGTCATGGGGCAGTACATGGCCGGTCCTGAGTCGCTGCTCCAGACGATGAGAGAGCTCGCTCGCGACGGTCTTTCCTGGGGACAGGCGGCGAGCTTCTGTACGGCCCACGTCTCGGACGTGCTCGGCCTGTCGCGGAAGGGATATCTCCGCCCGGGCCGGGATGCGGACCTCTTGCTCCTGACGACCGCCGGTGAGGTGGAGGCAGTGGTAGCGCGAGGCCGGTTCTTGGTGCGAGCCGGGGAAGCCGTGGTGCGGGGGAGCTTTTCGGGGCATCCACCGGCCTAAGACCAGTGCGGCGCGAGTGGCCATGGGATGCCGACACTGGGAAGTTGACTCACCGGTTGGCCATGGTCCAGGAGAAGCGAGACCTCGCCCCCGATTATTGGGGCTCGCAATGCCAACGTTTCTTTTCGACTCGGGGTCGTCCTGGTCTCGAGGATTCTGATGCGGCGAACTCTCAAGTGGCTGGCGCCCAACGCGGTGAATGGAGTGGCAATGTTCCGCAAAGGTTCCCAAGAGGAGGAGGAATCGTATGCCGACGTACGAGATTGCGGTGCTGCCGGGTGATGGAGTCGGGCCGGAGGTAATGGCAGAGGCCGTAAAAGTGCTCCGGGTGGCCGAGACGAGATTTCCGGAACTGCGCTTGGAGTGCACGGAGCACCCCGCCGGGGCCCGATGCTACAAGCAGACGGGGACGGACCTCCCCCAAGAGACGCTGGAAGCCTGCCGGAAGGCGGACGCCATCCTCTTCGGCTCCGCCGGGCTGCCGCACGTCCGGCTCCCCGACGGAACGGGGATCGCCCCCCAGCTCACCCTCCGCTTCATCCTGGACCTGTATGCCGGGGTGCGGCCGATTAAACGATACGCGGGGGTGCCTCCAACCCTAGCGGCCGATCCACCCATCGACTATGTGATCGTGCGGGAGAACACGGAAGGACTGTATGCCTCCTGGGGTGGCGGGATCCGTCTGAGAGACCAGGCGGCCACCGACACCATGATCATGACACGCCAGGGGGCTGAGCGGATCGCGCGGTACGCCTTCCACCTGGCCCAGAAGCGTCACGGGGCGCCCGCCGACGGGAGCCACCGGGTCACCTGTGTGGACAAGGCGGACGTCCTGAGAAGCATGCTTTTCTTCCGGCAGGTCTTCGACGAGGTCGCCCGAGACTTCCCCGAGATCGAGCCAGACCACTTTAACATTGACGCGATGGCCCTGTACATGGTGCAAAGGCCGTCGCGGTTCGACGTGGTAGTGACGGAGAACATGTTCGGCGATATCATCTCCGACCTGGGGGCCGGAACGATCGGGGGCATGGGCTTGAGCCCTTCGGCCGACGTCGGGGACACGTATGCCCTCTTCCAGCCGTCCCACGGGACGGCGCCCGACATTGCGGGCAAGGGGATTGCCAACCCCATCGCCCAGATCCTTTCGGCTGCGATGATGGTCGACTGGCTGGGGGAACGGAAGCAGGACCCCCAAGCCCGGGCTGCGGCCCGAGCGATCGAGGGAGCAGTCGAAATCACGTTGGGCGATTCTCGTTTCCACACCCCGGACGTTGGAGGCCGGGCGACCACGAAGGCGGTGGGCGATGCCGTCGCCGCCCAGATCTCAGGTCGCTAATCGCGGACCAGGAAAGGCCGCTTCTGGCAGGGCTCACCCTGAGGTTGCAAAAAGACCTGTTCCTCTTCAAATCCCGACAGCAGACAGAGGAGGTCGCCGAGGCAGCCCGACAGGTCGAGTTCCGGCCATAGCCATTCAGACGGATGTATCATGGGACGCGGCGGTGCGGCGACTGGTGGATGCGGACCTGGGCCGTGAATGTGAAGGGTCCGCTCTACTGCGCGCGTGCGGCCATCCCCCACATGTTGAAGGCGGGCGAGGGTGCCATCATCAACGTCGCATCCACGGCGGCCTTCGAGGGCGCTGGGAGCTCCGTAATCTACTGTTCCTCCAAGGCGGCCTTGGTCACTACGACCAAGTCGCGCGCGCGGGCCTTCGCCAAGAACAACGTCCGGGTCAACGCCATCGCGCCCGGCTTCGTGGATTGGCCCGGGGACGTCATGAAAAAGAATGCCCGAGTGAGTCCCACGGGCCGAATCCCCACCGTAGACGACATAGCCAATGCTGCTCTGTGCCTGGCCAGCGACGCCACGGGGATCACGGCGCACACGATCTTCGTGGTGGCCCTTGCTAAAATGTGATCCCTCGAATAATCCGCGCCCTCCCCCCCCCCACGACGTGGATACGGCGCGGAGAACGCATCAGCGGCGCCGCTTTTGCGGTGTCCGCTGCATGCGCTGGTTGGCTGGCCGCGATGTTACGCTAGTTCGTTGGCGGATGTGCCGGACGATTCCAACGATCTCGCGTGCGGAGATATCGACATGGACCCCATCGACGTCCAGGGGCGATCGCTTCGGGCGCTCAGGCCTGATCACGAACACCTGGCCGTCGCGGCGTTTCACCCTCACGCCACCTTCTTTTCGCGCGCGCTCTAGGAGTGCCGCCAACTTCTGACGGGCTTCTGAGAAGGTGTACACTGTCATCGTCACTTGACCTCCCAAGTGTCTACCCCGGCCCGAGAGGCCGCCGCCAGTAATCCGTCGTCCAGTGACACGACGGCACAGCGATGCTTGAGGGCGCACGCGATCACATAGGCATCGTAGGCGTAGAGACCGAGTCGTGTCGCGATTTCCAGCGCCTCCTCCAGGGCAACCTCCGAGAACCGGATGGGAATCTCCCGATACGCCCGAAGAGCTCGATAGGCTTGGCGCAAGGTTATTCTGCGGCGCTTGAACATAGCCGAAAAGGCGTTCCCGACTTCCCAATGGACGGAGGATGGCGCTACAAGGTCGACCCCTGCCGTCATCCTGACCAGAGCGGTCCGGTGAGGTTCCCGGACGAGCACGGCGATGATGGCTGAAGTGTCGATGACGAGGCCCACGGTTGTACAATTGTACAACCAAGCCTCGGAACCGTCAACCGAGCCTCGAGCCGTCGGTCGGCCAGCTAACGGTAATGAGCCGGTAGCTTGCCGGCGACGTCCGCCGATACGACCGACTGAACGGCTTCCCAAACGGGTAGGCGTCGTTGCATCCTTGCACGCACACGTCGGGACCAACGGAGGGCTTCGTCCATGTATGAGACGGTGCGAGTCGAGACGGAGGACAGCATCGGTATCGTGACCCTGAACCGGCCGGAGGCGCTCAACGCCGTCAGCCGGCGGCTCGCTCGCGAGGTGGTAGCCGCCCTGACGCAGTTCGGTGACGAGCCGGCGGTCGGTGCGCTGGTGCTCACCGGCGCGGGCCAGCGAGCGTTCTCCTCCGGTGTCGACTTGAAAGAGGCGCGGGACATGCAGATCCACGAGATCGAAGAGGTCGGGTAGGGCAATGGCGCGGACCGGGCTTCGAATGATGCCGACGTCTCCATCGCCCTCCCTAAAA
>JBHIAB010000244.1:0-4658 GCA_046758385.1 Methylomirabilia bacterium | reverse complement strand
CGACGTTCACGATTCCGGCCGGGGTGCTGGAGTTCGGTCGCACCTACGTATTCAGGGTCATGCTCGAAGACCTTGAGGGGAACGTGCTTGAGAACCGCTCCTCTACCTTTACCCGACCCTTCTCGCCAGTCGGCTAGCCTGTCACCTTGCCTCCTCCGCTCAGGTCCTGGAGGGTGGGCCGAGCCTTATTGCGACGATTCGTGTCTCCGTCGATCCCTTGGAGCTCGCCTGTGTGCGGTCCTCCAAGCGTGTTAGCGGTGTCAGAGGATGAACAAGGGCTAGACCGGTCCAAGAGGCTCGGCCCTTCGTGAATCCAACTGTGGCTTATCCAAGAGCGAAGTCTGAGGGTGGAGTCTTCTGGGCGACCCGGAGATGATCTACTGGTCGCGTGTTGCCGGTCTCGTCGGAGTGCTCGGAACATGGTTCGGAATGATTCACCTGGACCGGCTGGAATCTCCCAGTCCTTCGGAGCCGTATTGGGTGCTGGGGATGGCTGCTCTCGTTCTCGCGTGGATCATTGCCGTCCTGGGGCTCCTTTGCCGCATGCGCGGCAGGTTTCCTGATATGTCCGTGGCCGTGAGCTGGATGATGTGGTCGGGGGCCATCGTGTTCGCGGCTGGGATGGCTTTGCTTCTCCGGCGTCGTTGGCGGGCTGTCCTGGGTGGATCCGAGAGCTCTGGAGAAGCGCTGACGTGACAGCGACCGATACCCCGGGGATTTCGGGCGAGCCTCCCAAGGTCCCGCTCGCGACGCTCGTGGCCGGGATCGAGAGCCTGGTCTGCCTGGACCACAAGAACCCCCTGATCAAGGGACTCGCGTACCACTCGGGAGCGGTCAAGCCCGGGGACCTTTTCGTCTGCATCCGCGGCAGGCAGGATGATGGCCATCGGTATGCGCACGAGGCGGTGGTCCGTGGGGCCGTTGCCGTCGTCGTGGAGCGCCGCATCGAGAGATTGAACAGGGTTGCCCAGGTTCAGGCGACGGACGGCCGTCGCGCCCTCGCCCACCTGGCGGCGCGGTTCTACGAGCATCCCTCGGCTCAGCTCAGGATCATCGGGGTGACCGGGACGGAGGGGAAGACGACGACGACTCACCTGGTCGACGCCATCCTCCGAGCGGCTGGACGGAGCGCGGGACTGCTCGGGACCATCGTCAACCGGGTGGGGACCACCGTGAGGGCCGCGACCCTGACGACGCCGGAGTCGCTGGACCTTCAACGCCTCCTCTGGGAGTGTGTTCGCGCGGGAGTGAGCGACGTCGTCATGGAGGTCTCCTCCCACGCGCTCGCCCAGGCCCGGGTGGCTGAGTGCGAGTTTGATGTGGCGGTCTTCACGAACCTCCACTCGGACCACCTGGACTTCCACGGCAAGCGGGCACAGTACCTGTATGCCAAGGCTGGCCTGTTCTCGGCCCTGGGCAGGGGAGCGGCAAAAGCGGGCCGGGGACTCGCAGTCCTCAATGCCGATGAACCGGTGAGCCGCCGCATGGCGGCCGTGTGCGGTCAGCCGGTGCTGAGATTCGGCCTCAAGCGGCGGGCCGAGGTTCGTGGCCGGATTCTCCAGTCTGACCTCGGGCGGACCGTTTTTTGGGCCGAGACCCCGGCGGGACCGCTCCGTGGCACCGTCGGGTTAACCGGAGCCTTCAACGTTTCCAACGCTCTTGCCGCGAGCACTGTCGCCCTCGCCGTGGGGGTGGACCCCAAGGCCGTCATGGCTGGCCTTGAGGGTCTCAAGGGGATTCCCGGCCGGTTCGAGCTGGTACCCAACGACCGCGGCTTACTAATCGTGGTGGATTTCGCCCACACCCTGGCAGCGTATGCGGCCGTCCTCCCGACTCTCCGGCGGTTTTCGCGCGGGCGCCTGATTACGGTGTTCGGGTGCCCCGGAGATCGCGACCGAACCCATCGCGCCCCCATCGGCCGGCTCGTAACACGCCTCAGCGATTTCATGATCGTCACGACCGACAACCCGGCAGACGAGGACCCGGCAGAGATCGCGGCGGAGATCGGAGAGGGCGCCCGGCAGATTGATCCCCACGGTGAGCGTCGCCGGGTCATCCTCGACCGTCGAGAGGCTGTGAGGGCAGCACTCGCGCTGGCCCGTGCGGGAGACGCCGTACTGCTGGCAGGAAAAGGCCACGAGGAGTACCAGATCGTGGAGGGGCGGCGCTTGTCCTATAACGACCGACGGACCGTAGAGGAGATCCTCGGCAGATGATTTCTACCCCGGCGATAGCCAACCCGCAGGAGGTTCCGCTCGTCGAGAATCTCCGCGTCGTGGGAACAGGCTTGATGCCACAGCTGATCTGGAACCTCCCCGATCTTACAGGTTTCGACCTAGCCTGTCACCTTGCCACCTCTGCTCAGGTCTGGCACAGCCGAAAACCAGGGGCGGAGGTCCTGCTTCAGTAGAACGCCGGGATCCTCTCCTGATGGGGCAGCGCTGCCCCATCTGGGGCAAGGCGTGCATTCCCCCTTGTGGGAAGCTGCTCTGTAACTTATCGAATAATGGGTAGTTCATTCTGGCATTGGGGTTGCATTTCCGTCCGGTGGGGAAGGCAGCCCAAGGCTGAGGCCAGCGCACTCTATTCGTGGGCAGGCTACATGCTACACAAGACGTCTTCTCTGAGTGGGTCGAGGCTACCGTGGCGCGGCGAGGAGGGATCGTGATGATGGGGTGGGGATGGGGTGGGCTCGGGATGGGACTCGGCTGGGTCTTCATGCTCCTGTTCTTGGGGCTGATCATCGTGGCCGTAGCTCTGGTTCTGCGGTGGGCTCGGGACCAAGGTCGGCAAGCCCCGAGCGGGGAAGCGGGCACCGCGGCGCTGGAGATCCTCAAGCAGCGGTACGCTCGAGGGGAGATCGATCGGGAGGAGTTCGAAGCGAAGAAACAGGATCTGGTTGCGTGAAACCGCGAGCCCCGTAGGAGTCTGGGGACCGACCACAAGAGGATGAGCGATGGGAACGAAGAGAGTCAAGCAGCCTCAGCCGCGGCCTCCGAGATGGCGTCGAATGGTCCTCGCAGCTTTCGGGCTGATCGCCGTTGGCGCTGCCGGGTTCTGGTGGTTTTCGCAGGCTCCAGACAGCTCGAGCGGGACGCCGCGCCTCGTGGTGGACCGGACCGAGGTGAATCTCGGCTACCTCCCGTTCGAAGCACCGGCCCGGGTCGTATTTGCCCTCACCAACATCGGAGACGGGCCCCTTCGGCTCGTCGGCATCCCACCGGTCAGGGCGCTGAAAGGGTGTTGACCGCCCAAGGCAGTCGTCGGTCAGACGACGATCAAACCGGGTGGGTCCACGACGTTGTCGCTCGCGTTTACAATGCACGAGGGGATGGGCGGCCCGCACGAGTTCCTGGTGCCGCTTAAGACGAATGATCCTGCCACTCCCCATCTGCCGCTCATCGTCCACTCCTACTGGGGGCGGCGATGATGTTCGGGGAGGTTCCTGCCCCAGCGGAGAGAAAGTAGGAGCGCGTGATGTGGTGTCATCTCCTTTTTTTTGGCTTCCCGGTCCTGGGATTGTCGCTCTTTTGGCTGTTCCCGTTTCTGCTCGCGCCCAGCCTCTATCTACCCCTCTCTGCACTATCAATCGGAGCGGGAGTGGCAACGATCCGGACGATGCGAAGCCCGGTGAGTGCCGGCTCCGAGGCCATGCGGGGCCGTGAGGGACGTGTTGAGACGGTGGAGGGGAAGACGGCCGTGGTCCGGGTCGGCAACGAACTCTGGAAAGCCGTGGCGCCGGAACCGCTCGCGCTTGGACAGGGGGTTCTCGTCGTGAGTCTCGATGGGCTGACACTCACTGTGCGAGCCTTCGCTCCTCGCGAGGGAACCTCGAAGCTACCCCCGTTGTAAGGGAAGGTCGGGGCGGTTCCCCCACTCTAGCCACGAGCCGTCGTAGTTGCGGACGCGCGGATATCCGAGGAGGCGGAGGACAAAGTAGTCGAAGGCAGCGCGCACCCCGGTCCGACAGTATACGACGACTTCTTGATCGGCAGTCACTCCCGCTTTCTCATAGAGCCGACGAAGCTCGGCAGCCGACTTTAGAATCTTCGGGCTCCCTGTCAGATTTTCTCGCCAATCCACGTTCACCGCGCCAGGGATTCGACCTGACCGCCGAACCCCCCGTCCCGCCACCTCACCCCTGAACTCCCGCGGCGAGCGGGCGTCCACCACCACGGCTCCCTGCGTTCCGCTCCGGGCCAGAACCCAATCGGCGGTGGCAACTCTGGAAGGATCCGGCTCGGCTTCATACCGCGTAGGAACGACGTTCGGAAGGAGGCGGGTCGTAGGCCTCCCTTCAGCCCGCCACTTTGCCCATCCGCCGTTCAGGAGCCGGACCTCCCGATGGCCCAAGAAGTCGAGGATCCAAAAGAGCCGGGCCGCCAAGAGCCCGTTGGCGTCATCGTAGAGGATGAGAGGGGTTTGGCGGCTGATCCCTCGCTCCCCGAGCCTCGCTTCCACGCGGCCCCGAGGCGCCATCATGCCGCCCACCCCGCCAACAGTCGCCGTGAGCTCCGCGACAGAAAGGTTGACAGCCTTAGGCAGATGACCCTGCCGGTAGTCATCCAGAGGCCGAAGGTCGACGATCTTCCCTTCATAAGTTGCTAGAATCTGCGCAAGCTCGCCTGTCTCGATGACGAGCTGGGGATTGGCGTACC
>JBHIAB010000243.1:0-4659 GCA_046758385.1 Methylomirabilia bacterium | reverse complement strand
GGCATCCTGTGGATAAGTTGGGCGCCCGCATCCAGGGCCTGGCGACCCGGCTCTCTGACCGGGCCGCCCCGGGCCAGGCCCCAGCACCGCCTGATCCGGCCGCCACCGAGGGCACCTACCGCCAGGTGCTATGGCGCTGGTTCGAGCTCGCCGCCCTCGGGGCCGCTGCGGACCGGGATGAGGTCCTTCGACTCTACCAGGAACTTCTCAGACTTATGGACGAGGTGGGCGAGCCCAGGGCGACCCGCCTTCGCCGGCAGTGGGCTCGGGAGTGGTGGGAGGAGACCGGGGTCTGCCCCTTCTGCGGCGAGCGAGGCCCGTACCATGATCCCGACCGGGGTGGGGAGGCGATCGATGGCTAACCGCCCGTGGAAGGTCGAGGAGCGCCGCGCAGCGGCGATCTTCGGAGGCCAGCGCCTGGCTGCGAACACGGGCGGTGCCGTGGACTTCGAGACAGAGAGCTATGTGGGACAGGTCAAACACGTGCGGCGACTCTCCCTGTCGGCGCTGGAGGCCCTCGCCCTGCAGATCGAGCGGCTAGGCCCCCAGAAGCGCCCGCGCAAGCGCGGCGTGGTGGTGATCAAGCGCCGGGCGGGGAAGGGCCGGCGGACTCCGCCTCTGATCGTGCTAACCGAAGCCACGTGGCGAGCGCTCAGCGCCTCTGGAGCGTTGAAACGTGGAACAGCTTCCTGAGAGCCGGCTCGGGCGGGCGGCCGACCGTCGGGAACGACTTCATTCCCCCGGCTCGCACGCAGTGGCCGGGGGCTGGCGTGCCCCCGTTGAGCAAGTGGTCATCAGCGCCCCGCTGGATCCCTTCCTCTCGCTCAAGGCGCTGTCCGGCTACTCAGGCCTCAGCGTGCGGAAGCTCAGGGAGCTCCTTGCCGACCCCGGACATCCGCTCCCTCACTACCGGGTCGGCGGCAAGATCCTGGTGCGGTGCTCGGAGTACGATCGCTGGGTGGCCCGCTACCGCCGGATGGGAGCGCCGGACGTGGACGCCATCGTGGCGGACGCCCTCCAGCGGGTCCGATAGCGCGGTCGAATACGTGGGTTTACAGGATTTCAAGAGTATGCAAGCATACGCCGATGAGCCCGAGACCACCCAGACCCTTCCAACGAGGCACCGTGCGCATGGTCAAGACAAGTCTCTATCTGCCGGAGGACCTCTGGAAGGCCGCCAAACACCAGGCCCTGGAGGAAGGCGTGGATCTCCGGGATCTCATTATTCGCGGGCTGGAGCGGCTCGTTAAGGGGAGCGGGAAGAGGGGAGGCAAGTCACCGTGGGTGTAAAGGTCAAGCAGTGGAAGGGTGCCTGGTGGGTATTCATCCATCACAAGGGTAAGCGGAAGGCAAAGCGATGCGGGAGCCAGAAGGCCGCCGAGCTGGTCGCCATGAAGATTGACGCCGCGCTGAAGCTTGGCCAGCTGGGCGTGCTGGACGCCGATCGGAGCCCTGCGCCTCCGCCCGCCCCGACGTTCGCCCAGCTCGCAGAGGAGTGGCTGGAGCGACATCCGCTCCTCCGCTCGGTGAGCCGGACGACGATGGAAAACTACCGCTCCTTCACCCGCCAACACCTGATCCCGTTCTTCGGGTCCACGCGCGTGAGCAAGACCACCCCCGAGCAGATCGAGGCCTTTATCGCGGAGAAACGCAGCCCCGAGGGGTCGGTGCGGTTTCGAGGCAAGCCGATCTCGGAGCAGTCACTCCGGGTCGGGCTGATCGCGCTTCGGCTCATCCTGGAGCGAGCCGTGAAGGCCAAGCTCTTACCGGCAAACCCCGCTGTCGGGGTCGCGCGATTCCGCCGCGTGGATGAAGACCACGTCGATCCGTTCGCGGCGCCCGAGCTCCGCGCGATCCTGGAGTCGGCCCGCGAGCGAAATCCGAGCTTCGCGACGTTCGTGCGCCTCTGGGCGCAGTCAGGGATGCGCCAGGGGGAAGTGTGTGCCCTGCGGAATCGAGCCATTGACTTCCAGCGGGGCACGGCAGTCGTCCAGCACACGTGGACGCGAGGGCGCCTGGGCCCGACGAAGACGCGGCGGAGCCGGGTCATCTCCGTCCTCCACCCCGTGACAGAGGACACGCCAGAGTGGCGCCCGGGAGCGACGAGAGAGTCGCGGCGCGTGCTCGGAGAGCTTCGGGCGTTGCCGGTTCGGTCGCTTGACCCGGACGCCTTCGTCTTCGGTGTGCAGCGGCCGTGGAGCCAGGCCTCTGTCAACCAGGAGTGGCGAAAGACCCTCGCGGGGGCCAAGGTCCGCTACCGCAACCCCGAGCAGCTCCGCCACACCTTTGCCTCCACCCTGCTCTCGCGGAACGCGCCCCTCCTCTACGTGCAGCAGCAAGGGGGCTGGCGGAGCGCCGCAGTCCTTCTCCGGGTGTACGCCCGGTGGCTGCCGCAGGCGCTACCGGACGCAACCTATACGCAACCGCTCGGGGGCCCGGACGCGGAAGTGCCCGCCGATATTGGCATTAGAGCACTGGGCGGAACTTCCAGAAGTAGTTGACGAGCTGCTCACCCTCGTGGATGCGCCGGAAGGTCAGCTCCACGGGCATCTCGAAGGTGACCTGAGCAGGGTCGCAGTCGGTCAGCTGGGCGTAGAAGCGACCGCCACCGTCGAGGTCAGCCGAGACCATGACCGTCGGTGGATCGGGACTCGGGACGAGGTGGTCCTTGGTGAAGGTGTAGATCTTCCCCCGCCGGGCAATCTTGTAGTCGGTCAGGTTCTTGGAGGAGCACTGCCAGCAGAGATGGCGGCGGGGGTAGCACACCGCACCGCAGTCCGGGCACTTCTGACCGTAGAGCCGAAGGTTCTGCCGCTCCTCTCTCACCATGGTCGGCAGGCTCGTGAATGCCCGAATCACCTCGGTCTCCACGTGGCGCCGGAAGAGAAGGAACTTGCCGTAGTGGCTCAGCGGTCGCCCACGGGCCAGTTGGGCTGAGACCCCGTGCGTCCAGGAAGTCCTCTCGATCTGCTCCGTGGCTTGAAAGCAGAGCGCTTCGGCTCCGTTGCCGTAAGACACGATCAGGATCCGATCGCCCGGTTTGGCCTCCTCCAGAGCCGAGGCGAGCCCGAGGAGTGGGGAGGCAGACCCGGTGTTGCCCGCCTTTCCGATGAGCGGCTCCCTGAGTAAGGAGGACTCCGGAAACTTGAGCTGACGGGCCAGTGCCGCGTGGACTCGAAAGTCCGGGGCGTAGTAGGCCACCTTGGCCATGTCCTGCCGTTTGAGCCCGAGCTTCCCCAAGAGCCCATCCACCGCCTCGGGGAGATGCTTGTCCAGGCCGTAGGCACGGATGAACGTCGCGTCCCCCATCTGGAGGTAGCGATCGCCTTGGTTTCGCCAGACGTCCGTGAACTCACGGCTCACCGTGTAGGCGCCTTCGAACGTGGCGATGACCTCGCCTTCTCCGACGAGGACGGCCGCCGCGCCGTCTCCGAGGAGAGTCTCCAGGTCGGTCCCTGGAGCCGCAAGCCTCATGTCGGCTCCGGCCACTAGGGCCTGTCGAGTGGTCCCGGCCTTGACGAGATCCAGGGCCATCCGAAGCGCCGTGGTGCTACAGCGCAGTGAGCCGCCAAGGTCGGCGGTGACGATTTCAGCTCCCAGGTCGGCGACCGTCGCCAGGAGCGTCGCGTTGGACTTCTCGGCATACGGCGGCGTAGTGGAGGCAAATAGGCACGCCCCGACCGCCGACAGGTCCTCTCCTGCCAGCGCGCCGAGCGCGGCCTCGACCGCCATGGTGAGGCTGTCCTCGTCGTAGTTGGCCACCGCCCGCTCGCCGCCTCCTCCGCCTCCCCAGACCTGGCCGACGGTTTGCCGTGTGAGGCGGTAGCGCGGAATGTACGTGCCGACGGAAACGATGCCAAGCATTACTCGACTCCTTCTAATGGTCGCCCAGGAAGTAGCGTCGCGGGTCAAAGAGGCGGATGAGCCTGAGCTCGTCCGAGCCGGGAGGGTCGAAGCGACGGAGGGCGGGGGCGACCTTGAGATCCCACCCACACGCCTCCCGGGCGGCTTCGACCATCTCAGCCTCCGATCCATCGCCGAAGATTCCGGTGAGCACCAGCTCGCCGTGCTCGCCGGCTTTCTCGAAGACCCCGCGGTCCGACACCACCGTGCTCACGCGACGGCCAGGGGCGGTGATGTACGGCACCTTTTCCACAAACCGCTGGCGGCTCTGGGCCAGCGTGACGAGCACCTCTCGGGCCGAGGAGGCGATGTCGTTGGCCCCCCCGGAGCCCGTCACGTAGGTGACCCCGGGAATGATCGTGGAGTTGATGTTGCCGTGCTTGTCCACCTGGCCTGCGGCCAAGGAGCCGATGCAACGGTTGTGGCGACCGCCCATGAAGATCCCCATCACGTGGAAGATGTCGGTGAGCATCTTCGAGGAGGGAAAATTCCTGAACGAGAAGACGAACGGCTCGGCCGGCCTCGGAAGATACCCCACCATTCCCGCCTCGGCCATCAGCTCCACCTCCACGCCGGTCTGCTTGAGCTGATAGGCAGCAAGCCAGGCCGCCAGGTTGGAGTTACCGACTCCGGCCAGGAAGGTGGTGTAGCCGTTGGCCCGGACCTTTTCGGTAAGGAGCCGGGAGGCTGCCACTACCATCATCTCGCTTGCGTTGTACCGGCTGGCCGCCGGGAGGCTCGGTGACAGCGACTCGA
>JBHIAB010000242.1:0-4673 GCA_046758385.1 Methylomirabilia bacterium | reverse complement strand
ATGTACATCGCCCTGGCCTCGAGCTGGAACATCATCTCCGGCTACACGGGCTACGTCTCCTTCGGCCACGTCGCCTTTTTCGGCGTTGGGGCCTATGTCTGCGCCATCATGATCACGCGGCAAGGGATGCCCTGGGTTCCGGCGGTGCTCGTCGGGGGCGCTGGAGCAGCGCTTCTGTCCCTCATCCTGGGATTCCCCTGCCTCAGGCTGAAAGGTCCCTATTTCGCCATCGTCATGCTGGGCATCGGAGAGATCATGCGGGTGACGGTCCTCTACTTCGAGGATCTGACGGAGGGCGGGTTCGGGATCTCCTTTCCACATCCCGATGCCACCATCCCCAGCTACTTCGCGATGGGCATCACGGCGGCTGCGGTAGTCGCCCTCAGCCAGTGGCTCGCCAACTCCAAGTTCGGCCTGCGCCTGATGTCCATCCGGGAGGACGAGCTGGCAGCCGAGGCGATGGGGATCAACACCACCAAGTACAAGATCGTCGCCTTTGTGCTCAGCGCGTTTTTCCCGGGCGTGGCAGGAGGGATCTACGCCTACTACCTCAGCTACATCGAGCCGGAGAGCACGTTTGCTGTGCTGATCACCATCAACATGGCGATCATGACCATCTTCGGCGGCCGGGGCACGGTCCTCGGCCCGGTGGTTGGGGCGGCCAGCCTGTATGTCATGTCGGAACTGGTCTGGATCCGATTCCCCTTTCTCCACCTTGCCCTGTTCGGAGCGATCATCATCGTCGTGATCCTGTTCATGCCCCGGGGGATCATGGGGCTGGTTGGAGCCAAAGGGGTGCTCGTCAGAGCGAGGAACTGATCTCGCGAGAGCCAGGGATGGCCAGAGACAGCTTCCTCCTCCGTATCAACGGGTTGACCAAGCGATTCGGCGGGGTGGCGGCCGTCAACCAGTGCTCGTTGAGCCTCGAGGCCAACCGGATCTACGGCTTGATCGGCCCCAACGGGTCGGGCAAGACCACTCTCTTCAATCTGATCACCGGGCTCCTGAAGTCCGATGCGGGGGAGATCCACTTCAAGGGGGAGAAGACCACGCGCCTCCCGCCCTACAAGATCTGCCGGCGAGGGATCGGGCGCACCTTTCAGGTCATCCGGGTGTTCCCTGAGATGACCGTCCTGGACAACATGATCGTCGTGGCCCCCGACGGGGGCGTGGGAGCCAACCGGCCACGCGCCCTGGACCTGCTCGACTTCGTGGGGTTGACGTACCTCAGGGACGAGTATGCCGGGAACCTCTCCTACGGCCAGCAGAGGCTGCTGGAGTTCGTGCGGGTGCTGATGACCAATCCTGAGCTCATCCTTTTGGACGAGCCGGCTGCAGGCGTCAACCCGACCCTCCTCAACAACCTGCTGGAGTACATTCGGGAGCTGCGCAAACAGGGCAAGACCATCGTGGTGGTGGAGCACAACATGAAGGTGGTGATGAACCTCTGCGAGCAGATTTTCGTCCTCGATCACGGGGAGAAGATCGCAGAGGGCCCGCCGGAGACCATCCAGCGGGACGAGCGGGTCCTGGAGGCCTATTTTGGGCGATAAGCGCCTCCTGCACGTGAGCGAGATCTTCGCCGGGTACGGGAAGATCGAGATTCTCCACGGCGTCGACATGCACGTGGCGCACGGTGAAGTGGTGAGCGTGATCGGCCCCAACGGGGCCGGCAAATCCACGGCGTTCAAGACCATCATGGGCTACCTGAAGCCCATGCGCGGGCGGGTGGATTTTGACGGCGCCGAGATCACCGGCATGTGGACCGATCAGATCATGCGCCGCGGCCTCGCCTATGTGCCCCAGGGGAGGATCGTGTTCCCCCAGATGACAGTGCTGGAGAACCTGGAGATGGGGGGGTTCATCGAGAAGAGCAAGGCCAAGATCCGCGAGGCGCTGCAGCGCGTCTATGGCCTGTTCCCCATCCTGAGCGAGCGTCGCTCCCAGCTGGCGGGGACCTTGAGCGGCGGCGAGCAGCAGATGCTGGCCATGGGGCGGGCCTTGATGATCCAGCCCAAACTCGTCTTGCTGGATGAGCCCTCTCTGGGGTTGTCACCGAAGTTCACCACCCTCATCTTCGAGAAGATCCGCGAGATGAGTGCGTTGGGAATGACCATGATGATCGTGGAGCAGAACGCGGCCCGGGCGCTGTCGGTGGCCGACCGCGGCTATGTCCTGGAGCTAGGGCAGAACCGCTTCGAAGGGACCGGCGAGGCTCTCCTCCACGACCCCGAGGTGAAGCGCCTGTACCTGGGCGGGTAAGGAGTGATCAATGGCTGGAAAGCTGTTCGAGGAGCTGGAGGTGGGAGAGGTCTTCCAGCATCAGCCCGGCCGCACCATCACCGAGGCCGACAACGTCTTCTTCACCTGCCTCACCATGAATCCCCAGCCGCTCCACATCGACTTTGAGGCGGCGTCGAAGGCTGAGTTCGGGAAGCCTCTCGTCAACAGTCTCTTGACCCTCGGGATCGCCGTCGGCCTCTCGGTGGGCGAGACGACGCTCGGCACCACTGTGGGGAACCTGGGCTTCGAGAAGGTCGAGTTCCCCAAGCCGGTCTTCCATGGGGACACCATCTACTCCGAGACCGAAGTGATGGAGAAACGGGAATCGCGCTCCCGCCCCCAGTGGGGGATCGTGATCTTCGAGCACCGGGCGAAGAACCAGCGCGGCGAGATCGTCATGCGCTGTCGCCGGGCCGCGATGATGCGCCGGAAGCTCGAGAGCGCCTCGCGATGACCACCCGGCTCCGGCGCTCGCTCCACTTCGTCCCCGGCGGCAATGAGCGGATGATCAGCAAAGCCCTCACCCTGCCAGCAGATGGTCTGATCCTGGACCTCGAGGATGCCGTCACCGTGGAGAAAAAGGCCGAGGCGCGCGGGACCGTTCTCGACTGGCTCCGGACGCGGGACTTCGGGGCCAGGGAGCGCTGGATCCGGATGAACCCTCTGGCGACGGGCTTCGGCGAGGCAGATCTGGAGGTGACCATTGCGGGGCGCCCCGACGGCTACGCGGTCCCCAAGCCCAGGACGGCGGCTGATGTCCGCGCCGTGGCTCAGATCCTCGACCGGCTCGAGGAGAAGCACGGGATCCCGTTCGGATCGACGAAGCTGGTCCTGATCGCCACCGAAACGCCAGAGGGGCTTTTGAACATCGCCGAGGTCGCCCGGGCGAGCTCGCGCATCGCGGCGCTTTCCTGGGGCATCGAGGACCTGTCGGCGGCCATGGGGCTGCCACGGACCCGCGATGCCAGCGGTCGGTATCTGGACATCCCGCGCTACGCCCGGGTGGTGTGCGCAGTGGCCGCCGCCGCCGCAGGGGTGGAGGCGATCGACACGGTCTTCACCAACATCCATGACCTGGACGGCCTGAGGCGTGAGTCCGAGGAGGCAGTCTGGATGGGCTACACAGGAAAGATCTCCATCCACCCGGGCCAGCTCGAGGTCATCAACGGGGCCTTCACCCCCTCACGGGAGGAGGCTCTTGAGGCCCAGGAGCTGATCGCCGCCTTCGAGGAACACCGGCGGAAGGGGAGCGGAGCGTTCGCCTTCAAGGGGCAGATGATGGACATGCCCCACCTGGCGCGCGCGAGAAAGGTCTTGGAGCGGGCCCGGCTGGCCGGCGTGCTCTGATAGGCTAGGTGACGCCCGAGGCCCTGAGCCGCTCTTGCTCTGCCGGAGAGTAGCCAAGCTCGCCCAGAACTTCCGTCGCGTGCTGGCCCAGGAGCGGCGCGGGCCGGCGGATCGCCCCCGCCGTGTCGGAGAGCTTGATCGGGATTCCAAGGGTTCGCGTGAGACGGGCGGCGGGATGCTCGACCTCCGCCACCATCTGGCGCGAGAGGACCTGGGGATCGGCGAAGACCTGGTCGTAGGTGTTGATGGGCCCGGCAGGGATCCCCTCCGCCTCCAGACGATCGAGCCAGTAGGCGCTCGATTCGCGCTCCAGCAGCTCTTGGAGGAGCGTGACCAGTTCCTTCCGGCGACTCACGCGGTCTGCGTTGGTGGCGAACCGCGGGTCGGTGGCCAGCGGCTCCTGGCCAAGAAGCCGGCAGAAGCGGAGCCAGAAGTGCTGGGTTGCGACGCCCACGGTAATCCATCCGTCCTTGGTGCGGAAGGCCTGGTAGGGCGCGCTGGTCCGGTGTGCTGGGCCCAGACGTGGGGGGACCTCGCCCGTGGCGAGATAGGTCGCGGCCTCGTAGACGGCGAAGGCGATGGGGGCCTCGAGCAGTGAGGTATCCACCCACTGACCCCGGCCGGTCTGCGCGCGTGCGGCCAGCGCGGCGAGGATTCCGATGGTGGCGAACATTCCTGCCCCGATGTCGCCGATCGGAGGCGGAACGCGGAGTGGTTGCCCGTCCTCCTCGCCGTTGACGGACATGAGCCCCGACATCCCCTGGGCGATCAGGTCAAAGCCGCCACGCTCCCGGAGGGGCCCAGTCTGGCCGAATCCGGAGATCGAGCAGTAGATGATCCGGGGATTCCGCTGGCTCACGGCCTCGTAGCCGAGCCCCAGCCGGCTGGCCGTCCCCGGCTTCATGTTCTCGAGGAACACGTCGGCCCGGTCAGCCAACTTCAACGCGATCTCCTGCCCGCCGGGCGACTTCAGGTTCAGGGTGAGGCTGCGCTTGTTGCGGTTGAAGGTCATGAACGGAGCGCTCTGACCCTTGACGAAGGGC
>JBHIAB010000241.1:0-4801 GCA_046758385.1 Methylomirabilia bacterium | reverse complement strand
GCGCCTCCGACGGCGATATGAACGTCGTCAATTACCGCCTGCGCTTCTACTTCTAGGGCCGTTCCAACTGTTTGCGACGACTTTCGCACTGCGCGCAGTCGCGATGGTTGTCGTAAACGCAAGCAGGTAACGGTCGGCGCAACAAGTTGGAACGGCACTAGGCGGGTAGGCGCGACGGGCGGGCCGGTGCGCTCCGACCCGCCCGTGCCATTCTCACTACGCGTCAACAGGCGGGATCAGCCCGTGCTTCACCGCGTAAAGCGCCGCCTGGACTCGATTCTCCAGGTGAAGCTTCTCCATGATGTTGCCCAGGTGCTTCTTCACCGTTGCCTCGCTGATCGCCAGCTCCGCCGCGATTTCCTTGTTGGTTTGGCCGCGGGCCAGGAGCTCGAGGATCTGACGCTCCCGCGTGGTGACCTCGCTCGCGGACGGCAGCTCCTCGCGTGTCTGGCGCGCGAACTCTTTCAGGATCTTGGCCGCGGTGGAGCGGGAGATGGGAGGCTCGCCGCGAGAGATCCCCTCGAGCATGTCCAAGAGCTCCTCCGGCTCGATGTCCTTGAGCAGATACCCTTCGGCGCCAGCCTTGATGGCCTCGAAGACGTGCCGGTCTTCCGCGGCGACGGTAAGGATCACGATCTTGACGCGGGGCAGCTCTGCCTTGATCTGACGCGTGGCCTCGAGGCCATTGAGTTCTGGCATGTAGATATCCATAAGGATCAGCTCCGGGAGGAGTTCCCGGGCCTTTTCCAGTGCCTCCTTGCCGTCCGAGGCCGTTCCCACCACCTCCAAGCCCTCCTGCCCGTTCAGGAGGTTCGCCAGGGTCTCGCGGAACAGCGTCTGGTCATCGACCAGAAGGATACGGATCGAATCCATGGCCGGCGCTCAGAGGCCCAGGGGCAGCCGCACCCTGACTGTCGTCCCGCGCCCCGGTGCCGACCGAATCTCCAGGTCGCCCCCGGCGGACCGCGCCCGCTCCTGCATCGTCTGAAGGCCGAAGCCGCGGCGCCCTCCTGAAGAGCCAGCCGTTGCGTCGAAGCCCCGGCCATCGTCGCCAATCTCCACCTCGAGGCGATCAGGGCCGGTGACCATCGTGACCCAGGCCCGAGCGGCCGAGGAATGCTTCCGGCTGTTGGCCAGAGCCTCCTGAAGGATGCGCACCAATTGGATCTCGGCATCCGGGGCCAGGCGAACTTCCCCTTGCCCATCGACTCGCAGGTCCACCGGAAGGCCACTCTCCACGCTGAAGTCGTGCAGGTACTCTCCGAGCGTGGGGATGAGGCCGAGCTGTCGGGTCACCATCATGCGGAGCCCGAAGATCGCCTGCCGGACTTCCTGATAAGCCCTCTGGGCGATGCTCTCGATCTCATTGAAGGTCTGGCGTGCTGACCCAGCGTCGGCGCGTGCCTTGAGCAGGATCAGCCCCAGCGCCTGAGCCAGCCCATCATGCATCTCCCGAGCCAGGCGCTCACGCTCCTCGAGCACGGCGGCCGTCTGGGCTTGGGTGTAAAGCCGCGCGTTTTCGATCGCTACGGCCGCGAGATGGGCCGCGCTGCTCAGCAGGACGAGGTAATCGTCGTCAACGCGTCGCGGCGCACGGTACGCCACCAGAAGCGCGCCGATGACATTCTTGCCGCGTCGAAGCGGCATCGCGACTGCCGTTCGGAGCCCGCGCGAGGCCAGGAAGGGGTCCAGCGGCGGGACGGCCGCCGCACCTGCCGCACCCTCCTCGATCACGACCGGCTGGCCCTCACCGAGGACGCGTCCAGCTACTCCCTCTCCCGCCTCCAGATGCATGGGGCTTGGCGTCCGGTCAGCCGGGCCCAGAACCTTCCACAGGATGTCTCCGGTCTCCTCGTCGGCGAGAGCGAGCCCGACGAGGTCCGCATCAACCAGGCGTCGGGTGTGAGTGAGGGTCGACTCGATGACGAGGGTCGGATGCAGGAGTGCTGAAATCTCAGTGCCCATGCGGTAGAGCGCTTCAGTCTCCCCGACCTTGCGCTCCAGCAGCTCGTTAACGGCCCGCAGCTGCTGCTCGTGCTCGCTGAGCTGGCGCGCCATGACGTTGAATGAGTGCGCGAGCTGCCCGATCTCGTCGCTCGAGGCGACCATTACCCGCTGGCCAAAGTCCCCACGGGCGATCCCCAGCGTCGAGGCCGCCATCTCCTTGAGCGGCAGGACCACCGTCCGGCGGACGACCCGGGTCGCACCCGCGAGAATGAGGCTCCCGAGAACCAGAAAGCCCAGGTAGAAACCCACGATGAGACGCATGCGGTCCTTGCTGCTCTGGATGAAACGCTTGATCTTGATCTGGTGGATCTCGTTCATGGCGCTGAACTGCAGCGGCATGGTTCGAATCAGATGCGAGAGACGCTCGAGGTCCCCGCCAGAAGCTGATCTTCCCTCGGCCACCGCGCGGACGATCCGCTCCGAGAAGGGGATCAATGCCGACACCATTTCGCGCGTCTCCCGGTACACTTGCAGCTCTTTCTCTTTCTCGGGGAAGTTTCCCGCCTGTCGCTCCAGCTCCTCGTACTGGGCCATTCGGAGCCGGACGACACTGATCAGGTCCGCGTAAAACGATGGCTCCCGAACTTCTCCGCTGATGAGGCCGTCCCGGGTTGCCGCCGCCACGTGGTGGAGGGCCACGTGGATCCCGTCCATGACCTCGATGTGTCGGGTCTGCTCTTGGACCTCGGCGGTGCTCCCGTAGATGGAGTAGGCAGAGAGCAGCGAGACGGCGCCGACGAGGAGCACCAGGCCGTACCCAAGCCCGAGCGCGAGACTGAGCCGCTTCCCGATGCTGCCTGAGAACTGCCGCCCGACCTCGGTGTGGTCCGAAAGCACCAGCCCCGCCCCTCCGCACGAAGGCTCTCAGACCGGCATTATACCTCCCCTCTGTACCCGGGGCCGATCGCGTGCCCGGTCGACTTCACTCACCGCAACGTCATCAAATAGGCCACGACGGCCTTCACCTGATCATCGGGCACCCCTAAAGTCGGGACCAGGGGGTGAGTGTCCACGGTAGCGCTCTTGCCGCGAAGCCAGAAGAGTAGATGGTCGGGCTTCAGGCGCCGCCCGACGCCGCTGAGATCGGGACCCTCAAACGTGACGGCGGTGGGACCGCTCCGGCTGGGTCCTCCGCGGCGATGGCACGAGGCGCAGTTCCAGGTCCGATAGAGGGCCTTGCCCTCCTCCACGACTCGCCGTGGGGGCGACCCGCCCCACCACTGAGGCATGCCGGGCATTTTTTGGCTCATGAGAAAGGCGGCAATGGCTTCCGCCTCCTGACGAGAAAGCCTGAAATCCGGCATCCTGGCCGGAGCACCGACGATATACCCCACTGGACGAATCCGGGCGGGCTTCAGCAGAAAGTCCACCAGCCACTCGCGATAGACCCGGCTCCCCTCATGAGCGAGGGGTGGTGCCACCTCATGACGCTCGTGCATTCGACCGACGTCGTGGCACCCCGCGCAGTTGAGGTTCTGCATCAGTGCCCACCCATCCCCTCTCGTGACAGCGGGGAAGTGCTCCTTCGCCTCGGCATAGCCCGGCGGGTTCGTCTCAGGCCCCAGACTCAGCAGGTAATCCCGGAGAGCAACGATTTGCCGCTGTTCGTCACCCCCGAGGAGATCGTCTGGACCGGCGTCGCCATCGGAGAAGTAGGCGGGCATCTTTGTTCCCGGCTGGATGCGCTGGGGGTCGGCGAGCCAGCGCACGATCCACTCCGGTCGGAGGCGGCTCCGCGCGAGCCTCAGATCCGGAGCCCACTCCTCGGAGTTTCCCTGTGGTTTCCGATCACCGAGTTGGTGGCATTTGAAGCAGTCGAGGTAATCTTCCGAGACCAGCCGAGCCCCCACGTCGACGTCCGCTCTCGGACCCTCGGCACGGTATCCCGGGGGGAGGGGAAGCAGAGCCCGCTCGCGCAAGTCTGCCGCGATGTGGTCGGCGAGGGCAAGGGCTTCCTGGTCTGAAAGCAGGAAGTTCGGCATTCGAGCGGTGATCGACGGTCGGAGCGGACGCGGGCTTTTCAGGAAGTCGAAGAGCCACTCGGGTTTGACCTTGTCTCCCTCAAAGGTGAGGTCGGGGGCAACCGCGTGGTGGCCGCCATGGTGCTCATGTTTGATCTCTTCCGAGACGAGGTGGCAGGCATTGCAGTGAAGCTCGACAACAAGGCGCCTCCCCTGCTCCTCTAGCGGACGGCCGGAGGCCCGAGACTCTGCATGCCCCCCCTTTCCATGATCACCATGATGACCGTTGCCATGCTGACCCCCGCCCTTGTCGTGATCTTTGACGCGTCCGACTCCCTCCTGATTACCATGGTCCCGTTCTTCGCCCTCGAGGTGCCCGGTGACGGCATCGTGACCCGGCTTGACGGTCGGAGTGGCGTGATGGTGACCCTCCCCTCCCGCGAACGCAGGAGCGGTCGAGAGAAGTACAACCGTGGCTAGCACGCCTGCGTGGCGAACCATGAGGTATCACCTCTTGGTTTCAGGATGCTGGTTGGCCACTGGATTTGTAAATTCCTCGGAGGTCGACCCGCAGGCGGCCCCCTAAGGCCACCCGCGGGTAGCCAAAAGGAGTAGGGCCGCATGGCCCAAACCTGGGCGGTTCTCCGTTGCCGTCCGGGCCACGTAATGCACGAACGCCTCGCCGAAGAACGTGGCCAGCTCCGCCACGACACAGCGAGCGAACTGCCTCACCGCTTTGATCCGTCCGCGCATCCACTCCTCGCACAGAGAGCAGTCGGGCTTGCTGTAGACCTCTACCCGGATCATCGCGATCTCCCGTAGGCGGGTCCCCA
>JBHIAB010000240.1:0-4817 GCA_046758385.1 Methylomirabilia bacterium | reverse complement strand
CGCTCCCGCGCGTGCTTGACCCAGATTGCGTCTCCACGCGCCTCCATTTCTGTCGCTTCGGCTGCCCGGTTCATCTTGCGGAGCAGGGCGCTGTAGTGTTCCAGGCTCCTGGCCACGTCGGGGTGCTCCGGCCCCAGCGCCTGCTCCCGGATCGCCAGCGCCTGCTTGAGCAGCGGCTCCGCCTGGGCGTACTGCCCCTGGAGGCTGTAGAGCTCTGCCAGGCTGCTCAGGCTCGTGACCAGGCGACGGTCTTGTGATCCCAACCTCTGCGCCGCCTCGAGGGCGGCTTGGAACGACCTCTCGGCCTCAGCATAGCGGCGCTCTTGATATGCCTTTACCCCGGCGGCCGTGTGCTTCTCCCAGAGCGCGGTTTGAGCGGATGCGACTCCTGGCCAGAGAGCCAGGCACAACGTCCATGGCAAGCTGGGCTCAGCCGGGCGGGCCTGGGGTCATCAGTAGGCTCAGTCGGTGGCCCCACCCGACAGCTTCCGGCGCGCCTCGCTGATAAGCCCACGGAGCCGATCAGCATCGGTCGGAGGCAGATCGGCAGCCGCGATCTGCTCCCAGGTCTTGAGTGCTCCGGCATAGTCCTGCTTCCCCTCCGATAGCACGATTCCCTTGACGAACAGGGCTGGAAAGTAGCCCGGGTGCCGAACGAGAGCCTGGTCAAAGGCCGCCAGGGCTTGGTCGAAGTGGCCGCCCTCGGTGAGGGTCATCCCGATGTGGGTCAGGGCCACGGGGTTGCCAGGATCCTTTGCCAGCGCCTGCTTGAAGGCCTCGATGGCCCTTCGCCACTCCCCGCGATGATACGCCTCCTCCCCCACCTGGAGGAGCGTTGCGAGGTCAGACCCAGGGCCCACCGCCGGCATGCGCGCCGTGGCTGAACCAGGTGCGACCCCCGCGGGGCCTGTCCCGGTCAGGAAGTCTCCCGTGATGCTGTCCTGGTCCGAGAGTCGGGGCCTCACCGACTGGCCGAGAAAGATCCCGAGGGCGATCCCGAACACCAACACGAAGGCCGTGCCGAGCGCCACCCGCCACCTCCGAGAGGTGCGCATTCTCGGCGCGGCCGGCGCAGCTGTCTGGGCTCTGGGCGCCCGCTGCGGCCTGGCCCGAAGGGCATCGAGGCTTGCCAGAACGCGCGCCGCTTCCGCCTCGTAGTTGGCCCGCGTGGCTTCGTAATCCTCGGCAGAAAGCTTGCGGGATCGGTAATCGAACTCCAGCTCCCTGAGGGCACCGTAGAGGCGCGACCGCTTCTGCACCAGGGGTGAGCCCTCGCGGGGCTCGCTGAGGTCCTCGCGGGCGGCCTCCTGGCGGACTCGGGCGAGCAAGGCCGGATCGACGGCAGGACGCTCGCGCTGCCTCGACTGGTGGGTCCAACGTCTGATTACGCGTATCGCCCACCCCACGCCGGCCGCAACCGCGAGGAACGGGCCGACATAGATCAGGAGGTTCAACCCCCGCGGCTTTGGAGAGAGCAGCACCCACTCGCCGTACTTCGACACGAAGTAGGCCCGGATCTCCTCGGGCGTCCTGCCGGCCTCGAGCTGCTCGCGGATCACCCCGCGCATCTGCTGGGCCAGCTCCGACGGAGAGTCTGCCACGGACAGGTTCTGGCAAACCGGGCAGCGCAGCTGGGCGGCGATCCGCCGGACCTCATCCTGCAGATCTGTCCGCTGCTGAGCCAGGGCCCCAGGCCCGAACAGCAGGCCGGTTAGAAGAACGAGGCCGATCCACACTCGCATAGTTCTCTCACGCGCCCTCGCCAGCAAGCGGCTGCCTGCCCGCCGCCGCCTCCGACGCGGCAACCCGCCCCGCCACGCGCACCCGGATCGGCCAAAGAGCCATGATAGTGCCGAGGGTCATGACTCCACCGCCGAGCCAGATCCAGGCTACGAGCGGACGGACCAACATCTTCAGCGTGGCCTCTCCCCGTCCCACACGGCTCCAACCCGACAGGATCAGGTAGAGGTCTTCCCTAAATGTCGAGTGGAGCACAGCCCGGCCGATGGGGGACTGCTGAGTCGGGAAATACTTGAGGGCCGGGCTGAGCACTCCCACCTCGTACCCGGCGTTGTAGACCCGGAAGGCGCCTTCCAGCCGCGTATGGGTCGCCTGCGCAGACTCGCGGAGGCCCTCGAAGCGGGCCCAGTAGCGGCCCGCGGCGAGACCCTCGCCGACCTTCAGCGTCGCCTCTCGCTCCACACTGTAGCTCATCGACCCCGCGATCCCCATCACCACCAACACCACTCCCAGGTGGACGACAAACCCCCCGTAACGCCGCTGATTGCGTCGGACAAGCGTCGCGAAGGCTGCCATCAAGCCTTCCCCCGCGATCGCCCGCCGGGCGGCCACCGCCCGCGCGGTGTCGAAGACGATCGTCAGCACGACGAAGACCGACAGGGTGAAGCCCAGGAGTGGCCAGAAGTCTCGTACCCGCCACGCGAAGAGCCCGAACCCGACCAGGAGCGAGCCGACGGCGGGCCCGAGAAAGTTCCGGCGGAGGTTATCCCACGAGGCCTTGCGCCAGGCGATCAGCGGTCCCACGCCCATGAGAAAGACCATGCTCAGAAAGAGCGGCCCGGTCACCCATGTGAAGTAAGGCCCGCCCACGCTCACCTTCACGCCAGCGACGGCCTCGGAGAGGAGGGGGTAGATGGTGCCGAGGAATATGGTGAAGAGCGCCGAGACCAGGACTACGTTGTTCAGGAGAAACGCCGACTCCCGGCAGAGCATGGAGTCCATTTCGGGCTGCCCCCGGAGCAGAGGGGCACGCCAGGCCAGGAGCGTGAGCGAGCCCAGCAGGACCAGCGCAAGGAAGCCCAGGAACAGCACGCCGACAGGACCGCTGCTGAAGGCATGGACTGAAGAGAGAATTCCGGAGCGCGTCAGGAATGTGCCGAAGATCGTAAGCGCGAAGGCGATAATGATGAGACTCAAGTTCCAGACCTTCAGCATTCCTCGCCGCTCCTGGATCTGAATCGAGTGCAGGAACGCCGTGGCCGGAAGCCACGGCATGAACGCGGCGTTCTCCACCGGATCCCAGGCCCAGTAGCCGCCCCACCCGAGCACGTGGTAGCTCCACCACCCGCCCACCAGGTTCCCCATGGTCAGAAAGAACCACGCGGTGATGGTCCACCGCCGGGTCGTGACGACCCAGGCCTCGTCGAGCTTACCTGTGATCAGGGCCGCCATGGCAAAGGCATAGGGGATCGTGAGCCCGACGAACCCCGTGTACAGGAGCGGCGGGTGAGTCAACATGTTGGCATCTTCAAGCAGCGGGTTCAGCCCTCGGCCGTCGGGAGGAACCGGGAACACCCGGTCGAACGGGTTCGACGCAAAGGCCATGACGGAGAGGAAAAAGGCGGAGACGATCGAGAACACCATCAGGACCCAGGGCGTCAGCTCCCGGTGCCGGTCCCGGTAGATCCACGCCACCGCGCCCGCGAAGATAATCAGGATCCACTCCCAGAGGAGGAGCGAGCCCTCGAGAGCACCCCAGAGACCCGTCACCCGGTAGTAGATAGGCGTTGCGCGTGTGGTGTTCATCGCCACGTACTTGATGCTGAAGTCGGTGGTGAGGAGGCCATAGGTCAGGGCGAGCCCTGCCACAGTCACGAACGCGAACTGCCCCAGGATGGCGCCCCGCGTGCTCGTGAAGTAGACCTCTCGCCCGGCCCGGGCTCCGAGGACGGGCGCCACGATTCCGCACGCGGCCAGCAGGAGGGCGACGAGCAGTGCGCCGTAGCCAATGGTGGCTGTCATGAAGCCACCCTCTTGCGCCTAAACTCCATAACAATTTTCTCCACGCCTGCAGTCATGTTGAAATCACATCATCGGTGGATTGCGCTCGTGCGGCGACACACGCGGGTTCCTGTCGCGGCACGGGTCGGATGATGATCGGTCTTAGAGGAAGCGGCTAGGAGGCGAGCGAGACGAAACGAGATCGAACCGAAGCGCAGGGAATCCGGCCTCCCGAAGGCGAGTGATTGGACCCCGGAGCAGGGGGAGGAAAAAGGCAAGCCGCGGAGCCTCAGAAACGACGTCCGGCCCCGAATCCACGGGGCGCTCCGCGCCGTTTACCCTCGCGATGGCCTGCATGCCCAGGCAATGCGCCTCGGCAGCCGATGCTCGCGAGCCGAATCCCGCACCACAGATCCCGAGAACCAGGCTCGCCAGAGTCATCACCCAGACGATCCGAGCGACAGCGTCACTCAAATGGATCGGCAAGAATATCCTCTTCGCCGGAAAGGCCTTCGGCGTGGTCACAGCAAGAACTGTATAAGACATGGTTGCGCTCGTCAAGCGCCCGGAGGACCAAGAGGATGGGCCGAGGTCCTCAGTGAATCGCCGGGGGGCCAACACGGATCACGGTCATGATCAGCGGGACGTCTCCGACGTTGCGCAGGGTATGACGCCAGTCGGTGGGAACCGTGAACCAGGATCCCGCCGGCACGACCCTCGGCGGAAGGTCCCCGCCCTCATCGATCAGAAGGCCCAGCCCCTCCTCGATGTAGCACATCTCAGTGGTCTGCATGATCCCGACGTCCCCCCCCGGGAGTATGCGGGCCTTTCGAACCGAGAACATCACCCCGTTGCCGAAATCCACCTTGCTGATGAGTTTGCCAAAGAAATCCTTCCCCATCCCGAGGTCGGCGAACGGGATCGCGTCATCGGGAACCACCACCGAAGTTTCGAAAGTCGTGATGAGCAGATCCGGGGTCGGGAGTCCCGGACCTGCCATTCCTGCCATGCCTTTCATCCCTTTCATCCGCTTCATTTCCATCTGCTTCATTTGGGGCTTGCCCATTCCCTTCATC
>JBHIAB010000239.1:0-4822 GCA_046758385.1 Methylomirabilia bacterium | reverse complement strand
CAAGCTCGCGCCCACATTGAAACTGTCCAATGGCTCTCCGCAACGCGGCGCCTAGTGCCGTTCCAACTTGTTGCGCCGACTGTTCTAGGGACGTCACCGGCACGAAGCACCGGGTATAATCAATCCTAGGGGTTGACCACCGCTCCTGGAGGAGATCGGAGATGGGAACCTGTCCGAAATGCAAGCGGCGCATCCGAAGGAACGGTAACCACGTCAAGATCGGCCAGACTTGGGTGCACAAGGTGTGCCCGGTCAAGTCCTGATCGGAAGGGTTCGGCCGAGCCGTGAGGTGTCCTGTCCACAGGCTCACTGAGGTTCAGGAAGGAAGGTCCCTGGCGATTTTCGCCGCCCCGAGCAGAGGGGCCCGGGGGTTGAGAGCTAGGTGAACGGGAATTGCCGCCATCAGCTCCGCGAAGCGGCCCTTGTCGCGGAAGGCCGCGAGAAAGGTGCCGTCGGAAAGCTTTGCACGGATCTTGGGCGCGATCCCCCCGCCCACGAAGAGCCCGCCGATGGCCAGGGCTTTCAGGGCCAAGTTCCCCGCCTCGGCTCCGTAGATCGAGACAAAGAGCTCCAGCGCTTTCGTGCAGAGCGGCTGGTCGCCCCCCAGCCCGACCTCCGACACCACCGCGCTCGGGTCTTCCCTTTCAAGCCGCTCTCTCAGCCACGGAGGTTCCGGCGCGTGCCTGCTTTCGCGAAGGAAGCGGTAGATGTTCCAGAGACCTGGCCCTGACAGGACCCGCTCGTAGCTGACGCGCCCGAACTCTTTCTGCAAGAAGCGCAGTAGATCGATTTCGAGGTCGTTTCTAGG
The DNA here is from genome assembly GCA_046758385.1 of Methylomirabilia bacterium. Taxonomy (GTDB): domain Bacteria; phylum Methylomirabilota; class Methylomirabilia; order Rokubacteriales; family CSP1-6; genus JBHIAB01. The sequence continues at coordinate 4,014 of JBHIAB010000239.1, read as the reverse complement.
GCCGAAATCCGCATGCCCGCCCTCGGAGGCGATCACCAAGTGCCGCGCGCCATCCCAGACCATGATGGCCTCTCCCAGCCCGGTGCCCGCAGCGATGAGCACCATATGCCCCCTCCGCTGGCTGCCTGCCTGAAGCGGGGCCAGGTCCTCCCGGGGAAGGATGAGCACGCCGTATCCGGCTGCTTCCAGGTCGTTGAGCAATTTGACCCGCTGAGCGGGGATAGCCTCCGCGAGGTGTTGCTCCTCCACTTCCCACGGGAGGTTGGTGGCAACGCAGCGCCCGTCCACCACCGCACCCGCCACGCCGAAGCACGCAGTCGTGATCTTCACCGAGGGGCCGTCGGCCAGAAAGCGGCGGACTACCGCCTCGAGGCTCGCGAACTCGCGGCTGGGTAGCGTGGCCTCCTTGACAAGCTCGAGGCCAGAGGCGGCCTCATCGATCAGGGCCACCGCCGTCTTGGTGCCGCCGACGTCTCCGGCCAGAATCATGAACGGTGAGGACCGATGCCCGCGCCTACTTGATGGTCCCGGCGTAGATGTCCACGATGGTCCGGAGGAATTTGAGGGCGTCAGGTTTCTTCCGCTGGAACGAGTTCCGGCCGATGATGGACCCGAAGCCGCCACCGTCCCGGATGGCGCGCACCTCCTCGAAGACCACCTCATCTCGCTCCGCCGGCCCGCCGGAGAAGATCACCACCCGTCGCCCGCTGAAGGTCGCCTGGACCACGTGGCGAACCCGCTCTGTCAGCGTCCCCACCGGGATTTTCTCGTGCTCGTAGACCTTCCTGGCCGGCGCCTGCTCCATGTGGGACGAGGGGAGCTTGACCTTGATGAGGTGGGCTCCAAGCTGGGCGGCGATGTGGGCGGCATAGGCGGTGACGTCGATGGCGGTCTCCCCTTCCTTGGAAAGTGCCGATCCTCGCGCGTAGGACCAGATCACCACGACCAACCCGTGCTGCTTGGCCTCTTCCGCCAGCGCGCGAATCTGACTGTACATCTCGAGCCGGTGCATGGAGCCCGGATAGATGGTGAAACCGATCCCCACGCAACCCAAGCGAAGGGCGTCGCGGACGCTGCCGGTCAACGCCTGGGTGGGGTCCTTCTCGTCCATGAGGACATCGTGGTCGTTCAACTTGAGGATGAGAGGAATCTGGCCCGCGAATTCCCGTGCTCCGGCCTCCAGAAAGCCCAGCGGCGCCGCGTAGGCGTTGCACCTGGCCTCGACAGCCAGCTCGAAGTGATAGCGCGGATCGTAGGCTGGCGGGTTGGGGGCGAAGCTCCGGGCCGGTCCGTGTTCGAACCCTTGGTCCACGGGCAGAATCACGAGCCGTCCGGTCCCGCCGAGCGCCCCGTGGTTCAAGAGCCGGGCCAGGTTGGTCAGGGTCCCGGGGTTATCGCTTCCGTACCAGCTCAGAATCTCTCTCACCCGCTCGGTCATGGACGACCTCCTGCGTCGCCTCAGCGACGGCCTGCGATGAACTTCTCCGCCAGCGTCAACTCCTCCGGGCTCCCGATCAGCAATGGGACCCGCTGGTGGTAGGAGCTGGGGTGGATGTCGAGAATCCGCTCGCTACCGGTGCTGGCTCTCCCCCCAGCTTGCTCGACGATCAGGGCCATGGGCGCGGCCTCGTAGAGAAGCCGGAGCTTGCCGGTGGCCTTCCGGGCGTCACCGGCGTCGGCCGGGTAGAGGTAGATGCCCCCCTCCAGGAGCGTGCGGTGAAAGTCGGCGACCAACGATCCCACGTAGCGCGCGGTGTAGGGCCGCCCCGTAGCCACATCCGTTGTTCTGAGATGCTCGATGTAGCGTCGGATGCTCGGGTCCCAGCGCGGGGCGTTCCCCTCATTGACGCTGTAGGTTCGGCCCCGGACGGGAATCCGGATGCTCTGGTGGGTGCGCAGGAACTCGCCGACGGTGGGGTCGAGAGCAAAGGCATGCACACCGTTGCCGGCCGTGTAGACGAGCACGGTGCCCGGACCGTACATGATGTAGCCAGAGGCTGCCTGGGCTCTTCCTGGCTGTAGCGTGTCGAGACCCACGTGATCCGCGCCTTTGGCCCCACGCCGCCAGACCGAGAAAATCGTCCCCACGATCCCGTTGATGTCCAGGTTAGAGGAGCCATCCACCGGATCGAAGCAGACGACATAGCGCGCGCTCCCGCAGTGTCGCGCCAGGTGGAGAGGTTCGGCCATCTCCTCGGAGACCAGGGTGCAGACGAGTCCCGTGACCTCCAGGACGCTGACCACCACCTCGTTGGCCCAGACATCAAGCTTCTTCACCGCCTCACCCTGCACGTTGGTCTCGCCGGTGGTTCCGAGCTGGCCCACCAGGGCCGCCCGGCCGAGCTCGCGCGCAATCAGCTTGCCGGCCAGGGCCAGCTGAGTCAGGACGGTGGCGAGGTCGTCCGCTTCCTCGACGCCGGAGGTCCGGATGTGGTGGGCGAGCGTCAGGGTGACATCGCTCACGCTGAACGCTCCGCTGTGCTGAGCTGGCTGGCTGCCGCCCGGTCTAGGAGCCAGATCAGGTGTCCGCCTTCCGGCTGTACGAGCTGAGCCGGTAGGCGGTCCGGGTCGCGGGGCCCCTCGAGGACAGCTTTGAGTGCTCCGGCCTTGTCCGCTCCCGCCACGAGGACCCTGATCTGCCGTGCTCGGTTGAGGATCGGTGCGGTCAGGGTGATACGCTCGGCACCGAGCTTGGGGATGAAATGGCTCACCACCCACCGCCGGCGTTCCCGGAGCCCGTCGCTCTCAGGGAAGAGAGAGGCAGTGTGTCCATCGGCACCCATGCCCAGGAGGATGAGATCGAAGGCCGGCGGTGGGCCGTTGCGCGCCGCCCCGAGCACGCGCGCGATCTCCTCCTGGCAGTCCTGCGCCGCAGCGTCCCGGTCAGCCCGCTCCGCCCGGATGCGGTGGATGCGCTCGGGTGCGAGGTCGAGCTTCGTCAGGAGCGCGGCTGACGCCAGCCCATAGTTCGAGTCCGGGTGATCGGGCGGGACTGCTCGTTCGTCTCCCCAGAAGAACTCGACACACTCCCACCTCACCTGGTTCCGGAACGGCAGTTCTGCCAGCAACTGGTAAAGCTTCCGCGGGGTGGAACCGCCGGAGAGCGCCACGCTGAAGCGGCCGTGCCTGTTGACCGCCTCTCGAGCCAGGTCGACGAAGTCCTGCGCAGCCGCCACGCTGACCGCCTCGGCGTCGGCGAGCGTCCTGATCCGGCTCACAGCACAGCCTCAGCCATGTTCCGCGCCAGCGCCACGCTGTCCTGGAAGAGCGCGTCACGGGCCAGGTCGGGGAGCTGGCGCGCAACCAGCTCACCCCGGGAAAGCAGCGGTCCCATGAGCGTGAGCAGTCGGTCCGAAAGCCCGTCGGCGATCACACTCACCCGCCCCGACCCCTGGGCACGAAAGTGAAAGGTGGCTGCGCGGCCGGAGACCCGGGTGAGGATCCGGAGGGTCTTGATCTCGGCTTCCCCTTCCGACAGGCGCCGGATCCGAACGCACGGCACGCCGTGGGGCCACTCGAACCACCAGCTGACCGCCGGGCCCGGGGCTACCTTTCCACCCCGGGGCTTCCACCCGAGACGAAATGCGAGCCAGCCGGCGAGGAGCCAGGCCTGAGTGAGGGCGTGGGGGCCGTGCTCGATCTGGACTTCTGTGATCGACTCCAGCGCGCCAGGCGCGCTCATGGGGTCCAGGCTCTGGGCGATCAGGCGCCGCCAGAGCCGGGGACGTCGCCACGCCAGGTCCGAGATGGCCTGGGGCCGCTCGCCCCCGACCCACTTGGCGACCACGACGAGCTGGCGAAGCGGGTCTGCCCACGCAACGCTGTCATAGATCATCTGGTCGGCCAGCTCTGCGAGCTCGGAAAAGAGGTCGCCGGCGAGCGGAGGAGCTTCTGGGGAGGCCCACCACATTGCCGTGGGAAGGTCGCCGAGAAGCAGCGAACGGACCGTCGACGGCAGGCGGCGACTCCCCGGGCCTCCCGCTCGGATGGTCACGTGTTCCGAGCACATCTGCT
>JBHIAB010000238.1:0-4838 GCA_046758385.1 Methylomirabilia bacterium | reverse complement strand
CTTGGCGCCCTACCCGAGCCGGAACCCACCCACAGATTCTGCTGAGGAGGCAAATATTGTATATAATGCCGCTCCCGACACGCTCAACGCCCGGCGTAGAGAACGCGGGCTCATCAGACGAGGAACCCTTCCGCTCCCAACTCGGCAAGCACAGGATGGCCAGGAACATCAGTCAATGCTGACTATCGGGCGTCATAACTCGCCGCGGCGCGTTGTCGCTTGACACGATCGGCACTCTTCTCCATTCTCGGACTGACATTTGACCAAGCCCATGAGCGCCGACCCCCCTCGCTCGCTTCCAGGGAACCCGGCCTATGTCGGCCACCGCGTGGCCCGCCGCGAGGACCACCGCTACCTTGCCGGACAGGGCCGGTACCTGGACGACCTCACCCTCCCGGGACTCGTCCACGCGGCCTTCTTCAGAAGCCCGTTCCCCCACGCACGGATCCGCCATGTCAACCTCGACGGCTGCCGGTCTCTCCCGGGGGTGCTGGACGCCCTTGATGGTGTCGAGGCCGCGCGGCACCTGCGCCCGATTCGAACTGTCCTTGAGGGAGTGGGGACGTGGGGGGAGTGGTGGCCGCTGGCCGTGGACCGGGTGCGCTTTGTCGGCGAGGCGGTGGCCTCTGTCGTTGCCGCGGACTGTTATCTCGCGGAGGACGCTGCCTGCGCTGTTCGGGTCGAGTACGATCCGGTCCCGCCTCTGCCCGACGTCGAGCGCGCCGCGTCCCCCGATGCCCCTGAGCTTCACGCCGAGGTGCCCGGGAACTTCTTCCTTCGGGCAACGGGGAGCGCGGGAGACGCCCCGGCGGTCTTCTCCCGAGCTCACGTGATCGTCGGCGCCGAGTTCCGGACGGGACGTGTCACTGGAGCAGCCCTTGAGAACCGGGGCGTCATGGCAGATTACGACCGGGCTGGCCGCCATCTCCGAGTCTGGTCGTCGACCCAGGTCCCACACCTCCTGAGAGTGGCCCTCGCCGAGCATCTCGGCCTGAACGAGACGCAGATCACCGTGCTCGCTCCGGATGTCGGTGGAGCTTTTGGGATCAAGATGCACCTCTTCCCGGAGGAGCTCACCGTGAGTCTCTTCGCCCTGCGGCTCGGCCGTCCGGTCAAATGGGTGGAGCGGAGACAGGAGAACTTCCAGGCCAGCATTCACGCCCACGAGCAGCGCCTCCGGGTCGAGCTCGCCTCGGACCGGGACGGGCGGATCCAGGGGCTCAGGGCGCGGGTGGCCACGGACGCTGGCGCCTACTCCGTCTACCCTGTGACTGCCGCCCTTGAGCCGCTTGGGGCGGCGGCATCCCTCCCCGGACCGTACGACATCTCCCACTATGAGTATGAGGCTGTAGCTGTCGCGACCACCAAGTGCCCTGTGGGCGCCTACCGCGGTGTCGGACAGGTCATGGCCACATTCGCCCGGGAGCGGCTCATCGACCTCCTGGCGAGGCGGCTCCAGGTGGACCCTGCGGAGGTTCGTCGGCGGAACCTCATTCCCCCGGACCGGCTTCCGTACACCAACCCGGCTGGCCTCGTCTACGACACCGGTGACTATCCAGCCTGCTTCGAGCGGGCCCTCGCCGCGGCGGACTACCCGGCCCTCAGGCGCCAGGTGGAGGAGCTGCGCGGTCGAGGGCGATGGGCAGGAATCGGGCTCGCCTGCTTTGCGGAGTACACGGCCGTTGGCGCATCGACGTATCGGCGGCGCGGGATGAGGGAAGTCCCCGGCTACGACGCCGCCACGATTCGCGTCTCCCCCTCCGGGCATGCGCAGGTATTCGTGAGTTCGGTTTCCCAGGGCCAGGGACACGCCACCACCCTCGGCCAGCTTGCGGCCGACGCCCTTGGCTTCCCGCTGGAGGCCGTCACGGTGGTGAGCGGAGACACGGACCGATGCCCGTTCGGAAGCGGCACCTTCGCCAGTCGCGGCGCGGCCGGCGTCGGCGACGCACTGCTGCTCGCCGCGCGCTCGGTTCGAGAGAAAGCCGTCAGGATCGCCGCACTCCTCCTCGAAGCTGATGCCCGTGACCTCGAGGCCCTCGACGGGCGGTTTCAGGTGCGCGGGGCGCCAGGCCGCTTCCTCCCGTGGTCGGCCGTGGCGCGCGCCGCGCACTACCCGCCGCTCTCACTGCTCAACGCGGGGGAGGAGCCGGGGCTCGAGTCCACCCGAGGCGTCAGCCCGACGGCCACCTTTTCCTACGCGACTCATGTCGCGCTGGTGGAGGTGGACCCAGAAACCGGACAGGTCTCGATCCTGCGCTACATCCTTGCCGAGGATTGCGGCCCGATGATCAACCCGACGGTTGTCGAGGGGCAGATCGCAGGCGGCGTGGCCCAGGGAATCGGTGTGGCCCTGCTCGAGGAGCTTGTGTACGACGAGTCAGGCCAGCTCGCCACCGGCTCGCTTATGGACTACGCGCTCCCGACGTTTACCCAGGCCCTGGCCCTTGAGATCGAGCACCTCGAGACCCCAGCCCAAACGAGCCTGGGGGGGTTCAAGGGGATGGGGGAGAGCGGGACCATCGGGGCGCCGGCGGCGATCGCTAACGCGGTGGGGGATGCCCTCGGGGCTGCCGGCGACCGACTGCTCGAGCTGCCGATGACCCGTCACCGGATCTGGCAGGCGATCCGGGCTGGCGGGGGTTAGCATGAGTGGTCTCCGAACCTCTGCGCTCTCCCAAACTTCAGTCACCCGGGCGCCGAACCCCGCGGGGTTCGGCCGGTCCGGCGCTGCGCCCCGATGAGGCGACAGACTCTGGGGAGAAGCGCGCCACAGTCTCCGAGAACTCCCGGGAGTTTGTCCTTGAATTCTCTCACGTCGCCATGGTACAAGCTGCCCTAGCTCCCCTTGACAAGGCGACGCTGGTCCCGGGCGGAGGATGTTGGGGTCCAACGCCTCACCTTGAAGGCCGATGCGGAGCCCCGACCAATCAGAGTGCAGGCGCTGAAGTGAACTCCGCGACGTGCTCCCTGGAGGGCAAACAGTCGGTGGGACGTGCGATACACGGAGAAAAGGAGGTCGGCCATGGAGGGTATTGGGCGAGTGCCCTGGGGACCGGGAAAGATCTCTAGGAGGCAGGCCATAAAGGCCGCGGCCGCTCTGGTGGGTGCGGGAGCCGGCGGCGCTGCAGGAGGTTACTTGCCCACGGGTTTCACCCCCCGCGCGGCCGCGCAACGGGCTGCGCGGGCAGCAGGGAAGGCACCGATAAAGATCGGGTTTCAGGTCCACCGGACAGGCATTGGAGCAGTCTACGGGAGATGGTACGCAAGGGCAGCGACGGCAGCGGCGAACCTGATCAACGAAATGGGCGGGATCGCCGGGCGGCCTGTTCAGCTCGTGCCAGAGGATGATGGAACAGACCCCAAGAGAGGGGCGGAGGTTGTCGAGAAGCTTGCCGTGCACCACAAGGTGGATTTCATCTACGGAACGCTTTTTTCACATGTGGTGATCGCGTCGGCGCCGAGAGCCGGCGAGCTGAAGATCCCGTATTTCGTGGTGAGCGAGGGCTACCATGTGGCCTCTGGGAAGCTGAACCGCTACGTCTTCCAGCCCGGCATCACCGACGTACGCGCGCAAATAACCGCCGTAGCGGGCTGGATCGTCAAGAATCTCGGAAAGAAGATCACCATGATCTTCCCTGACTATGCCTTCGGCTACAACCACAGAGACTTTTTGGGGCAGGCTGCACCCGGGCTCGGAGGGACAATCCGGGCTCGGCTCGCCATCCCGCCCAGAGAAACCTCGTTCACCAAATATTTCCCGCGGGTGCCCGCAGACACCGACGTGCTGTATCACGTGATGGTCGGCCCCGGCGTGCTCACCTTCGTCAAGGAGATGGGTGAGTACTTTGGCACACGGAAGCCCCAGATCTTTGGTTTCATAGACTCGCTGGAAGGGGTCGACTTATCCAGCCCGGGCCTCCAGTTCCTCGAGGGAACATACTTCTGGGAAGCGTTCCCGAGATACGCGGGCGGCTACGGCACGCCCTATGAGCGCTTCTACAGGCAGCGGGTCGGTATCAACGAAGCCGGTGCGAGTCTCCGGGATCCGAAGGATGTCTCGACCTACTCGCACATGTTCGGCTGCTGGGAAACCTTGTTCATCATCAAGCAGGCCGTCGAGCAGAGTGGCTACAAAGACCCCACCCCGAAGGACTACCAGGCCCTCATCGAGACCGTGGAGAACTTCCGGTGGTTCAACGAGGGGATTCAGCATCCGCAGGGCCACAAGAAGTTCGTCGGCCAGGTCCATCAAGGCTTCGGCCAGCAGTTCATCTCCAAGGTCGAGAACCGCAGGCTCAAGGTCATCCACAGAACAGAGATCGAGGATTCTCTCTATCAGCCCGAGGCGGACTACACGAAGCAATCCCTGTAAAGAGCTGATTCGCTCTTCTCCAACGCCGGTCCGTCACACGCATCTGCGGAGTGGGGGCAAATCCTCGGCTACCCACCGTGTCGTCATCACGACCACGGAAGGCGGTGCTGAGGATCCCCCCCTCCCTGCCATACTCTAATGAGCTTCGCGGGTCATCTCTTTCTCGCCCTGCTGGAAGGGACGGTCACGGGCTTCGTGCTCGCGCTCACCGCCCTCGGCCTCTCACTCGTTTTCGGCGTCATGCGCATCGTGAACGTGGCTCACGGAGAGTTCTTCATGCTAGGCGCAGTCATCGCCTGGTACTTCTCGACCATGTTGGGCGGCTTCCTGGTGGCCTTGATCGCGGCTCCCCTCATCGTCGGAGGCATCGCCTTCCTCGCTGATCGGCTCATCCTCCGTCAGATCGAATACAACCCCGAGAGCACCATCGTGGCGACCATCGGGCTTCTCTACATCTTCCAAC
>JBHIAB010000237.1:0-4854 GCA_046758385.1 Methylomirabilia bacterium | reverse complement strand
AAGGCCAGCCGCCCCTTTGACGCCGACCGCGACGGCTTCGTGGCCGCCGAGGGGGCCGCCATCTTCGTGTTCGAGGACTTGGAGTACGCCCGCCGCCGCGGCGCCCCCGGCCGCTGTGGGGGCGGGGGTTTGCCCCCCCCAGCCCAGGGGGGAGGTTCGGCACGCGAAGCAGCCTCGCCTTGGCGAGGCTGCAGAGAGCGCGAGCCAGCGGCGAGCGTAGGGGGGCGCAGCCCTCCTCCGAGTGATCCAATGAGTTGCCTGGGAGGAATGCGATGAAAGGGCTAATGATGGACTACCCGCTCACGCTCGCTCAGCTCTTTGAGCGGAGCCGCCGCCTCTTCCCCAAGAAGCCCCTAGCCACGCGGGTTCCGCGAGCGCCACTGTTTCGCTACACCTACGGCGAGTTCGCCGACCGGGCCATGCAGCTGGCAGGGGCTCTCCAGAGCCTCGGGATCAAACGCGGCGAGCGAGTCGGAACCTTCGCGTGGAACTCCCACCGCCATCTGGAAATCTACTGGGCCGCCCCGCTCCTCGGCAGCGTGCTTCACACCGTGAACATCAGGCTCTCTGCCGGCGACCTGACGTACATCATCAACCACGCCGAGGACTCGATCCTGTTCGTGGATCAGACCCTCTGGCCGATCCTGGAGCCGATCCGGAACGACCTCAAATCGGTGCGTCACTTCGTGATCATGCGGGACGCAGCGGACGCGCAAATTCCCTCCGGGCTCCTCGAGTACGAGGCGCTCGTGAAGGAGGCCAAGCCGGTCACCGCTTGGCCCCAGCTCGCCGAAAACGACGCGGCGGGGATGTGCTATACCTCAGGCACCACCGGCTATCCGAAGGGCGTCGTCTACAGCCACCGGGCCATCTACGTCCACTGCCTGGCCCAAGCCATGACCGACTCCTTCGCGATTTCGGAGAAGGACGTGATCCTCCACATCGTGCCGATGTTCCACGCCAACGCCTGGTGCATCCCGTACGCCGGCACGATGGTCGGAGCGACACAGATCTTCGGCGGCCCCAATCCCCAAGTCAGGGACATCGTGGAGATCGTCGATCGAGAGAAGGTGACGTTGGTGGGCGCCGTGCCCACCATCTGGATCGGGGTCCAGGCTCTCCTCGAGCAGCAATCCTTCGACATCTCCTCCATCCGATGCATCCCCATCGGCGGCTCGGCGGCGCCCAAGAGCCTCATGGAGACCTACGACAAGAAGTTCGGCGTCACGATGACCCACGCGTGGGGCATGACCGAGACGACGCCGCTGGGCACCGTCTCGCGCCTCAAGAGCTACATGGAGAGCTGGCCCGACGAGCAGCGCTACGCGGTGCGGGCCAAGCAGGGCTACGCCTCGGTGGGAGTCGATCTACGCGCCGTGGACGAGGAGGGGCGCGAGGTCCCCTGGGATGGGAAGACCATGGGCGAGCTCCAGGTGCGCGGCCCGTGGATCGTCAGCGGATACTACAACAACCCCGAGGGCGCCAAGCAGTTCACCGCCGACGGCTGGTTCCGCACGGGGGATGTGGTGACCATCGATCCCGAGGGGTATATCCAGATCACGGATCGCACCAAAGACCTCATCAAGTCGGGCGGCGAGTGGATCTCCAGCTTGGACCTGGAAAGCCTCCTCATGGCCCACCCGAAAGTCCTCGAGGCCGCCGTTATCGCCGTGCCCCACGCCAAGTGGGTCGAGCGCCCGCTGGCCTGCGTGGTGCCCAAGCCGGAACAGCAGGGCTCTCTCGGGGCCGACGAACTCATCGAGTTCCTCCGCCCCCAGGTGGCCAAGTGGTGGCTCCCGGATGAGGTGGTCTTCCTCGAGGCCATGCCCAAAACCAGCGTGGGCAAGTTCGACAAGAAGGTCCTCCGCGAGCAGTTCAAGGAGTGGAAGCCGACGGGGTAAGGCCTCACGCGGGAGAAAACGGGACCGCCCGAAATCGCGAACTGACACGGAGGTGATTGACTTATGAAGACAATTGAGATGGAGAAGGCGACCGGACGACTTGCGGAATACGCGCAAGACGTGAACAAAGAACCCGTGATCCTGACCGTTAAAGGCAAGCCCGTCGCCGCGCTGGTGGCCATCGAAAACGCAGATCTGGAGACAGTGACGCTGAGCACCAATGCGCAGTTTCTCGCTTTGATTGACCGGTCACGAACAAGGCAGAGATCGGAGGGGGGGATCTCTAGCGAGGAGATGCGCCGCCGGCTGAGACTGAAACGGAAGGTACACCGTGTATAGCCTCCCACTCGCATAGCGCATTCGCCCTATGACCCGCCTCAAGGCTCTCGAGGCCTCGGTCATGCCGCACCGCCGGGGCCCCGAGCGGTGAACGGGGACGTCTTCGAGAGGAGGCAACCGAAGTGACGGCAAGAGCGCGAAAGACCCGGAAAGGCAAGCGCGCTGACGCCGCGGAGGAGAGGGCGCTGCTTGAGCTGCTCTCGCACGGCCTGTCGGAGGACGAGATCCGGCGCGTGGTGGCGTGCGCGCTCTTGGCGCTGGATGAGCGGGGGCGCGATCGGCTCTTCGCCCGGCTCGCCGACGAGACGGCCGGGACGCTTCGCAGGCTGCTGGCGTCCCGCGGGCGGAGCCGCACGAAGGCGCGGCCGTCCCCCGGAGGCGGCAAGATCCGCCAGAAGTGGGAAAAGGCCTGGGGTGAGTGGGAGGCCTGCGTCGCCGAGTCGGGGGACGAGCACGGCCCGTACGTCGTCCGCGAGCACCACTGGGAAGAGCCGTATTTGGACGGGGCCAGCCTGGCCCAGGATCTCGAACCCATCGCGGCCAGGATGCGCCAGGTCCTGGAACGCGTGATGGACGACGAGCTGGCGCCCGATTTCAGCTTCGCCAGCGCCATCGAGGACATGGACGCGGAGATCGGTTCGGGACTGCGCGACTGGATGGACCCGTCGTCCGGCGATGGGTGTCCTCTCGGCCCTGAGGTGACTGGCTGTCTCCTGGAATGGGAATGGCGGGCGTGCCGGCGGGACTGGCGCAACCCCTTCGAGTTCGCCGACACGATCCGGAAACTTGAAGCGTCCATCAGGGTCGTGAGCCTGGATGACGACACGGTCGCGCGGTTCATCCTCGGGCTCGGCGACGCGGATCAGCAAGCGGTCCTGAAGGGGATCGTGGCCCACCGGAGCGCGGGCCCTTGGGCAGACGTCCTCGGGGCGGCCCACGCGGGGTGGTTCAGGATCCACCAGGGTCTCGCCCGCCGGTGGGATCCCGCGCTGTTCGAGGAGGCCAGCCGGAAGCACATCGCGCAGGACTGGGAGCTGGCGCTCCCCCTCGTCGCGGACATGCTCCGCCGGAAGTCGTTCGACCGGGCGTTGCCTCTCATCGAGGAGGCCGTGCGCGCGTTGGTGCGCCTCAAGACGGGAGAGGCGTGGGACCCGCGGGAGATGCTGCTCATCTCCCATCCTGCCCTGCAGCACTGGAGCGACCGGCATGCGCCGGCGTTCCGCCTTCTCGAGAGTTGGCGAAAGGTCGCCACGGGATTCAACCAAGAGGAGATGGCGTGCGCCCTGGAGCTGCAAGTCACGGTGGGCCGCCGGTGGGCGGACGGGGACGCCGTCCTGGAGGCGTTCCGGCGCGTCTCATCACCGCGGTTCGCGGGCATGCGCGACCGGCTCTTTGCGGATTGGCGGTCGCTGGTCGTCGAGACGACCCTCGGGCGTCAGCCCAACCGGCGTGAATCGCCGGGGTCGGTGTGGGTTCGGGCCCTGGTGGACGCCGCCCGCGCAGGGAAGGATGGCGCGCCGTCATTCCGCCGTGCTGTGCGGCAGTGGCTTGAGGACACGGGGCGCGCGCCGGCCACGCTCCAGCAGTCCCTCGGCGCACTCGGGACCTTGACCCTCGACCTCGACGTCGGTTCCTCGCTGCGCAAGACGTCGCCGACGCTCCACCGGCTGCTGTCCACGCGATGGGAAGGCGAGCCTGCCTTCAGTGCATCGCGGCGCCGCTGGGTCGAGCGCCTGGGGGTCGCGGACCTGTTTCCAGAGGTGGTCGAGTTCTGGAGGCGCCACGCGGCGGGTCTGGTTCCGGAGCCTGCGAACGCGACGGGGTCGAACTACGACGACTGCGCCGGGTGGCTCGCCGCGGTCTTCGAACTGGACTCGGGGGCGTACCAGCGGGTGGTGCGGGGGTGGGCCGGGCAGCACGCCCGCCGGAAGAACCTCTGGCTGGCCATCACCAGGAGGCAACTGCCTCTGTGAGGGACTCGTGCCTCAGTCGCCATGGACGCGATGGGGCACGAGCTTGAGCATGGCCATCTGGGCGTCCGAGACTTCCTGGCCTTTCGGATAAGTCCCGCGGTCCAGTTCACACCGCACGCGCAGCCCGGCCGAGGTGCGGGTGGAGCCAATCAGATTGACGATCACCGCCACACTCACGAGGGTGGCCGCTATCTCGATACCCCCCGAAATGACCCCCCTCAGGCGGCCTGAGGCGGTTACCATCAACCCGGTGTCCAGGACCCGAGGGCGATCAGATCCCGAAAGCAGTTCACCCTCCACCAAACCGGGTCAAGTCCAGTCTCTCTCTCCCCTCCCCGATCGTTCTCCAGCGTCTTCGTTCGGCCGCCGCCGGGGCGCCGGATCCGCTGCGGTTCCATCGGTGCTTTCGCCTCCAGCTCCTGGAGGCCTCACCGAATCGTGGCGGCGCGCCATAGCCGCGTCTACACAGAGCAGTGGCCCGGAAGTACAGTTCAGCGGCGTATGCGGGGTCCGCGCCTTTCGATTTGTTGACTCCAGAGAACGCCCTATGCGGACGCAAGGTTGGAATGCTTCTAGCTTTCGGCCGGAGACGTCCCGCCACGCCCCTCGTGTGGCCTGAGGGGCCGATCTACTGCTCGCTG
>JBHIAB010000236.1:0-4869 GCA_046758385.1 Methylomirabilia bacterium | reverse complement strand
TCGCCAGCTCGCGCAATTCACCACCCCCAGCGGACATTTTGCTGGTAACTGAACGCCAGCACTGTCTTTTGCGTCAAGTATATAATCCTGGAATAACCAGTCCCCGCTGCCGCTGGCGATCCCGGGAGGCTCCCTAAACCGGATGGCGCTTGACGAGCTGGCGGGCGATGACCAACCGCTGGATCTCGTTGGTCCCCTCTCCAATGACCAGCAGCGGGGCGTCCCGGTAGTAGCGCTCCACCGGGAACTCGGTGACGTACCCGTAACCGCCGTGGATCCGCATTGCTTCCAGCGACAGCTCATAGCAGGTCTCAGAGGCGTAGAGCTTGGCCATGCCGGCCTCGAGGTCCGAGCGCTCCCCCGAGTCCTTCTGAGCCGCCGCCCAATAGGTGAGGAGGCGGGCGGCGGTGAGTTTGGTGGCCATGTCGGCAAGCTTGAGCTGAATCGCCTGATGCTGGCAGATGGGCTTGCCGAAGGCGCTCCGCTGCTGCGAGTAGCGGAGGGCGGCCTCGAAGGCGGCCTGAGCGATGCCCACGCCCCGGGCCGCGATGTTGATCCGGCCGGTCTCGAGCCCGGCCATCACCTGCCTGAAGCCCTGCCCCTCTCTCTCCCCAACCAGGTTGGCGCTGGAGACGCGGAAATCGTCGAAGGTGAGCTCCGAGGTGTCAACGCCCCGGTAGCCCAGCTTGTCCAGGTCCCGGCTCACGGTGAAGCCGGGAGCGCCCTTCTCGATGATGAAGCAGGACATTCCCTTGTGTGGCGGCCTGGCCGCCGGATCGGTCTTGGCTAGGAGCGCAAAGGTGTCGCCGTGGCGCCCGTTCGTGACGAACAGCTTCGAGCCGTTGATCGCATAGTGGTCACCGTCGCGCCGGGCCACCGTGCGGATGGCCTGGACGTCGGAGCCGCCGCTGGCCTCGGTGAGGGCCAGGCCGCCGCGCTTTTCGCCCCGCGCCATGGCGGGCAGGAAGCGACGTCGCTGCTCCTCAGTGCCGAAGTGCGTCACGATGTAGGCCATGATCAGGTGCGAGTTCAGAACCCCCGAAACCGACATCCAGCCCCGGCAGATCTCCTCGACGATCATGGCGCAGGTCGTGTAGTCGAGGCCGAGCCCGCCATACTCCTGAGGGATGGTGGCGCCGAACAACCCCAGCTCCTTGAGCCTCTCCACGATCTCGAAAGGGTACTCGTCGGGCAGCTCGTAGTGAGGGGCGACCGGGATGAGGTCTTTCTCGACGAAGGTCCGGACCGCGCGGAGGAGCTGGCGTCGCTCGGCTGGCTCCTCCTCCAGCGACTTCAAGGCCCCCTGCCGTTCGCCGTAGCGCTCGAGGAGCTGCCGGGCGATGACCAGCCGCTGGATCTCGTTGGTCCCCTCGCCGATGAGCATGAGGGGGGTGTCGCGGTAGTAACGCTCCACGGGGTACTCCTTGGTGTAACCGTAGCCGCCATGGATGCGCATGGTCTCCATCGCTATGGTCTGGGCCGTCTCCGAAGCGAAGAGCTTGGCCATCCCGGCTTCTAGGTCGCACCGCTGGCCCCGGTCCTTCCGCTCGGCGGCCCAGTACGTGAGCAGGCGGGCGGCGGTGAGCGTGGTGGCCATGTCGGCCAGCTTGAGCTGGATGGCCTGGTGCTGAGCGATGGGCCGCCCAAAGGTCTGCCGGAGCTGCGCGTACCGAAGCGCGTCCTCGAAGGCGGCTTGCGCTACCCCGACGGCGCGCGCCCCGATGTTGATCCGGCCCGTTTCGAGTCCACCCATCACGTGCTTGAAGCCCTGCCCCTCCACGCCTCCGACGAGGTTGGCCGCCGGCACCGGGAACTCGTCGAAGACGAGCTCGGCGGTGTCGACGCCCTTGTAGCCGAGCTTCGAGATACTCTTGGCCACCTGGAATCCGGGATGCCCCTTCTCGACGATAAAGCAGGACATTCCTCTGTGGGGCGGGTCGGCGGCCGGATCGGTCTTGGCAAGAAGGGCGAAGGCATTCCCCTCGCGGCCATTGGTGACGAACATCTTGGTGCCGGTCAGCAGGTAGGTCTCGCCCCGGCGCTTAGCCGCCATCCGAATGGCCTGCACGTCTGAGCCGGCGTGAGGTTCGGTCAAGCAGAGCCCACCCCGTTTCTCCCCCGTGGCCATGGCCGGGAGAAACCGACGCTTCTGCTCCTCGGTGCCGAAATTGCTCACGATCAAGGCCATCATCAGGTGGCTGTTGATCACACCGGCCAGCGACATCCACCCCCGGCAGAGCTCCTCGATGACCATGGCGTAGGTGGTGGAGTCCAGGCCCAGGCCGCCGTACGCTTCGGGGACGAGCGCCCCGAAGAGCCCGAGCTCCTTCATCCGCGCCACCAGCTCGCGGGGGTAGACGTCGTCGTGTTCGAGGGCCGAGGCGACCGGCTTGACGTCCTTTTCCACGAACTGACGGACGGCACGGACGATCTGACGCTGCTCGTCGGTCGGGGACACTAGCATGGCAGTTCTCCGTGACCTGCGTTCTGCGCGGACCGCGAAACGTCACAACGGTCTTGCTAGTTCTGCCCTCGTACTATAGCAGCTTTTGAGGGTGGGTTTGCCCCAAAAGTTCTCACCGTTTTGGCTTATGACCTGCGGTTTGATCGTTCGCAACTACGGGCCGCGGGTGTTGCTGGGAGACTTCAACGAGCGGCTGCCCGGCTCGCTCGCTCCTCGCCTGGCTCCCGAGTTTTCCCTTCTGTTGCGTCGCCGGCGGACCCACCCGGCGCTGTTTCCGGTCTTCTCCCTGGATCGGATCTACTGGGACACCGAGCTCGGTGGTGAGCGGCCCATGGTTCACCGGAGCCGGCTGGCATGCGTCGCCTCAGATCATCTGCCGGTCGTCGCGTGCTTGCGCCTCCCGGACTGACCCCACGGCCTATGCCTTCTGAGTCAGCTGAGCGTAGAGGCGGATGAGGTTCTTGGCGTGATATCGGTTGAGACCGGTGGGGTCGTTGTTCGCCCCGACCGGGGCGTACCGGCTCGAGAAGAACCGGATGAACCCATCGGTGTATTGGCCCGAGAGCGAGTCTATTGGCTCGCCTCCTGCCCGCTTGAATCGCTCCAGGTTGCGGCCGATCGTCGTGGCAGCGACGCGGACCTGGTCCTCGTAGGTCGGCGCGGGGACTGACAACACACCGAATTCGCGCCCGGGGCCGCCGTTTTCGACGAGCCGAAGGGCCTGAAGGAATCGGGGGTCGACCCCGGCGCGCTCGGCAGCCTTCTGAATCAGGTCTGACTCGGCATTTGCCGCGAGCTTCTTCGTTCTCCTGCTAGGTCCCTCATGGCCCTTCGGTCTCGCGACACCTGGGGTCTGCGTGTCTTCGAGGGCCGCGCCGTCGCGCGGGGGAACGGGCTTGAAGCTGGGAGGCGGTGTGACTGCCTTTGCGGGGAGGGTTGGGGGACGGGGCTCGGCAGGGAGTCGGCTCAGCGCCTCCAGGAGGTTCAGCCTGAACGAGCGCTCGAGCGTCTTCGCGAGCCCGTCGTCGGCGCGGGACTTGGGGGCCAGGGCTCCGAGGGCGAGCGACAAGCTCCGGGCATCAACCCGGGGCACCTGACTCTCCGGCGCCCCGAACGGGATGAACGCGTTCACGCCTTGGATCATTTAGCCCCCCACGGCAAGATTTGCCGCCTGTTGATCGGCGGAACTTGTCGATATTGCGTCTTCGCAGGCAGGCCATGCAACTCGGGTGCCACGGCTATCGCGCCAGCTCGAGTGCGGTGACAAATATGGTATTAGCACCGTGCTCGATGTCGTCCATAGGAGTGAACTCCTCCTCGCAGTGGCTCCGGCCGTTCTTCGACGCCACGAAGACCATCCCCGTCGGGCAGATGGCGGCCATGTGCTGAGCGTCGTGGCCCGCGCCCGAGAGGATCCGCCGGGACCCGCACCCGAGCGATCGTGCAGCCCGCTCCACGGCATCGACCACCTCGCGGTGAAACGGCGTGGGTGGCACTCGCCAGTGATGCTCCAGCTCGTATCGCACCCCTTCCGTCGCCGTAGCGTCTTTCACCGCCCGGTCGAGCAAGCCCAGGGCCCGCGTCAGGTGCCCCTCCTTCGGGTCCCTGAGGTCGATGCTCATGACCACCCGGCCGGGGATCACGTTCGTGATGTTGGGGGAGACCTCGAGCCGTCCCACGGTGGCGACCATGTCGGGGCTCACCTGGCCGGGGATGGCGCGAACCGCTCGCACCACATCGGCCGCACCCACCAACGCGTCGTGCCGGCTCCGCATCGGTGTGGGGCCTGCGTGATCCTGGACCCCCCAGAGCGTGAGCCGGGACCAGGCGATTCCCACGATCCCCTCTACGACGCCCACGGATAGCCCTTCTTCCTCTAGGGTGGGGCCCTGCTCGATGTGGAGCTCCAGGTAGGCGCGGATCGGCCGGGCGGCGCATGGCTCAGGGCCCAGGTAGCCGATCCGCTCCAGCTCGTCAACGAGACGGACGCCATCCTTGTCCCGGGCGTTGTAGGCATCCTCGAGCGGGATCTTGCCTGCCATCACGCCGCTGGCGATCATGGCGGGCTGAAAGCGCGCTCCCTCCTCGTTGGTGAAAATCGCCAGGCTGACCGGATGGCGGGTGCGGACGCCGTGGTCGTTGAGAGAGCGGATCGTCTCGAGCCCACACAGGACCCCGAGTTGCCCATCGTATTTTCCACCCGTGGGGACTGAGTCCACGTGGGAGCCGATCATCACGGGTGGCAAAGCCTCGGTACCCGCTCGTTCGCCGAAGATATTTCCCATCTGGTCCACGCTGACGCGGAGCCCAGCCTCCCGCATCCAGGCCACCATTTGATCCCGTGCCCGCTTGTCCTCGTCGCTCAGGGCGAGGCGGGTGAGCCCGCCGTTGGGCGTCTCCCCGAT
>JBHIAB010000235.1:0-4880 GCA_046758385.1 Methylomirabilia bacterium | reverse complement strand
ATTCTACGCAAGGCTCCTACGATGTTGGAATCGACGCCCCGAGGAAGAGGGGATTGCGACCTCCTGCGGCGGACAGCGATCACCTTTGTACACCACCTGTTGGAATCGACGCCCCGAGGAAGAGGGGATTGCGACTTCTTCTGATAGGGGCTCGAAAACTGGGAGGTGGCAAGCCCCTGTCACCTCTTGACAGCGATGGAGTGTTTACCTATGCTGAACGGAAAATCAGTCTCAGTTAATGTTCAATTTCACAATGCGGGAGGCCGATGGTGGGGAAGACGCTTCTCACGCTCGTGGTGAATGGCGAAGCGCACGAGCTCGCCGTCCCGGTGCACAAGACCCTCCTCGAGGTGCTCCGGGAGGACCTGGGGCTCACCGGCACCAAGCACGGATGCGAGCTCGGTGAGTGCGGGGCCTGCACGGTGCTGGTTGACGGCCAGCCGGTGCTCTCCTGCCTCGCCCTCCCCATTGAGCTGGAAGGGCGGGCCATCCTGACCGTGGAGGGATTGGCTTCCGACGGCCGCCTCCACCCGCTCCAGCATGCGTTCGCCGAGCTGGGCGCGGCTCAATGCGGCTACTGCACGGGGGGGATCCTCCTCACATCCGCGGCCCTCCTCGCGGGCAAGCTCGACTCCACGCGGAAGGAGATCAGGGAAGCCCTGGCGGGGAATCTCTGCCGGTGTACCGGCTACACGAAGATTCTGAAGGCGGTGGAGCTGGCTGCCCTCAGGATGTCGGGTGTCTCGGAGACGACGGGAGCGCGGAGATGACCAAGGAAGAGCTGGGCGTCATAGGGAAGCCGCTCGCCAAGGTGAATGCCTGGGAAAAGGTGACGGGGAGCGCCCGCTATGCCGACGATTTCTTCCTCCCCCGGATGGCCCATGCGAAGATTCGCTGGAGTGACCATCCCCACGCGCTGATCAAAAAGATCGACACCACCCGCGCCAGGGCGCTCCCCGGCGTGTACGCCGTGATCACCGGCCATGACCTCCCGCCGGTTAAGTTCGGAATCCTCCCCGTGAGTCAGGACGAGGAGGTCCTATGCACGGAGAAGGTTCGCATGGTGGGCGACCCGATCGCGGCGGTCGCTGCCGTGGACGAGGAGACTGCCGAGCGCGCTGCCGACCTGGTGGACATCGAGTACGAGGCGCTTCCCTCGATCATGTCCATCGAGGAGGCTCTGGCCCAGGACAAGGTCAGGATCCACGAATACGGCGATGGCCCCAACATTCACAAGGCCGTCGCGTTCGAGTTTGGCGACGTCGAGGGAGCCCTCGCTAAGGCAGATCTGGTGAGGGAGGATGTCTTCTACTACTCGGGTAGCACCCACCTGCCGATGGAGCAGCACGCGGCGGTCGCTCAGTGGTCCCCCGACGGGAAGCTGACACTCTGGACCTCCACCCAGACGCCTCATTATGTCCACCGCATCCTGGCCAGGACCCTCCGGATGTCGCCGGCCCACATCCGAGTGATCGCGACCCCGGTGGGAGGCGGGTTCGGGGGGAAGACCAATCCCTTCAGCCACGAGATCGTGGTGGCAAGGCTGGCGCAGCTCACGGGTCGGCCGGTCAAGATTGGGCTCACGCGCGAAGAGGTCTTCTACCTCCATCGGGGGCGGCATCCGGTTCTCATGTGGGTGAAGACCGGCGTGAGGAAGGACGGCGAGATCCTCGGGATGCACTTTCGCTCCTACGTCGACGGCGGGGCGTACGGCTCCTACGGGGTCGCCACCATGCTTTACACCGGGGCGCTCCAGACCGTGGCCTACCAGATTCCCTGCTACAGGTTCGAGGGAATGCGGGTCTTCACCAACAAGCCTCCCTGCGGGCCCAAACGCGGCCACGGCATCCCCCAGCCCCGCTTCGCGCTGGAATGCCACCTCGACAAGATCGCCGAGCAGCTCGGGCTCGACCCGGCCGAGATGCGCCGGCAGATCGTGGTGGACGAGTATACGAAGACGGCGAACCATCTGACCGTCACCACCTGCGGCCTCAAGGAGTGCATCGACCGCGTTGTGGAGGCATCGGGCTGGACGAGCAAGCACGGGAAGCTGCCTTACGGGAAGGGGGTCGGCTTCGCCTGCTCCTCATACCTGACCGGGGCCGGGCTGGCCATCTACTGGAACGAGATGCCCCACTCGGGCGCGATCGTGAAGGTCGATCGGGGTGGCGGGGTGACGATCCTCTGCGGGGCGACCGAGATCGGTCAGGGATCGGACTCGGTTCTTGCGTATCTGGTCGCTGAGCAGCTTGGGATCGATCCGAAGGATATTCGGGTGGCGACCGCGGACACCGACTTGACCCCGGTGGACCTTGGTTCCTACTCCTCCCGCGTGACCTTGATGGCGGGGAATGCGGCGGTTCAGGCGGCTGAGCAGCTGCGCCAGATGGTCCACCAGGCCGTCGCCAAGAAGCTGGAGGTGGCCCCGGGCGAGGTCGTCTCGCGCGGTGGCCGAGTCTTCGTCCGAGATGACCCGGAGCGCAGCGTGTCCTTCGCGGAGGCTACAGTGCTCGCCGAATCCATGCACGGCACCCTTGTGGCGGCCGGCTCCTACACGCCACCCAAGCGCGCGGGAAAGTTCAAGGGCTCCGGTGTCGGGCCGTCTCCGTGCTACTCCTATTCCGCCTCCGTGGTGGAGCTCGGCGTGGATCCGGAGACGGGTGAAGTGAAGGTGGACGAGGTCTGGATCGCCCACGACGTCGGGCGCGCCCTGAACCCGCTCCTGGTGGAGGGGCAGGTGGAGGGCTCCGTCTACATGGGGTTGGGCGAGGCCTTGATGGAGGAGCAGGTCTTCAGAAAGGGGTTGCACAAGATCCCGTCCATCCTGGAGTACAAGAGCCTGACCACACTGGAGACCCCGGAGATCCACACGATTCTCGTCGAGACGGTGGATCCCGAGGGCCCCTACGGCGCCAAGGAAGCCGGCCAAGGGCCGTTGCTTCCGGTCATTCCCGCAGTCGTCAATGCCATCCACGACGCGGTCGGGGTGAGGGTTGATGAGATTCCTGTCTCCCCCGATAAGGTCTTGACAG
Organism: Methylomirabilia bacterium; assembly: GCA_046758385.1. Lineage (GTDB taxonomy): Bacteria > Methylomirabilota > Methylomirabilia > Rokubacteriales > CSP1-6 > JBHIAB01. The sequence goes on along the minus strand of JBHIAB010000235.1, from coordinate 1,848 downwards.
CTCTGGGGCTCAGGCAGCAGGGGAAGACGCCGCGCGTGGGGCCGGAGCGGCTCCCGCTCTTCCACTTCCCGGATCCGCTCAAGGTGGAGTCGGCCTTCGGCCAGCCCGCTGATCCGTCGGTGAAACGGAAGACCGACTCATGATGAGGCTTCCCCCCTTCAGGTACCTGGCCCCACGCTCGGTGAGCGAGGCGGCGCGACTGATGGCGGAGCACGGGTCCGAAGCGATGCTCGTGGCCGGCGGGACGGACCTCTACCCCAACATGAAGCGCCGCCAGCTCGAGCCGAAGGCGCTGGTGGGGCTCAAGGGGCTCGGGGAGCTTGTCGGCGTGCGGGGCGAGCCCGAGACGGGGCTCAAGATCGGCGCTGGCACCACACTCGCCGATGTCTCCGAGCATCTGGTCCTGCGAGAACACTTTCCGGCCCTCGCGACGGCGGCTGGTCTGGTCTCCACGCCTCCGCTTCGAAACATGGGAACCATCGGGGGAAACGTCTGCGTCGACCCTCGCTGCAACTACTACAACCAGTCGTTCCAGTGGCGGCGCGCGATCGGCTTCTGCATGAAGAAGGACGGCAACATCTGCCTGGTGGCCCCGGGTGGCTCCCGCTGCTGGGCCGTGTCCTCCAGCGACACGGCGCCGGTCCTCTGGAGCCGGGGGGCTCGCATTCGTCTGGTGGGTGCGCGCGGCGATCGGGTCATTCCCATTGAGACCCTGTTCAGGGATGACGGCATCGACTATCTTGCGAAAGCGCCCGATGAGATCCTGACCGAGATCCTGCTGCCGCCGGCTGGCGGGCTCCGCTCGACCTACTTGAAGCTCCGCCGCCGCGGCTCCTTCGACTTTCCGGTCCTCGGCGTGGCGGTGGCGCTCGGCATGGACAACGGCAGCGTGAAGTCGGGGAAGATCGTCCTTGGCGCGGTGGCTTCCCAGCCCCGGGAGGTGACCGAGGCCTCACGGGTGCTCGCCGGCCAGCGGCTGACCCCTGAGCTGATCGAGCAGGTGGCGGATGTCGCGGCGAAGCCCTCGAAGCCGCTGGACAACACCGACCTGACCTACCCCTACCGCAAGAAGATGGCGCGCGTGTTCGTCCGGCGGGCGCTCCGGCGCCTGGCCGGCCTGCCCGAAACCGCTGAGAATGTGGAGGAGGTCTGACAATGGCGTGGGTACGCACCGTTGGCGAGCAGGAAGCCGAGGGCTACGTGAAGAGTCTGTACGAGGCGACGATCAAGGAACGCGGGTGGGTCCCTAACATCATCAAGAGCACGACCATCAGGCCCGAGATGAGCCGCGCCTGGCGGGCCCTGCACATGACCCTCATGTTTGGTCCCTCCGAGCTTTCCCGCGTGCAGCGTGAGATGATCGCCACCGTGGTCTCGGTGGCGAACCGCTGCCACTACTGAAAGGAAGCTCACGCAGCGTGGCTGCGTGTCGAGAGCGGGGATGCCGCCCTGGCCGAGGCTATCAAGACGGACTACCGGACCGCGCCCATTGACTCGGCGACGCGGGCCCTGCTCGACTTCACCTGGAAGGTGACCAGGGAGCAGTGGGAGTGCCGCGAGGCCGACGTGGCGGCGCTGAGGAAGGCGGGCTGGAGCGACGAGGCCATCGTGGACGCCGCGGGGATCGTCGGCTTCTTCAACTTCATCACCCGAGTCGCGGACGCCCTGGGGGTGGAGCTGAACCCCGAGTACGCCGGCTTGGGAACGGCCGAGGTGCCGAACCGATCATGACGCTGGGAGAGCGGATCAGGGCGCTCAGACAGGAGCGGCGGCTCAGCCAGCGGCAGCTCGCAGAGAAGTCCGGCCTCACGCCGAGCCTGGTCTCGCAGATCGAGTCCGGGCGGCTGA
>JBHIAB010000234.1:0-4906 GCA_046758385.1 Methylomirabilia bacterium | reverse complement strand
GCGTCCGCCAGGGCCTGCTCGGCCGCACTATGCGACAAGGGCAGGGAGATCAACGAGTGATAGCCGGCGCTGTCGAGATCCAACTCGAGCTGCTCGCTCCAGAAACCGCCGTCCCGAACCACGGTGCGCTGGCCCGGGCGGCCCTCCCCGTAGTCCAAGGCATCATGCAGTTGCCCGAGGCCCTCGAGACAGGAGGCGAGCACCGCCTGATCCGAGCTATTGCCCGGATACGTCCGGTGCAACAGGGGGACGTGGCCGGTCTCGCTCACCAGCACGCCCAGGCCCACGACGCGCAGATCGCGGCGCTTACTCTTGGCGTGGCCCCGGCAGGCGAGTTCGCCGGGCGTCGGCGTGGCGATGTGCGTGTCGAAGTTCGTCGAGTCGAACGCCAGCACGTCCGTCGACAAGGCGAACCGCGCCACGGCCTCCCGCGCGATAGCGATCTGGGCCTGCTCCAGCTGCGCCGCCGTGAGGTCGGCGGCCACCCGATAGAAGGCTTGCCCCGAGAATCGCTCGGCCGGCAGACAAGACACCCGGGGCACGCTCTCGCCCAAGAACGCCGCGAGCGCTCGCTTCGAGCCAGGCGCGCAGGCGCGTTGCACGGCCACCGCCAAGATCAGCTCGCCCGCCGACGGGCCAGACCGCACGGGGCCGGCCGCGAAGGCCTCATTGAGGTGCCGCACGACGTTGAGCTGCTCGGCGACCCAGCCGAGCGCTCCGACGTCGCCCACCCGCCGCGTCCCAATGGTGCGCGTCCGTGCGAGGTCGGCCACCGGGGCGGGGTCGGCGGGCCCGAGCAGCGCCTGCCGGGAGACCGGTTGTTTCGTCCGCGGATCCCACACGGAGTCCGCAGCCACCCGGTACTTCCGCCCGTCCACGAGGCGCTCGAAGAAGAACATATTCTTTCAACTAGCATAAACCAATCGCCCTCGCAAGCTTTTTCGCTCGGAAACGTGGCAGATTACCGACCGTGGGCATGAGAATTCTGCGAAAGTCGACCTAGACCCCGACGTCTTCACAGTCAAGGTCAAAGCAGGCAAGAAGGCAAAGCACCCGAAGGGTCAGTTCTTGATCGCCTACATCGAATTGCCGCCCGGGAAGAACGTGGAGTATCCCGTGACCCTTTCCGTTAAGAACGGGGCAGACCTGGCGACCGCCACACCCCTAGCAGTCCCCATTCCCGGCAACATTTTTGTGGCTGAGTTCGAACTGACGTTGAAGAACGTGAGCGATATCTTGCGCGTCGCAGAAACAGAAGTCGTCAAGGTGAAGGCCACCCGTGCTCCAGTTGAACCCCTCGATCTAGTCGAGCTCATGTCTCCGGAGAGCTCACGAATGGCCACAAGTTCAGCGGCACCGATGCCGTGCTGATACTAGAGGATTAGCCCCCACCTCCCATCGTACGGGCGGCGGGGCCACCCTCGGCGCTCGTGGGAGGTTGCCGGCCTGTGTCTGCCTGCGAGCGCAGCAGATGTTCGCGTCTACATCCCTCTTGAACGGAATAAGCGGCACGGGTTGACATAAGGTTCCAACGGTCGAAGTTGTCGAGCAGACCTCGGCGCTGTCTACCGAGTAGCGGGGCCGCTCCTTCCCCGAAAGATCCTCACCCGGACCAAGATCCCAGACCAAATTGTCGCCAGCATCGACCGATTTTGTCATCGAATTTCAAAACACACACTCGCGTTGCCGAGACAATTGCCCCCAGGTCGATCCTGTGTGCCCTCGGCGCTCGCGACGTGCCGCGGGTCTCTGCGCCTTTAGCCCAATAGCCCTCCCCAACACTTCGCTGTGCCGTTCCTCGTGATTGAGATGCGGAGCCCTGGCATGAAGTATGCACAATACAAACAATCCGACAGCCCACCGACCCCATTTAAGGAGGCCGCGATGTTTCGACGCAGCAGCCCCGAAAGACCGACCACTCCCCAGGCCCAGGACGACGGCAGCCCTATGCAGGCGCCCACCCTCCTCACCATCGTGGGCAATCACGCCAAGCTGGAGGGGACGTTGGAGGTCGCCGACTCCATCCAGATCGAGTGCGAGATCGGCGGCGAGCTGAGCGTGGGTGGCAAGCTCGTCATCGGCGAGAAAGGTGTGGTGCGCGCCAACGTAGAGACCGTGGACGCCATCGTCCAGGGCCAGTACCAAGGGAACATGCTGGCCACAGGCAACGTGGAGATCACGGCCACGGGCCAGGTGTCGGGCAACATCAAGACCGATTCGCTCGTCATCGCCAAGGGCGGCTTCTTCAACGGCAACGCCGTCAAGATCAAGGAGTCAGAGCACAAGCCGCCAGTCTATCTGGTGGATGACAAGTGACTCGGCGCGCAGAAATACTGGCGGCCATGCTGCTCCGCGGAGGCTTCACCATGTTCTGGAACCCGAAGCGGAAATCTTCGACGAGGTACGGGAGCCCCACGGCCTTCATCGACGAAAGCTCAGAGATCGAGGGGAAGTACAGCTTCAGCGGCACGCTCGTGCTCAACGGCAGGTTCCAGGGGGAGATTGTGTCCGACGACACCCTCATCATCGGCGAGCGCGCCGTTGTCAACGCTACCATCCGGGCGGGGTCGGTGGTGATCAGCGGCGAGGTGGTCGGCAACGTCCAGGCCAATGAGCGCATCGAGCTGAAGGGGACAGCCCGACTGTTCGGAGACGTAGAGGCTGCGGTGGTGGTGATCGAGGAGGGCGTGCTCTTCGAAGGGCACTCCCGAATGACCAAGTCCAGGCCCTCGGAGCCTGTTCGGGATCAGGCGGTGGTCCCGTTCCGACGCTGACGCCCCGCCCTCAAGCGGGTTCCCACCATGGGCAGGGCAAGCCCTGCCGCCAGAAAGGTCCGAACCCTCAGCCCTCGGCCTGCTCTCGGGCTTCGGCGAGGTACCGTGCAAACTCCTCCCGCTGTTCTCGGAGCTCCAGAGGCAGCTCGACGTAGTGGTGCTCGAACATGTCCAGCGGGTCTGGCACGATTCGCGCCTCGGCTCGCTCGACTGCCTGGCGGATCTCGGCCTCGACCTCCGCCTCCAGCGCGGCGTGGGCCGCCTCATCAAGGAGTCCCTTGCCCGCCAAGTAGTGGCGGAACCTGATCAGCGGGTCCTTGGGCTCCCACGCCTTGACCTCCTCCTCGCCGCGATATTTCGTGGGGTCGTCGGCCGTAGAGTGAGGGCCCAGCCGGTAGGTGAGGCACTCGATGAACGTCGGTCCCTCTCCTGCGCGGGCGCGCTCGACGGCGTCCCGGGCCGCAGTGTAGACGGCGAGGATATCATTGCCGTCCACCTGGATTCCCGGGAAGCCGTAGGCGATCGCTTTCTGGGCGAGAGTCTCGGACCGCGTCTGCTTCCCTGCTGGCATCGAAATTGCCCACTGGTTGTTCAGGCAGCAGAAGACCACCGGTGCCTGAAGGGCCCCCGCGAAGTTCATCGCCTCATGAAAGTCGGCGTGAGAGGTCGCCCCGTCTCCAAGGAAGGTCAAGACCACACTGTCCTGTCCCTTGTACCGGGCCGCGTAGGCCACCCCCACAGCGTGCGGGAGCTGGCTAGCCACAGGGATGTAAAGCGGGAGATCGCGCACCCCGGCTGGGACCCGCATCCCCTCATCGTAGCCGGCCAGGTAGAGGATGAGCTGCTCCAGAGGCCACCCTCGCCACAGGTAGGCCGCGAGTTCCCGGAAATAGGGAACCACCCAGTCGGTGGGGCGCAGCGCGTAGATGCTGCCAAGCGCGGCAGCTTCCTGCCCTCGGCTTGGAATCACGGTGCCGATACGCCCCTGACGCTGAAGGACGAGGAAGCGCTCGTCGGCCTTTCGGGCCTGGAGCATGGTGCGGTAGAGTTTGCGGAGGTCCTCAGAGGGAATGGCGGGCTCCAGGGCAGGGTCGACGTGACCATCGGCATCAAGGACAGAAAGGAACTCGATGGGTTGCCGAAGCTGAATCAGTTCACGCGGCATCCGCCCCTCCCCAGCCCGCCACGGGCTAATGCAGCTCCGGACGCTCTGTGCTCGGTGCGTGTCCCGTCTGAGTTCTCTGTCCCACTCGGTCGGGCCGCTTGAGGCAGGGCCACCATCAGGCTCTCCTAGCTGCTCTCCCTCGCCGGGCTCACCTCCGCTTATAGCGGCCAACTAGCTCAGCCTGGCCCAGCACGTGTCCCTCGATCGCCTTCAGCAGTTCCCTCTTGGTCTTTCCCGACCGGAGGGCGAGCTCGGTGTCCAGGGCATAGAGCTTGAAGAAGTAGCGATGGGCTGGTCCACGAGGCGGACACGGCCCTCCGTAGCCGACCTTCCCGAAGTCGTTGGCCCCCTGGGTTCCAGTGCCGGGCACCGTGTCCCGCGTGGGCACAGCCTCCGGAAGTTCGCGAACCGTGGCCGGTATCTCATAGAGGACCCAATGGACCCACGTCCCCACGGGCGCGTCCGGGTCGTCAACGATGAGAGCCAAGCTCTTGGTGTTCGCCGGTGGGTCGGTCCAGCGCAGAGGCGGGGAGAGGTCCGGGCCGTCGCAGGTGTGGTTCACCGGAATCTCCCCGCCCGATGAGAAGGCAGAACTTTCTAACTCCAAAGCCATAGCAGACCCTCCTGCCGCGCAGAGCATCAGGCCAGCAAGAAACAGATCGCGGATGATCCGCACGTGAGCTCTCCTCGACGAGCCGCGTCCGTCAGATCGCCACGCCACCATGATAACCCTCCTGCAACTCGTTTGACAGCCCACCACGTATTGTGGGCGATCCCGTGACACCCATTGTTTCCCGAGTGCACGATGGACTATACTCGGTCCACCCCAATCATTCCACAAGGAGGTCCGTCATGGCCAAGGTACTCAGGTGTGGCGACTTGGCACCCGGCTGCGACGCGGTCATCGAGGGCAAAGATGTCGAGGAGCTGATGGCAAAGGCGCAGGAACATGCCAAGAAAGATCACG
>JBHIAB010000233.1:0-4909 GCA_046758385.1 Methylomirabilia bacterium | reverse complement strand
GGGACCCGGCCAAACCCGAGCTGAAGAACAAAGTCCTCCTGCCGATCCTGGGTGATCAGTACGGGCACGTGCTCGAGAACCAGGAGCTCGGCCTCGAGTTCCAGGAGGGCGCCTTCGCAGTCCGCTACTACGACACGGTGCTCCCGATCGCCCCGCGGACCTACACCCAGATTCTCCGGCTTCGCCTGGACGAGCTGGAGGAGGCCGTGGGGAAAGACCATCCCCACTTCCTCGAGCTCCAGAGCATCATCACGGCCTTGGTGCACCTCCCGCCTCAGACGGAGACGGATCGCGAGCGGCTGGTGGAGCGCAGTCGGGAGAAGCAGATCATCAAGCGTCGTCTGGACACCCTGACCAGGGAATCGCCTGAGGTCAAGGCGTTCGTGGTGGAAAACGTCCGGCTCTTCAACGGCGTCCGGGGAGAGCCGGAGAGCTTCGATCAACTGGATGAGCTGCTCAGCGCGCAGGCCTACCGCCTGTCCTTCTGGCAGGTGGCGGCTGATGAGATCAACTACCGGCGGTTCTTCGACATCAACGAGCTGGCCGCCATCCGGATGGAGGACCCGACGGTCTTCGAGGAGGCGCACCGGCTGATCTTCCGCCTCATTGGGGAAGGCCACGTCACCGGCCTCCGCATCGACCACCCCGACGGCCTCTACGCTCCAGCCCAGTACTATCGAAGCCTTCAGCGACGCTGCTTTCTCGAAGTCGGCCGGCGCCTGAGTGGTCCCGAGGGGAGCGCACCGGAGGCAGAGCTCCCGGGCTGGGAAGATGCCGTGCTCGCGGAGCTCGACCGGCGGGTGGCGGCGGAGCCACGGGCCCTCCTTGCCCGGCCGTTCTACCTGGTTGCCGAGAAGATCCTGATCAAGGAGGAACGGCTGCCCGAGCGGTGGCCCGTCTACGGCACCACGGGCTACGAGTTCCTCAACATGCTCAACGGGATCTTCGTGTTCACGGCAGGCGAGCGCGTGTTCGATGAGACCTACGCGCGGTTCGTCAGCACCAAGGTTGACTTCCCCGATGTGGTGTACGACACGAAGAAGCTCATCATCGATACCACCATGTCCAGCGAGATCGGTGTTCTGGGACACCGGTTGGCCCGCATCTCGGAGAAGCACCGCGCCTCACGCGATTTCACGGACAAGAGCCTCACCGACGCGCTGCGCGAGATCATCGCCTGCTTCCCGGTCTACCGGACCTACATCGGCGAGGAAGGCTTCCACGTCGCGGACCGCGACCGGCGGTACGTGGATCAGGCCGTCGCCATGGCGAAGCGGAGGAATCCCACCACGAGCGCGTCGGTCTTCGACTTTGTCCGAGACGTCCTCTGCCTCAAGTTCCCCGAGGCGACCACCGACGCCGACCGCCTCGAACAGCTGACCTTCGTGATGAAGTTCCAGCAGCTCACCAGCCCCATCATGGCCAAGGGGCTGGAGGACACGGCCTTCTACCGCTACAACCGGCTGATCTCCCTCAATGAGGTCGGCGGGGCCCCCGACCGGTTCGGGATCTCTGTGGCAGAGTTCCATCAGCGGAACGCCGAACGCCAGGCCCGCTGGCCTTGGTCGCTCTCCACTACCTCGACCCATGACAGCAAGCGGAGCGAGGACGTGCGCGCCCGCATCAATGTGCTCTCGGAGATCCCCCAGGAATGGCGGTTCCGCCTCCGAAAATGGCAGCGGCTCAACAGACGGAAGAAGGGGGTGGTGGACGGCCAGCCCGCCCCCGATCGGAACGAGGAGTACCTGCTCTACCAGACGCTCGTCGGGGCGTGGCCCATCGAGCCCGTCTCGGAGGCCGGGTATGTGGAGTTCACCGAGCGGATTCAGCAGTACATGTTCAAGGCTCTCCGCGAGGCGAAGGTCCACGTGAGCTGGATCAACCCCCAACCTGACTACGATGCGGCTGTCCAGCGGTTCATCGCGGAGATCCTGGATCGCTCGGGGGAGAACGCCTTCCTGGAGGACTTCCTGCCCTTCCAGCGGAAGATCGCCGCCTGGGGGATGTACAACTCCCTCTCACAGACCCTCCTCAAGCTTACCGCCCCCGGCGTTCCCGACCTCTATCAGGGGACCGAGCTCTGGGACCTGAGCCTGGTGGACCCGGACAACCGCCGCCCCGTCGACTATGCCAGGCGGCGGCAGATACTCGCCGACCTCGCCAGTGCCGTGGCCGAGGCGGGCTCCAACGTGGCCGCTCTGGCCCGGGAGTTGACGAACACGAAGGAGGATGGCCGGATCAAGCTCTACCTGATCCACCGAACGTTGAGCTACCGGCGGCGGCAGGCCAGGTTGTTTCTCGAGGGCGAGTACGCCCCCCTGGGAGCCCGTGGAGCACAGCGCGAGCATCTCTGCTCGTTCGCGCGGCGGACCGATACGCTCACCGTGGTGGCCGTGGTCCCTCGCCTCGTCGCCCGCCTCAACATGGATGGCCCACCCCTGGGGAAAGAAACCTGGGGGGAGACGTGGCTGGCGCTCCCGAAAGAGGCGCCGGGCAGACGCTACCGAAACCTGTTCACCGGGGAGACGGTAGAGGCGGTTGAGCGGGAGGGAAGCCCGGCACTGCCCCTGGAGGCAATCTTCGCAAGCTTTCCTGTGGCGCTGCTAGAGCAGGAAAGCGTGGCCAGCCCGCCGCGCTAGTAGGTGGGTCCGGCAGGAGGAGTTGGACTTGCGGGCTCCTTGGCAGCAGGACGCCGGCCGCTGACGTCGATCCAACCCCGGGCCCGCATGCACTCAAAGTTCAGCTTGCCCTCCCGGGTGCAGGCGGCTCTGTCCCGCTCGAACTCCGCCATCGTATAGGGCTGCCCGGGCTTGTACCAGAGCCGGTCCGGCTGGCGCGCGCAGCCGATGGCTCCCGCGAGGGCCGCTGCCAGCGCCAGCGCTAGCACGGCCCTGTGGTTCTGACTGGAGCGCACCATGCTAACTTCCGACGCCATTACACCTGGCCAACCCGGTTCCGGCAGGTAGGCTGCGCGGATCGGGCCGGCCGCGGGCCCCCGCTCCGGGCCGACCCAGAGCTTCGATGTAGAAGAAGTCCCTCACGATCTCTGCTGCGGGGGCACGCAGAAGGCTTGGATAACCTCGACGATACCCTCCGGGAGCCCACCAAATTCCACTCCCACCCACAGCTGCTCGGCCCTTCGCTCCGTTCGGCGCACCCGCCCCTGCACCGCGACAACGGCGCTCCCGACGGGAAGCGCAAAGGTGAGCGCGATGCTCTCCCCAGGCGAAAGCTCCATGGCCGTGACGAGGTGACACCCGCCGGCACTCAGGTCCATGATCGCCGCCTCTCCGCTCTGCTCGGGAACGCCCTCCGCCGGAGGAATTCGAGTGATCTCCGCAGAGATGGCCGTCGCGCGCCGCGGATAGCTTCGCTGGGAGAAGCCTTCCAGGCCCAGAACCTCTTCCAGCGCCTTCGCATACCCCTTCTGCCATTCCAGAGCCGTCGACCCAGATTCTCCCTGCCGAGCCAAGTTTTCCAGGAGTGCCCGCGCATGCGCCAGCTTCGCTACCAGCACTTCTCGGAGAGAAGTAGTCACCTCATGTCTCCCCACACTCAGCGGGCAAGCGCCCGAAACCCTCTGCGACTCTACGGCTTTCTAGAAGCCCCCGTCAAGTCAGCGCTGCCAGCGATGATTGCCGTGATCGTGGGGCGAGAAGGGCTATCTCGATTCACCGAAGCCGCCGGGCACGGAGAACCCATCGGCGATCCCCATCCGGCCGTCCGACTCCACTGGGACGTTCATGAACAAGTTCGCGTTATTGTAGCAGAAGAAGTCGACCGCCTGCTTGCCCTCGAGATCAACGATGCGCAAGACGGCACCTTCCGGGATGACTCTCGCCCACGCCGTGTCGGGGACGAGCACCTGATCCTCCAGAACCTTGCCAGCCACGACCTCGGCCCGATGCTGTGGTGGTTTCATGAAACCCTCCTTGGGCGCTCCGACTGCACGCAGTCTGCTTCGAGACCAACACACTATAGCGATCTTTCCGCTGAGTCAATCTGCCTACGGACAAGCTCGCGCGCCGCCGTGGAATCCACACCCCCGTGGATGACCTGAAGAGCGATCGGGACGAGCTTGACGATGGTGTAGATCCGTGCTAAAGACGGCTCGACAACGGTGCCACATGGGACCTGACCATCCAGCAGAGGGCTACGCGATGAAGCTCAAGAACCGGGTCGCCATCGTCACGGGTTCGAGCATGGGGATTGGCGAAGCCATCGCTCGCCTGTATGCCGAGAACGGAGCGCGCGTGGTGATCAACTCCCGAACCCCGGAACGAGCCCAGAGGGTGGCCGACGACCTGGCGAAAGCTGGGTTCGAAAGCCTCCCCATCTCCGCCGATGTCTCCGACAAGGCCCAGGTGGACCGGATGGTGCGACAGACGGTCGAGCGCTGGGGGCGACTGGACATTCTGGTCAACAATGCCGGCACCTCGATGATCGCTCCGTCGCTCGACCTGGCCGAGGCCGACTGGCGCCGGACCATCGATGTAGACCTGACGGGCACGTTCCTGTGTGCCCAGGCGGCGGCGCGGGAGATGATCCCGCGCGGAGGGGGGGTCATCATCAACATCTCCTCGATTCTGGGAGAGACGGGGCTCCCGATGCGTGCCGCCTACTGCGCGGCCAAGCACGGGCTGAACGGCCTGACCAAGGTGTTGGGGGCCGAATGGGCCAGGCAACGGATCCGCGTGGTCGCGATCAACCCGGCGTACATCGAAACACAGATGGACGAGGGGGACCAGAGCGCTGGCGACTACACGCCAGCCGATATCAAGCGGCGCACCCCGCAAGGTCGCTACGGCACGGTGGAGGAAGTCGCTCGCTGCGCGCTCTTCCTGGCCTCCGAGGCCACGTACATCACCGGCAGCGTGGTCAACGTGGACGGCGGCTGGCTGGCCTACGG
>JBHIAB010000232.1:0-4959 GCA_046758385.1 Methylomirabilia bacterium | reverse complement strand
GGGCCGTCGAATTCGATAAAAAGGCTGTTAGGGCGGTAACGATAATCGGCATTCCGTCGGCGTTCCTCCTCCACGGGTATGTGGGGTTTATATTCGGGTCCGTGAAGGCCAACCCGTGGTGGAGTAGCGTCCTGATGCCGATTGTCTTCCTCATGTCTGCCATCGTATCGGGCATCGCGCTGGTCATGTTGCTGTACATGGTGTTGATCCCACTCAGGCGCGAAGCGATCGACATGAGGTGCGTTGACACGGTTGCGTCGTACCTCTTTTACGCGGTGATCGTGGACTTTTCTCTTGAGGCCCTGGATTTTATCCATCGGCTGTACGAGAGTAAGGAATCGATTGAGATACTGGCAGCGCTGATCTCGGACAAGCTATTCGTGAGCCTGTTCGTGATTCAGATCCTTCTCGGGATGTTCATCCCCTTAGGGCTTCTTGCAGCGGTGAAGTCGTTCTGGTTTACTGAGGAGTTGAGGAAGCTTCTGTACTTCGTCTCGGCGATCTTGATCCAGCTGGGTATCTTCGCCACGCGGTGGAACGTGGTCATCGGCGGCCAGCTGTTCTCGAAGAGCTTCCGGGGGCTGACGACGTACAAGATGGAGGTCATGGGGATCGAGGGATTGGTGGTGGCGCTGGGACTGCTTGTGCTCCCGTTGATCATTCTGGTGGTGCTGTTGAAGGTGTTGCCGCCGTGGGATGGGAGTCGTCCGGCGGCGGCGGCGCCCTCATGAGATGTAGCGGATGATCTTTCGGCTGCTGGGGACGGCGCTCATCCTCCTGTTTCCCGTCGCGGCGGCGGCTCACGGTCAGCACGGCTCAGCCACGCCGCTTGGAAAACTGAGCCTCGTCACGGTCCAGGGCTACGAGGTGGAGCTCTTGAGCCGGCCGAGCCCGCTTGCGCTGGGCCGGGAGAGCCAGGTCGTGGCCAAGGTCTTCAAGAACTCCCCCTTGACCCCCATTTCGGGTGGCAGGGTCCTCATGAGTCTGGCTCCCGCGGGCGCTTCGCACGATCTCCAGCCGGCTCCTGAGGTGACCTGGGCTGGCAGCTACACGCTCCCGTTCACGCCCGAGCGGAGGGGCGCCCACCAGGTTCGCGTGGTCCTCGAGGAGCTAGAGGGGCGGCGCTTCGAGCCGCCTCTCGTCATGGATTTCCTGGTCACCGTCGGGCGAGCCTCCGGCATCGGGGCGTCCGTTTGGATACTCGTGGCGCTGGTCGGCACCGCCGCCGCGCTCGGTCTGTACGCTGTCGCTGTTCGGGCGAGGATCGGAGCGCCCGCGGAGGGGGCCCTGAACCTCCTGGGGATTCCGTGGCTCCGGCGACTCCTGACCTCGCTGGCGTTCCAACCTTCGCTTCAGATCCCGCTACTTCTGCTGATGGGTCTCGTGGTGTTTCTCGGGCTCTTCGACGTCCAGGACGGCGGCGTCAACCTTGCGACCAAGCTGACCTGGACGATCTGGTGGGCGGGGATCATCTTTACCTTCTTTCTCGTGGGGCGCGTCTGGTGCCTGGCCTGCCCGTTCGGGGCGCTGAACGAGTGGGCCTCGCGGCTGGCGGCCCCGGTGCGGCGGCTGCCCAAGCCGTTCAGGAACATCTGGTGGGCCACCGGGATGTTCGTCCTGCTCACGTGGACCGACGAGCAGCTCGGGGTGGTGCGCTCGCCGCGGGTGACGGCCTGGATCGTGCTGTTCTTCGCAGCGCTGGCGCTGGCGGTGGGGTTCTTCTACGCGCGGCGGAGCTTCTGCCGCTACCTCTGCCCGATCGGTGGCCTCATCGGGATCTACTCCATGACGGCGCCCGTGGAGCTTCGGGCCAAGGACCGGTCCGTTTGCTCTGCAGACAGAGACAAGACCTGCTATCGCGGGAATGAGGCAGCGCGTGGGTGTCCGATGTTCGAGTTCCCCTTGAGCATGGACCGGAACAACTACTGCACCCTCTGCGCCCAGTGCGTGGAGGGCTGCTCGCGCGACAACCTGGTGCTCCGCGTTCGCGCTTTTGGCAAGGATCTCTGGGCCTCCGGTCGCCGGGTCCTCGATGAGTCGTACCTGGCGGTGATGCTGGTGGGGCTGACGTTCCTCGTGACCGCGGAGATGCTCACCGCCTGGCCTGACTGGATCTCGGCCCTGGCCCGCTGGCTCCCGGTCGGGGTGCGCAGCAGCTTGAAGCCGGTCACGTATCTCAGCCTGGTGGAGTCGGCGGTCCTCCTAGGCGGGAGTCTTGTCGCTGGACCGCTACTGGTTGTCGCTGGGGCCGCGCTCGCCGACAGGCTGGCAGGGCCCAAGCGCCTCGGACTCCGGCGGACGTTTGTCGTCTTCGGCTACATGTTCGTTCCGGTCGGGCTCGCCATGCACCTGGCCCACAACCTGGCCCACCTGCTCCTCGAGGGGGGCGGGATCCTCCCCGTCGTCCAGCGCGCGGTGGCCCTGTACACGCCGTTCTCCCTCGGGGAGCCCGACTGGCAGGTCCTCCCGCTGGCGCCGGAGCCCATCGTCGGCTTCGTCCAGATGCTTTTCATCGTCGGGTTCTTCACGCTGTCACTCGTGGTGGGACATCGGCTCTCGCTCCGCGTGTACCCCGACCCTCGAACCGCGAGCCGAGCCCTGATCCCGATGGCCGCGCTGTCGTTTGTCTTTACCGTGGCCGGCATCGTGCTGCTGAACCAGCCGATGGGGATGCGCCACGGGATGTGAGGGGAATGAGACCGCGTCGTGGTCGGCACTGGGCTGTCTACGGGGGCAGTCGAGGGGGGTGCGTATGAACCGGGGCGGAGGATGGAAAGTCGTCACCGTGGCCTTCCTGCTCCTCTGGCCTCTCGGGCCGGCCTTCGCCCAGCAGCTCTTCAGCCGGACCCAGGACCCGCTAGCTGGCTCGCGACTCTTCGGGGCCAAGGGATGCTCCAAATGCCACGCGGTGAACGGCGTCGGCGGCAACGTCGGGCCCGACCTGGGTCGCATCCTGCACCCCCGGTCGTTCTACGACCTCGCCGCGGCCATGTGGAACCATTTCCCCCAGATGGCCGAGCGGATGCGGGAGCTCGGGATCTCCCGTCCCCGCCTGGACCCGCGGGAGACCGGTGACCTCATCGCCTTCCTCTTCACGCTCAACTACTTCGATCCTCCGGGGGACGTCGAGGCGGGCCGCCGGCTCTTCACCGAGAAGAAGTGTGTTGGTTGCCACCAGGTGGGCGGGATAGGTGGGGTGGTCGGCCCGAACCTGGACTTCCTGAAGCAATACGGCTCGCCGATCTTCATTGCCGCCGCGATGTGGAGCCACGGCCCCCGCATGGCCGAAGCGATGAGGGCCAGGGGCATCACGCGTCCCACCTTCAGTGGCTCGGAGCTTCTCGACTTGATCGCGTACCTCGGGGCTGCCTCACCGGCCCCCGTCCAGGGGCCGCTGTACATCCTGCCGGGCCGCGCGGACGAGGGGCGCCGGCTCTTCGTAGAGACGCGCTGCATCGAGTGCCACAGCGTCGGCGGGCGGGGGGGACAGGTGGGGCCTGACCTGGCCGGGCGGGAGCTCGACCGGAGCCTGACTGAGTTCGCGGCGGCGATGTGGAACAAAGCCCCGGCGATGATGAAGGCGATGAAAGCCCGGAAGATCTCGGTTCCCCAGCTCCTGCCGGAGGACATGGCCGATGTCCTCGCTTACCTTTACTCGGTCCGGTATTTCGGTGAACCGGGGGACCCCGGCGAGGGACAGGCGGTGGTGACGGACAAGGGATGCCTGGGCTGCCACTCGGTGTCAGGCAAGGGGGGGAAGGTCGGGCCGGACCTCGCCCGGGCAAAGGGCCTCGACTCGCCCGCGGGGGTCATCACCGAGATGTGGAACCACGCCGGAAAGATGGAGGAGAAGATGCTGGAGGAGAACGTCACCTGGCCGGTCCTTAAGGGGGAGGAAATGGCCGACCTGGTGGCGTTCCTCCGGGCGCTAGGGCGGACCCGGTGATGAGCGGGGGCATCGCGGCTTTCGTCTGGCTTGTCCTCCTGGCGCTCTCGGTCTGGCCGTCGTCTGCGGCGGCGCAGCAGGAAGTTGAGAGCTGCACTGCCTGTCACCTCGAGACGGGGGACGACCGTCTGGTGAAGCCCGTGCAGGACTTTCGCAAAGACATCCACGCGGCTAAAGGGTTCGGTTGCGCCTCCTGCCATGGCGGCGACCCAAGTCAAGCCGGGATGGAAGCGATGGACCCCGCCAAAGGGTATATCGGCAAACCCGAGCGCGCCCAGGTCCCACGACTCTGCGGGCGCTGCCATTCCGACGCGCGATTCATGAAACACTATAACCCCGCCCTCCGGGTCGACCAGGTGGCCGAGTACCGCACCTCGGTGCACGGCCAGCGACTTAAGGAGTTCGGCGATCCAAAGGTGGCGACATGCGCAAACTGTCATCCCGCCCACTCGATCAAGCCGCCGTCGGACCCCACCTCCAGCGTGCACCCGCTCAAGGTCGCGGAGACGTGCGGGGCCTGTCACGGCGACCCGAAATACATGCAACCCTACAAGATCCCCACCGACCAGCTCGAGAAGTACAGGCAAAGCGTCCACTGGAAGACGATGTCGGGCAAGGGCGACCTCTCGGCCCCCACCTGCAACGACTGCCACGGCAACCACGGTGCCGCCCCACCCGGGATCTCCTGGGTCGGGAACGTCTGCGGGCAGTGTCACGTGGTGCAAGCGGAGCGCTTCGCCAAAAGTGTCCACGCCAAGGCCTTCGTTCAGATGGGCGCCCCCGGTTGCGTGACCTGCCACGAGAACCACGAGATCACGGAGGCGAGCGACGAGATGCTGGGGCTCGCAGATGAGGCGGTGTGCGCCGGCTGCCACTCCGCCGAAGACGAAGGGGGGAAGTCCGCTACCGAGATGCGGAGGCTGATCGACTCGCTCCGCGACGAGTCCGACAAGGCCGGCACGATCCTGCGGGAGGCCGAGCACGCCGGGATGGAGGTCAGCCAGGCCCAGTTC
>JBHIAB010000231.1:0-4984 GCA_046758385.1 Methylomirabilia bacterium | reverse complement strand
GTGCGTGGACAGCCACGTGCTACCCTTGGAGTCATCAGATCTACGGCCGGCGATGACACAAAAACGCCCATCCTCTTGGTCTGCCGCCATAGGAGGCCAGTGACATCATGCAACTCGCGACCGTATCCTTGGACGACAAGTATTCGAGCACCCAGGGGCGTATCCACATCACGGGCAGCCAGGCCCTGGCGCGCCTCGCCATGATGCAGTTCATGCGCGACAAGGCAGCCGGGCGGCACACGGCGTGCTACATTTCCGGCTATCGCGGCTCGCCGATGCACAACATCGACAAAGAGCTGTGGCGCGCCGGCAAGTTCTTGCAGGATTCCCACATCCACTTCTGGCCCGCGGTGAATGAGGACCTGGCGGCGACGGCGATCTGGGGCACGCAGCAAGCGAATGCCTTCGGTGACGCGCGCTACGACGGGGTCTTTGCCATGTGGTATGGGAAGGGACCGGGCATCGATCGCAGCATGGATGCCATCCGCCATGGTCACATGGCTGGGAGTTCTCGCCACGGTGGGGTACTCGTCGTGGTGGGCGACGACCACGCGCTCACCTCGACCGACGCGCCAGCCGCCCACGAACTCGCCTTTGCCGAGCTCATGATGCCCGTCCTCTATCCGGCCACCGTGCAAGACATCGTCGACTACGGGCTTTACGGCTGGGCGATGTCGCGCTTTTGCGGGGCCTGGGTCGGTTTCAAGATCATCCCCGACACGGTGGACACCTCGGCCACGCTCGAGGCCGATCCGTGGCGCCCGGAGATCGTCCTGCCCGAGGATGTCGAGCTGCCACCCGACGGTCTCAACATCCGTGTCCCGGATCTCTGGTTCGAACAGGAGCCGCGGCTGCGCCAGTACAAGCTGCCGGCGGCGCTCGCCTTCGCGCGCGCCAATCGCCTCAACCGGGTAATCATCGAGAGCCGGCGCCCCCGATTCGGCATCATCGCCGCGGGTAAGGCCTACAACGATGTGCGCCAGGCCCTGTTCGAGCTTGGCATAGATGACCAGACAGCGGCCAACATCGGCATTATCCTGCTCAAGCTCGCTATGCCCTATCCCTTCGACGCCGAGAGCGTGCGCGCCTTCACCGACGGGCTCGAGGAAGTGTTCGTCGTCGAAGAGAAACACCGCATGACCGAGATGCACGTCCGGGACGCCCTCTACATACTCCCGGACGGGCGGCGCCCACGCGTCGTCGGCCGGGTCGACGAGGCGGGCAACGGGCTCCTTCCCGCCTGGCCCGAGATCACGCCAGAGCACGTGACCAGAGCGCTCGCCAGGCGCCTGACGCATTTCTACGACACCGAGCGCCTCCGTGCCCGCTTAGCGTTTCTCAATGCCAAAGAACACCAGACCGCTAGCCATAAGGCGCTCAGCATCACGCGGCTTCCCTACTTCTGTTCCGGCTGCCCTCACAACACCTCTACGCGCGTGCCCGAGGGGAGCCGGGCGCTCGGTGGTGTCGGCTGCCATTTCATGGCCACCTACATGGACCGGAACAACATCACCCACACCCACATGGGCGGCGAGGGTGTGAACTGGATCGGCCAGGCACCATTCGTGAAGACTGAGCATGTCTTCCAGAATCTCGGCGATGGCACGTACTACCATTCCGGTCTGCTCGCCATCCGGGCCTGCGTGGCGGCCGACGCCAACATCACCTTCAAAATCCTCTATAACGACGCCGTCGGCATGACCGGCGGACAGCCGATCGATGGCCCGCTCACGCCGGCGAAGATCTCCCATCAGGTGTACGCCGAAGGCGTACGGCGGATCTATGTGGTCTCCGATGATCCGGACAAGTATCCGCGCGGCAAGCATTTCGCGCCGAGCACCATCATCGAACACCGGCGTGCCTTGGATCGTATTCAGCGCGAGTGCCGCGCATACAAGGGCGTGAGCGTGCTCATCTACGACCAAACCTGCGCGGCGGAGAAGCGCCGCCGGCGCAAACACGGCCGCATGATCGACCCGCCACGGCGCATATTCATCAACGACCGCGTGTGCGAAGGCTGTGGAGAGTGCAACGCCACGTCGAACTGTCTCTCCGTCTTGCCCCTCGACACGGCATTCGGGCGCAAACGCCAGATCGACCAGTCGGGCTGCAACAAGGACTACTCGTGTGCGGAAGGTTTCTGTCCGAGCTTCGTGAGCGTATATGGCGCCGAACCGCGCAAGAGCGCCGCGCAGGTGCAACCGCCGGCACATCTGGTGGCGTTGCCCGAGCCCGAGCGTCCGGCGGTGGTCGACGGCAGGCCCTACAGCATGCTGGTCACCGGCGTCGGGGGGACTGGCGTGGTCACCATCGGTGCGCTGATCACCATGGCCGCTCATATGGAGGGCCAGTGCTTCTCCACCGTCGATCAATTCGGCATGGCGCAGAAGGGAGGCGCGGTGACGAGCCACATTCGGCTTGCACGCCGCGCCGACGATATTCGCGCCGTCCGCTTGAACGCCGGTGCCGCGGACCTCGTGCTCGGCTGCGACAGCCTGGTCACGGGCACCGATCTGGCGCTTTCCGTGATGGCACGCGGACACACGCGGGTGATCGTCAACACCTACCAGCAGATCACGGGCCACTTCACCCGCGATGCGGATCTCAGCTTCCCCGCCGCCGAGATCGAGACCCGCATCAACACCGCGGCGGGCGCGGAGCAGGTCGATTACCTCGAGGCGACCCGCATGGCGACGCGTCTCCTCGGCGACTCGATCGCCACCAACCTCTTCATGCTGGGTTACGCGTATCAGAAGGGTCTCGTACCGGTCGCCGCGGCAGGGATCGAGCGCGCCATCGAGCTCAATGGTGTCGCCGTGGAGATGAACCAGCAGGCCTTTCTCTGGGGACGCCGGGCGGGGCGCGACTGGGAGGCGGCGAGCGCGCTGGCCGCATGGGGTGGTCCGCCTCAAAGCAGGCTGCAGACCCTCGACGAGCTGATCGCCCACCGCCTTGAGGAGCTCACTGCCTATCAGGACGCCGCGTACGCCGAGCGTTACCGCCGCCTCGTCGAGCGCGTCCAGACGGCGGAAACAGGGAAGACGCCAGGGCAAACCGGTCTTGGCGACGCGGTGGCGCGTTGCCTCTACAAGCTCATGGCCCAGAAGGATGAGTACGAGGTGGCGCGGCTCTACACCGACGGGCGCTTTGAGCGACTGCTGCGCGAGCGCTTCGAGGGTGACTACGCGCTCAAGTTCCACCTCGCACCGCCCCTCTTCGCGTTCAAGGACCCGGAGACCGGGTTTCGCCAGAAGCGCACCTACGGGGCGTGGATGCTGACGGCCATGCGGGTGCTCGCACGCCTGAAAGGGCTCCGGGGAACCCCGTTGGACATATTTGGCTACCACCCAGAGCGGCGCCTTGAGCGCCAGCTCCTCGCCGACTACGAGGCTGTGGTCTCGGAGCTTGTCGAGGGGCTCAACGCCGAAAACCACGACCTCGCGGTGGGCATCGCCTCCATCCCCGAGAAGATCCGTGGCTATGGCCACGTCAAGGAGCGGCATATCGCGGCAGCAAAAGCGGAGGAAGCAAGCTTGCTTGCCGCCTGGCGTCAGCAGGCAGCGGCGCTAACGAGGGTAGCCTGAGGGCGCGAGCTGGACGTGTGGCAGGCGAACGAGCTCCAGCTCACCACCCTCGGCCTGATTCCGGCCAAGATCGTCAACCCACGCCTCTGTACCCTGCCGGCGCGATCTCTTCTTCTCCTATCGGAAGGAGGGAGGCGACGGCCGGCTCGTCACCGTAGCCGCGCTGCCCGAGTGAAGGGTGGCGCGCCATGAAGAACGGAGCGGGTTGGAATCGAATGTTTGCCTTGGCGAACTCGCCCTGTCCCTATATGTGTAGAGACGAAACAAGACGATTGGAGACAGTGCCATTACACAGGGAGACGATTATGAAGCTGTTGACAATTCCAGAGGCTTGCGAACGCCTCCGGATCTCCCGAGCGACTCTCTATAAGCTCGTGAAGCGGGGAACGCTCACCCTAGTCAAGGTCGGAGGCAAGTCCCTGGTCCCGGAAGAGACACTTTGGAACCTCCTCGCAGCCCCCGCGGGGCCCGGGGACTCCGAAGAGAGGTCCTGTGAACGGTGCTATGAAGAGCTTCTCCGACTGGCGCTCACTACCGCTGAGAGCCGTCAGGCGAGTGTGAGGCCGAAGTTCTCCGAATTTGTTCCCATCGAGGTGAAAGGTAAGGCGGCCTCAGAGCTGATCATCGAAGAACGGGGAGCGCGCTAAGTGGCGGTGTACTTCGTGTCACCTCCAGCTATGCCCTCATCTCACCTGAGCCAGCGGTGATCCACAAGGCGATGGACCTTATCCAGGCGCATCCGCTTCGGGCATATGACGCGGTGCAGCTGGCGAGTGCGCTCACCCTCGCGATGCTGCCTCACGGGATGACGCTGACCTTCGTCTCGGCTGACGAGGCGCTCCTGGCCGTGGCCCAGCGGCGCGGTTTGTCCACAGTGAACCCGAGCCTGTCCCCATAGCCAGTACCCGTCACCACATCAAGCAGTCCGGATGGCGAGAACGAGACCGTAGGCAACACAAAGGTTCTTCTTGGGCCTCCCGTCCGGGACGCCGGGGCCCCGACGCCCTCTGTTCGGCTGCCGGCCCCCAAGGTACGGCGCAGATGAAGACCCTGTCAAGCAACGAGCTGATGCTGGGTGGGGCGGGCGGCCGCTGGGGGTGAGTCCGGCCCCGTCGCCGCCCCGCCACAAGCGGGATGCGTGACCTGCACGACTGAGTGGTGAGTCAGGGCCGCGGGGTCAGGCGGGGATGTCGGAGAAGATGTCAGCAGTGTGGCCAGGACGCGGCCGGGATGGGCAGGGGTTGGAGACCTCGGTCGAGAGCCCGAGGCGTGCGAGGAGACTCCCCACGTCAGATGTGGCGAGGCGCGTGAGAGAAGTCTGAGATCGTGATAAAGTTGCACAAGGTATGGGCGGACGGGGCAGAGGCTGGGGGCTGACCGCCGAGGTCGTCCGCTCGGAC
>JBHIAB010000230.1:0-5007 GCA_046758385.1 Methylomirabilia bacterium | reverse complement strand
ACCAGGGATCATCGGGCCCATGGTGAAGCTCTCGCCCATGTACGACCGGATGGTCGAGCGAGTGGCCATGCAACGAGAGGGAGAGCCGGAGGACGTCGCCCACGCCATCGCGTTCCTCTGCTCGGAGCGCGCGCGATACATCACCGGAGCGGTGCTGACCGTGACAGGCGGCATGGATCTGTTCACGTTCTGACGTCGGCGCGTACTCCCCTCTCCATCCAAGAGAGAATTGAGACTCTCCACTTCGTTACGCCGAGAAAGGAGGAAGCGGAGATGCCAACGGTGAAGGAGATCTTCGATCAGATGCCAACTCGGTTCCGACCGGAGAAGGCTCAGGGTGTCAGTGTGGTTGTTCAATACGACATCACAGGTGAGGGCGGGGGCACCTGGCACGTCGGCATCAAGGACGGCACGTGCACCACCAGCGAAGGGGCAGCGTCCAGCCCGAACCTGACCCTCACCATGACTGCCCAGGACTGGATCGACATGGTGTCGGGGAAGCTGTCCGGTCAGATGGCCTTCATGTCCGGGAAGCTCAAGCTGAAGGGGGATATGAGCTTGGCTATGAAGCTCGCCACCTTCTTCGGCATCTAGCTGGCCCGCAACCTCTCTCCTTGAGGCCTCAGTCGTAGCGGTTCAGCGCTGGGGTCTCTTGCCTTTTCCTCGGGAGGCCGCCCATCACACGAGAGCGCCGAGACTCCTACTTCGACTGGGCTGCTCGACTCTTCGATCCGGCCCGGATCCACGAGAAGCCCGAAGCGCTCCGGGGAGTCCGCGTGCTCGACCTCTCCGTCCTGATTTTCGGTCCTGCCACCGGAGACTTTCTCGGCGAGCTGGGGGCCGAGGTGATCAGGGTCGAGCTGCCCGGGCAGGGGGACGTCATCCGCATCCTCGGCGGCGCCTCCTTCTTCTGGAAGAATGTCTCGGTCGCCTTCTTCGGCATGAACCATTCCAAGTACCACGTGGGCATCGACATGCACAAGCCGGAGGGTCAGGATCTGATCCGGAAGCTGGCCGCTCGCTCCGACATCCTCATCGAGAACTTCAGGGCGGGAACCCTGGAGGAGAAGTTTGGGCTCGGCTATCGCCGGCTCCGGGAGGTGAACCCGCGTCTCATCTATGTGGCCAACACGGGCTTCGGCCAGTGGGGCCCCTTTTCGCGCGGGCGCGCCTCCTATGACGGTCTCGCGCAGGCGGTCTCCGGGTTCACGGCTATCACCGGGGTCGAGGGCGAGCTGCCGACCAAGGTGGGCAGCTACATCGGCGACTGGTTCGGCGCCTGCATGGCTGCTCTGGCTGCGTTGGCGGCGCTGCACTGGCGAGAGCGCACCGGCGAGGGGCAGTTTGTGGAGATGGCCCAGTGCGAAGGGCTCCTGCGCGCCATGGACTGGACCTGGCTCTACGCCGGGCTGACCAAGAAGGACCGGCCGAAGACGGGACGCCGTGACCCGGTCTTCTCACCGTCCGGCGTGTATGCCTGCGCCGATGGTTACGTGGCGCTTGTCGCGGCGACTGATGCCGAGTTCCGGAGGCTTTGCAAACTCTTAGGGCAACCTGCCCTCGCTGAGGAGCCGCGGTTTGCGTCCCCGGTCTCGCGTCGGGAGCCGGGCAACGCGGGAGCGTTGGACCGGCTCATCGCCGCCTGGTGTCGGGGGAGAACCCGGGCCGAGATCGAGCAGGCAGCCCGTGAGCACGGCCTAGCCGCGGCTCCTGTGATGACCGGACAGGATCACTTCGAAAGCGCCCACTTTCGCGCTCGCCGCTCCGTCTGGGAGTACGAGGATCCCGTGTACGGGACCATGGTCGAGTATGGGCCGGCGCCGAAGCTCTCGGCCACGCCGACGCGGGTCAAGTGGGCCGGGAAGCCCGTGGGGTTTCACAACTCGTTGGTGCTGAAGTCCGTCCTCGGGCTCTCCGAATCGGAGATCAAGGAGCTGGAGGCCAAGCAAGTGATCGGCCAGTGGGCGGACCGGATGGGCGCCAAGCCCCCGGATGACTGGAACGGGGAGGGGTTTGTCCAATGAGCGCCGAGCGGCAAGCGGCGCAATCCGCGGCAAGAACACGTGAGCCGTGGGGGGAGTGGATCAGGGGCGAGGAAGACCCCGGTCGGGTCTCCGAGAGGCCTGAGGCTCTGGACGACCTTCTCGTGCTCGATCTCTCCCAGGCCCACTACGGAGCCTTCATCATCGGGGCGTATCTCGGAGAGTTGGGCGCCGAGGTGATCAAGGTCGAGCCCCCGGGCGGTGATCCGGCGCGCCAGTGGGGCCCACCCGGTGTCTCGGCCAACGGCGACGGCTTGGCCTTCGTCGCCGAGGCGCGGAACCGGTACTTCGTCACCCTGAAGCTGGAGTCCGAGGAGGGCCGGAGCCTCATTCGGGGACTTGCCGCTCGCGCCGATGTGCTCGTTGAAGGGTTCCCACCGGGATATCTCGACAGCCTCGGCCTCGGCTATCGCCAACTCTCTGAGTTGAACCCGGGGCTCATCTATATCGCCTGTTCGGCCTACGGCCAGTTCGGGCCCGAAGCCGAAGGGCAACCCCCTGAATATGATCTGACCGATCAGGCTCTCTCGGGCCTCCTGTACATCACGGGTGACCCGGATCGGCCGCCGATGCGAGTGGGGAGCTGGATTTCCGCCTACGCCCAGGCGGCGTCGGCTGTCCTGGCGGCGCTGGCCGCGCTGCACTGGCGGCGAACCTCCTGGCGGGGTCAGATGATCGATGTGTCGGGCGCCGAGGCGCTGATGCGGTATCTGGAGTTTACGGTGCTCCTCTACCAGACGAGAGGACAGGTGAGGGAGCGCACCGGACTCTACGACCTTGCGGTGTTCCCCTACACCTTTGTACGGGTGAAGGACGGCTTTGCCTATGTCGCCGCCTACACCGATACGAACTTCCAGGCGCTCTGTCGCATCATGGGGCGGCCTGAACTGGCCCAGGACCCGCGCTTCAACTCCACCGTCAAGCGTGCGACGCTGGAAAACCAAGTTCAGCTTCACCAGGAGATCGAGCGGTGGGCCATCAACTTCACCGCCGAAGAGATTCTCGAGAAGGTGCTGGCCGACCCCGGACCGGGAGTTGTGGTCTTCGGCCCAGTGAATCCACCGAGCCGGACGCTGAGCGAGACCAACTGGTGGGAGCGGGGCTGTTTCAAGAGGGTGGAGGATCCGATCTACGGCGAACTCCTTTTGCAGATGCCGGTCTGGCGGATGACCCGGACGCCGCCCCGCCTGAAGTGGCCCTGCCGTCCGGTCGGCTATCATAATGCGTTCGTGTACGGCAAACACTTCGGCTTCAGCCCGGGGCGCCTGGCCGAGCTGCACGCCCAGGGGGTGCTGTGATGCTTCACGGCGTGGCCGCGTGAAGAACTTCCCCGAGCCCCTGACGCGACGTGTTAAACTGGCGCCGAGGATGGAGCATGACGTATGTGATCAAGCGCTACAACAACCGGAAGCTTTACGACACGCAGGAGAGTCGCTACGTCACCCTGGACGAGCTTGAGGAGCTGATTCGAGCGGGGTGGCAGATCCAGGTCGTAGACGCGGCGACCGGCGAGGACTTGACCTCGGTCACCCTGGCGCAGATCCTGCTTGAGAACGAGCGGAGCCGACGCGCCAGGCTTCCCACGGCGTTCCTCCACCAGCTGGTCAAGCACGGCCGAGCGTGGCATGAGTTCGTGGAGGAGAGCCTCCGCTCGAGCCTCGAGGGGGTCATCACAAGCCAGCGCGAAGTGGACCGCATCTTTCGGGAGTGGGCGGCTCGAGCTGGATTGCTAGGCCAGGAGGTCCAAAAATCCCGGCCAAACAAGGATCATAAGTCCCTGTCAAACAAGGTGAAGGAGGCCAGGCATGGGTGAGCCGGTCATTGTCTCGGCGGTTCGGACCGCGGTGGGCTCGGAAAACAAGGGCCTGAAGAATGTCAGCCCCGGTGAACTGGGCGCGGTCGCCATCGGGGAGGTCATCAAGCGGGCGGGGGTGGCTCCCGGCGAGATCGACGATGTGATCTTCGGCAACGTGCTGGCCGGGGGGGGGAACATGGCCCGGCTCTCATCCCTCCTGGCCGGTCTCCCCATAGAAGTGCCGGGGATGACCATCGACCGGCAGTGCTCCTCCTCACTCCAGTGCTTGGCGCTGGCCGCCAATGCCATCAGAGCCGGGGACGGCGAGGTCTTCGTGGCTGGCGGCACGGAGTCGATGACGCAACGGGTCTGGCTCATGGCGAACAACACCATCGGTGGCTTCAACCGCATGCCACCCGCCTTCACTCGCGCCCAGCTTGCCCCGGCTGACATCGATCCCTCCATGGGGATCACCGCCGAGAACGTCGCCGAGCAGTTCAAGGTCGCCCGGGAGGACCAAGACGCTTTCGCCCTCGAGAGCCAGCGTCGGGCCGCCGCTGCCATCGACGCGGGACGGTTCAAGGAGGAGATCGTGCCCGTGGTGATCCCGCAAAAGAAAGGGGAGCCGCTGGTCTTCGAGGTCGACGAACAGCCCCGGCGAGACACCTCGCCTGAGAAACTGGCAAAGCTCCCGCCCGTCTTCAAGCCGAACGGGACCGTCACCGCCGGCAGCTCCTCCGGCATCGGCGACGGGGCTTCGGCCTGCGTGGTCATGGATGCCACGCGCGCCAAGCGGATGGGGCTCGTCCCGCTCGCCCGCGTGGTGGCCACGTCGGCGGCGGGTGTCCACCCGACCATCATGGGGATCGGCCCGATCCCTGCGGTCCGGAAAGTCCTCAAAAAGGCCGGGCTTACCCTCGACCAGATCGACCTGATCGAGCTGAACGAAGCCTTCGCGTCCCAGTCCCTGGTCGTGATCCGCGAGCTCGGGATGGACCGGGCAAAGGTCAACGTCAACGGTGGGGCGATCGCGCTGGCCCATCCGATCGCCGCCACCGGGACCAAGCTCGTGGCCACGCTCCTCTACGAGATGCGCCGGCGTCAGGTCCGCTACGGCATGGTCACGATGTGCGTGGGCGGGGGCCAGGGCTTGGCCACCATCTTCGAGCG
>JBHIAB010000229.1:0-5041 GCA_046758385.1 Methylomirabilia bacterium | reverse complement strand
TCTTCGGCGGCGCGAGCTTTCTCGGCCGCGGCGACGTGTGGGGCGGCTTCTTCGGCGGCCCGCGCCTTCTCAGCCTCTTCGGCGGCCTCTTCGACGGCGCGTCGGGCAGCCTCTTCGGCGGCGGCGCCCGCCTCGACTTCGGCTTTGGCTCCGGGGATCGCACCGGCTTCGGGAGCACCCGGGGCCCCCGGAGCGGACGGCGCGGGAGCCTTGGCCGCGGTCGTCGCCGGCCGCTTCGGGCACCCGGCGAGGAAGAGAGCCAGTATGAGTAGCGGGAACGTCAGGAGTATGACCCTTCTTTTCGCCATGACCGTCGATCCTCCCCCTTTCGAATTAGCCTGACAAATAAGTTCGGTGCCTAGTGCATCCTATCACGGAAAACGGGCTGACCAAGAAGGACTTGTGAATTCCCCGGCCTTTCGCGTGAGTCGCCGCTGGTTGGACCCGTCGGCCAGCACGGTGAAGAGTTGCCAGGTTCCGAGCCGGTTCGATTGAAATACCAGGTGGCGGCCGTTGGGGGCCCAGGCAGCGCTCTCGTTGGAGCCCACCCCGAAAGTCAACCGCCTGAGGTTTGAGCCGTCCACATTGATGGCCCACAGGTCGTGGGTCCCCCCCTGGCGGGAGGTATACACGATCACGTCCCCCTTGGGCGACCAGCGGGGCTGGGTGTTGAAGCCACCCGCGCGTGTCAGTCTCCTCACGTTGGTGCCTTCAGCGTCCATGATAAAGATTTGGGCCGCTCCTGCCCGCTCTGAGGCGAAGGCCAGCTCGCGCCCTGTGGGAGACCAAGAGGGATCGGTGTCGATTCCCCAGTGTCTGGTGAGACGGCCGAGCGTTCCGGTGGCCACGTTGAGCGTGTAGATGTCGGGGTTACCGTCCTTCGTGAGCGTGGTGGCCACGAACTTCCCGTCCGGGCTCCAGGCAGGACTGGAGTTGAGTCCGGCGAACCCTGCCAGCAGCTGGACGGGCCGGCGTTCGAAGGCGAACAGGCGGAAGAGGTAAGGGTATCCCCACATGAACGAGGTGAAGGCCACCGAGCGGGCATCAGGGCTCCAGCTCGGAGAGAGATTGATGGAGTCTGTCATGGTGAGTCGCGTAAGGCCAAACCCGTCGTAGTCCATGACGTAGAGCTCTTTGGTCCCCGAGCCTGTTCCGACGGCGGCGATCTTGGTGTCGGCAATCCCGGGCTCACCGGTGAACTGATACACCACCTCGTCGGAGATCTTGTGAGCGAGCCGGCGAGCTTGGCTCCGGTCCAAGGTGAACTTCTTGGCGGCGATGCGCTGGAAGTCGGCGCTGGTCAGATCGTACAGACGCATCTCCGCTTCCACCTGCTCCCGTCCCAGTAGCAAGAGTCCGTGCAGCCCCGCGTGAGCGCCCGCAGCCCGGAACTCCGCCCAGGTCTCCTTGAGCTTTTCGGGGTCGTCGGCGGGCAGCGGGGCGGTCCCTGCCACCACGCTGAAGAGCCCGGAGAACTTGAGATCTGCCCGGATCACCTGGGGGAATTCCGTGGAAAGCTCCTCGCTGTCCGTTCCGGCCACCACGGTGAACTCGGGGATGACGACGTTGAGCTTCTTGGCGCCCCCCGCGATCACGTTCAGGAAGACGTCGACACCTTGAGCGTGCGAGGGTCCGGGCGTGAGGAGGGTGACGAGGGCAAGCGTCACTGGCAGAAGGATGAAGTGGCGAGCGCTGCGCAAAGCTACCCTTTTAGCCGGAGGTCGAAGCGGAACAGGACCCGGAGCGAGGACTTGGGCCACTCCTCGGGGAGCGGCGGAAACGGACTGGCGTCCCTGATTGCCCGGAGGGCAGACCGGTCATAGAAGGTGTCGCCCGAGCTCTTCCTAATCTTCGGGGCTGCGATGGACCCGTTGCGACGGATCTCGACGTAGATGAGCGGCTTCTCCTCAGGACTGGTGAGCTTCGCCTGGCGCGTCCAGGTGTCCTCCACCTTTTTCAAGATCTGACGGAGGTACCACGTGTAAGGGAAGTCGGACGCGTCCATGGACAGCGCAGCGGTTCCATCCAGAGAGCCGCTCGGTGGTGGGTCCGGCCGAGCGGATCGAGCTTCCTCGACCGCCGCAGCCAGCTTCGGCGGCCCGGCGGGGGCCGGGGCTGGGCGCGGCTCGGCTTGGAGCGCCACGGGGCGGCGCACTTCGAGCGGCACCAGCGGGGCCTCCTCCTTTTTTCCGGGGCGCGGCAAGGCCAGAGGCCGGCCCTGGAGCTGGGGCTTGGAGCGCGCCAACTCGGACTTTGGCGGAGCCGGGAGCTCTTTGGCCACGGGTGCTCGCTTGAATTGTTCCGCAGGCACTGACGGCGCCCTTGGCACGGGCTGGGGAGTCGGACGCGGCAACTCCGAGATGATGGGGCGCGAGGTCGATGGGGGCAAGGAATGCTTCAGTTTCGACGGGGGAATCGGAGGAGGCTCCTTCTCTCCCGGCTTGAGGAGCGCTAGCGGTCGCTTAGGCAGCCGTAGCTCGGGGCGGGAGAAATCGGGCAACTTGGGCGGCGCCGCGAGTTTCGTGAGATCCGCCTGGGGCTTCGTCGCGGGCGGCGGTTGCTCTTTTGGCGCCGGTTGGACCTTCGGTGTCGGGGGCGCCGGCTCCTGGGCTGGGGGCTTGGCTTTTGCCATCGCCACGGGCAGCTCCGTCGGCGCGGGTTGGACCTTCGGTGTCGGGGGCGCCGGCTCCTGGGCTGGGGGCTTGGCTTTTGCCATCGCCACGGGCAGCTCCGTCGGCACCGGCGCCCGTTCCTTCGGCGGCGCTGCTGATTTTTCCTCGGGCACCGACGGCTCCTTCGTCGCGGGCTCTTTAGCCTGAGCGGCGGGCCGCTCCTTACGGGCCTGTCGTCGTGCCGGCTCTCGCCTCCTCACGGGAGCGGGGAGTACGTGGGGGCTTCCCTTGGCGGAGACCGAAGGAACCAAATTCACCACGTAGACTTTTGAAGACAGAGGCAGGAGTCCCGCCAGCGCCCACACTCCGACCAGGACCAGCGTGTGGCCGAGGGCGGACAGCGTGAGGCTCATCGTCGGGAAAGGCTGCCTGCGAAGCGCCAGCCCCGACCGGCGCATCCTGGGAGTCATCGGAGATTTCCAGACGGCAGTGGAGATGCTCAGCGCCCTCGGGCGGACGGTTCGGTGACCATTCCGACCCTCTCGATTCCAGCGCGGCGGACGCTATCCATCGTCTCGACGACAAAGCCGTAGGAGAGTGCCTCGTCAGCCTTGAGGTAGAGGGTCTTGTCGCTCCGGTCCTTGAAGATGGCCCGGAGCCTGGCGACGAGTCCCGCGCGGGGGATCGGCTTGTCGTTGAGGTAGACGACCCGGCCCTTGGTGACGGTGAGGACCATTCGCTCCTCCACCGCCGTTGGCTTCGAGCTGGTCTTGGGAAGGTTGACGTCGATGCCGCGGTACATCATGGGGGCGGTGAGCATGAAGACCAGCAAGAGGACGAGCACTACATCCACAAGCGGGATGATGTTGATCTCCGAGAGCGATGCGCCAATGCGCTTGCCCGCCCCACCCCGGAGAGAATCCTGCTTGAAGGTCATGGTTAGCCCACTCGTGAGCTCTTGGCGGTGGGCCGTCGGATCAGGAGGTTCTCGAGATCCAGGCTGAACCCGTCCATTTCGTTGGCCCAGTACTTCACGCGGTTCACGAAGAAGTTGTAGGCGACGACGGCTGGGATGGCGGCCCCGAGACCTGCCGCGGTGGCAATGAGCGCCTCGGAGATTCCGGGTGCCACGACCGCGAGAGAGGCAGACCCTTGCGCACCGATCCCACGGAACGAGTTCATGACTCCCCACACCGTGCCGAAGAGGCCGATGAAGGGTGCGGTGCTGGCGGTGGTGGCCAGAAACGGCAGGTACCGTTCCATCTTGCCGATCTCGGAAGAGGCTGACCGGCGCATGGCCCGGCTCGCCGCCTCGGCGCGCTCGGGGCCCACTCCGTCATCCGGGTCCTCGAAGAGGCGATCCACCATCTCGGCCACCGGGGCGCCGCCGGCGACTTCGTGGTAGGCGGCCATGTAGACCTGGGCCAACGGGCTTTCGCGGTTCTTCTTGGCGGCTCCGTACACCATTGACACGCGGCGACCTTCGCGAAATGCGCGAAGGAAGCTCAGCGTGTTCCGCTTGACCCGCCGGAACTGCAGCCACTTCTCGACGATCAGGGCCCAGCAGACTACCGAGAAAACTCCGAGCACAAACAGGACGAACTTGGCTACCGGACCCGCGTTGAGAACCAGGTCCACCACGCCCGATGTCAGAGCCAGATCTCCAAGCACGGAAAGCTCCTTTTTCCTTTTATACCGCTAAATTCCACTATACCGAAGGCCCAAGAGGGGTGTCAACAGATTTGGCATAGAAATTGCCGGCTTAGGTCCTAGTTCGACCCCGGCGATGACGGCGGGGGCGACTCCACAGTGTACAACCTCAGCGAATTGATTGAGCCTTCGGGGGCAACGCGATCCGTTGCTCTGTCATGATCTCCCCTCACACAGCGTACCTGATTTCTCGCGGGGCGGCCACCCGGCGATTCCGGTCCCGATAACCGGACCACCACGCCAAGGGCGCTTACGGTTTGTGGTTGGGATCAGCAGACAGTCACGGCGACAAACTTGACCGGACACTTCGCATTGGGACGCGAGCAACTTGCCGTTTTCGTTGACAGTGACGCGCCCCGAATCGTATAAGGGTCCTGTGAAGCGGCTCCAGCTCGGATCCTCCCCTGAGCGCTCCACGCCGTGATGTTCGCTTCCCCGGGCGCCATTGCCTTCTCCCTCGGGCCGTTCACCGTCCGGTGGTACGGGATTCTGATGGCGACGGCGATGGCCCTCGGGCTCTGGCTCGCCTACCGGGAGGCCCGCCGACGAGGCACAGACGCCGATGCGCTCCTCAAGACTGCGGAGCTGGCCCTGTTGGGCGGACTCATCGGAGCGCGCCTGTACTACGTGGTCTTCAACTGGGCGTACTACAGCCAGGCTCCGCTGAAGATCATCGCGGTGTGGGAGGGAGGGCTGGCTATCCATGGAGGAATTCTGGG
>JBHIAB010000228.1:0-5072 GCA_046758385.1 Methylomirabilia bacterium | reverse complement strand
TTGTAGAGGTCGACCCACGGGCGGATGTAGTCCAGCACCTCGGGCGTGGCGTTTCCGTTGCTCACGTACGAGCCGGTGAGCCCGCGCTCTCGGCCTTCCTTGAAGACTTCGATCGCCCATTCGCTGGTGATCAGTGGCTCGTTGTACGTCGAGGTGAGGACCCGCGCGCGATGCTGGAGAGCCGAATCGACGATCTGCTGGGGCGTCACGACCTGGGGCGGCGAGCCCGCCACCGGATCGCGCAGCGCCTGCGAGCTCACCCAGTTCTGACAAAAAGAGCAATGGTAATCGCATCCGAGCATGCCGAAGGAGAGCGCGCGCGCTCCGGGGTAGGCGTGGAAGAAGGGCTTCTTCTCGATGGGGTCGAGCTGAAGGCTCGCCACGTATCCGGCGGGGACCATGAGCCGGCCGTCCTCGTTCCAGCGGACCTTGCAGATCCCCTTCTGGCCGGACGGGATCAGGCACCGGTGACCGCAGGCGTAGCAGCGGAGACGCCCCTCGGGGAGCTTCTCGTAGAGTTCCCCCTCCCTCGCCAGACGGGAGAGGACCTGCTCCAGGGTGAGCGACTTTGCCATGGCTACTGCACAGTGTAGCGCAACGCGAACAAGCCCACCCGGGCCATCGGGAGCTACGGCAACGACGCCGCTACTTCCCTAGGACAGCCTTCACTGCATCCCGGGTGACGCTGATCAGCCGGTCCACCTGGGCCTCGGCAACCACCAGCGCGGGGGCGAAGAAGACAGAATCGCCACGGACCCGGGTCACCACGCCTCGCTTGATCATCTCCTGACGGACGCGTGCGCCCACTTTCTGCTCCGCCGGGAACGAGGCCTTGGTGGCCTTGTCCTGCACCAACTCGATCGCGGCCAGGAGCCCTTTGCCGCCCCGGATGTCGCCCACGTGCGGGTGATCCCCGAAGGTTTGCTTGAGCCCTTCGTAGAGCCGGCCCCCCATCCGCGCGGCGTTCTCCCACAGGCGCTCCCGCTCCATGATCTCCACGTTCTTGAGCCCGACCGCGCAGCAGGTGGGGTGGCCGGAGTAGGTGTAGGCGTGCATCCAGCGCTGGTCGGGCGGCACCGAATCCATGGCTTCCTTGATGTCACGGCTCACCATGATGCCGCCGAGGGGCAGGTACCCCGAGGTGACCCCTTTGGCGAAGGAGACGATGTCCGGCTCCACACCCCAGTGGGTCAGCGAGAACCAGTGGCCGGTGCGGCAGAAGCCCGTGATTACCTCGTCGGCGATGAAGAGGACCTGGTGTTTGGTGCAAATCTCGCGCACCCGCGGGAAGTAGTCATCAGGCGGAGGGATGACGCCGCCGCCGCCGATGATGGGCTCAGCGATGAAGGCCGCCACCGTGTCCGGCCCCTCGCGGAGGATCGTCTCCTCCAGCTCCCGCGCCGCCGCCTGCCCGACGCTCTCCCCAGGCTTGGCGCCTTGAAACCGATAAGCGTAAGGCGGCTGGATGTGGACGAACCCTGGCACCCGCGGCTCGAACATCTTCCAGTAGAGCGACATGCCCGTGGCGCTCATGGCCTGAAGGGTGACCCCGTGATACGCCTCGCGCCGCGCGATCACCTTGATCTTGTCAGGCTTGCCCTTGGCTTTCCAGTAGAAGCGGGCGGTCTTGAACGCCGACTCGTTGGACTCGGCCCCGCCACAGGTGAAGAAGATGGCTTGCATGTTCTTGTAAGCAATGCGGATCAGCCGGTCTGCCAGCCGAATGGCCGGGATGTTGGAGGAGCCCACATAGGCGGAGTAGTAGGCCAGCTCCTTCATCTGTGCCGCCGCCGCCTCGGCCAGCTCTTCTCGGCCGTGGCCGACGTTGACATTCCAGAGGCCGGAGAGGCCATCGAGGTACTCACGGCCCTGGACGTCGGTGATCATCGCCCCCCGCCCCTTGACGTAGATCAGGGGCTCGGCATGATCCATGGGGTGATGGAGCGAGTGAATCAGATGCTCCTGGTCAGTTTTGACGAGGTCAGCAGGGCTCAGCGTCGCCATTGAGAGCCTCCTGGAGGTGAAAGGGGATCGCTACCGGTGAAGCGCCTGGTCCGTCAGATGTCGGCGGTAGTCACCGCTGGGGATAGGAGCAGCACGGTGGGAGTCGCCACGATACCAGTAGATCCACGCGGTCACCTGCTGGCCATCGCGCAGGCAGACCGTGATGGGCCGACGGAGGTAAAGGCTCCGGTCCTCGGCTCGGGGGTCGTATCCCTCCTCGCGATCAAGGACGTCGAGAAGGTCTCTCGAGCGGAGGCGATAGACCTCGCCGTGGATGGTCCGGCCCTGATCCGGGACGGCGGCGGGAAATTCGCCCAGGTCCAGGAGCAACCCGCTCACGGCACCTGCCTCAATGAGCTCGGTCTGATCCGCGATCACATGGTGGAGTGGAAGACCCTGCATCAGCGTGCCGTACGCAAAGATGAGATCGGGCGCCTCGCTCACTTGCCCAATCGCTCCTCACGGGAGCAGCCAGCGCGGTTGCGTCAGGTGGGCAGGCCCAAGCGCGGCAAGACCCAGTGCCACAGGACCAGGAAGCCAACAACAATCCCGCCACTTGTGAGGAGCTCGGTCCACGTCACGTCGCGGCTCCCCCTCCGTTCGCAGCTCTCAGCACGGCATCGACGAACTGACGCTCGGGGAGCGCCCCCTCGAACTGAACCCGGTCGTTGATGATGATCTTGGGCACCGCCATCACCGCGTACTGACGGGAGAGGGTGGGGAACTCGGTGGCTTCGATGCAATCGGTGCGGACCTGGGGAGAAGCCACCGCCATGTGCTGGGCCAGGCGCACGGCCCGGGGGCAGTGCGGTCAGGTCGGGGTGGTGAAGACCATGATATGAACCGACTTGTCGAGGCCGGCGAGGATGTTCTTGGTCTCCGCGGTGAGGGCAGGCTCACCCGTCGAGGCCACGACGATCGAGTCGATCAGGTTGGTGAACTCGTAGCCCGCCGGCAGGCCAAAAAAGCGGATCCCGAAATCACGCTCTCCTTCCACCACGATCGCGGGAACACGGTCAACACCGTAGGCCTCGGCCTGCTCGCGGTCCAGGACCAAGTTCAAGATCTTTGCCGACACTTTCTCCGAGCACTCCGCCAGCTCCGTGGCCAACCACTCGGTCTGTCGGCAGCTCTCCGATCCCAGCTCCTGCGAAAACACGGTGAGCGTCACGGGGTTCGTGAGCTTCTCGAACTCCTTCCGGACCGTCGCGATGTCCTTGTCGGAAAGAATGGCCATGCTCCCCTCCTCCGCGGAAGCGCCTCGGGCCCATTATACCCCGCGCCGTGGACGCCGACTACTTGGCCACCGGAAGACCGGCCCGGTTCCCCCACTCGGCCCAGGAGCGGTCGTAGCCCGCCACACGCGGGTATCCGAGAAACCGGAGCACGAAATAGGTGTGAGCGGCCCGGTGGAAGGTCTGGCAGTACGGGACCACGGTCTTGTCCGGCGTCACCCCACGTGCTTCGTACATCGCGCGGAGCTGCTCGAGGGGCTTGAAGGTCCCGTCAGCTTGAAGGTTCTCGAGCCACTCGATGTTCACGGCTCCGGGGATGTGGCCTCCCCGTCGGGCAAGGGGCAGCTTTCCGTCATACTCGGCGGAAGATCGCGCGTCCACCAGCACCACGTCAGGGTCCTCCAGGCCGGCGAGGATCCACTCGGCGCTCGCCAGGCGGTCGGGCGTCGGGGCAGGCCGATACGTGGCTGGAGTGACCGTCGCAATCTCCTGGACGAGGGGGAGCTCAGCTCGAAGCCAGGCCTGGAGGCCGCCGTTCACGACAGAGACGGCTTGATGGCCGAAGAGCTCGAGGGTGAAGAAAAGGCGCCCGGCGTGCAGACCCCCCGCGTCATCGTAGATCACGACGTGGCTGTCGTTGGCGATCCCGAGCCGGCCGAAGAGCTCGGCGGCCTCGGCCGCCTCGAGGGCTCGGGATCCTCCGGTGGGGACCGGAGGCATCAGCTCCCGGATATTCAGGTGCAAGGCTCCGGGAATGTGGGCGGAGCGGTAGGTCTCGGGCCGAGACATGTCCACGACGCGAATCTTCGGATCCTCAAGCCGGGCCTCGAGCCAGGCAGGCTCCACCAAGAGCGGCGCTTGGGCCCGCGCCGCCCCCGATGCGGACAGGATGAGCACGAACAGGAAGGCGAGCGTTCGGCGAACCGTCGATCTCTTCATCGGCCTTGAAACCTGGGCGGCCGCTTCTCGACGAAGGCGACGGCGTTGAGCTTCTCCGACCGGTTCAGCGTGACCACCGCCACCCTACCGTCGTGCTTGACCTCGATCGTCTGATAGGCCGAGCACTCCATAGCCGTTCCTTCCTCAAGCGCGGGGCGCGCCGCGGATGGTTTCGAGGATCTGTCGGTAACCCGAGGCGTCGATCCGGGCATCCACGAGCGCGGGGGCGCCGGCAGCGAGGGCCTGGCTCATGGCGCTCCGGAACTCCTCTTCGGTCTCCGCCTCGAAGGCCGGCATCCCGAAGCTCCGGGCCAGGGGAGCAAAGTCGGGGCCCGTGTAGCTCATCTCGCTGCTGCCATACCCCTTCTGCTCCTGCTTCACCTGGATCAGCGAGAGCGCCCGGTCGTTGAAGACCACGATCACGATCGGAAGCCGGAGGCGAACCGCCGTCTCGAGCTCGGCGGCAACCATCAGGAGGCCGCCGTCGCCGGCGAGGCAGACGACTCGGCGACTGGGATAGGCGAGCTGAGCGGCGATGGCCGCCGGCAGCGCGAAGCCCATGCTGGACAGCCCGTTGGAGATCAGGAAGGTTCCCGGCTCCTCCGACTCCCAGAAGGTCGTGGCTGGGAACATGTGGGCACCCGCGTCCACGGTAGCCACAGTGCCGCCCGGCGCCAGCTCGCGCGCGATCTCCACGACACGCTGGGGCGCCAGGCCGGCAGTGGAGACCGCGAGGCAGGCCCGCCGCTCACGCTTGAGCCGGTCCACGAGGGCCATGTCCCAGTCGGCGCGGCTCTTCCGGCGAAGCCTCGGCGCCAGCTCCTCCAGGATGAGTCCCAGATCGCCCACGACCTCGACCGCCGGCCTGAAGTAGTGGCCGGCGTGAGGCATCCT
>JBHIAB010000227.1:0-5087 GCA_046758385.1 Methylomirabilia bacterium | reverse complement strand
GCCCGGCGTTGCCATGGGGCGGCGTGTTGGCATCTTTGTCCCGAGATCACTCCAATCATGGGGCGCTATTTAGTGCCGTTCCAACTGTTTGTGACGACTTTCGCACTGCGCACAGTCGCGATGGTTGTCGTAGACGCAAGCACGTAACAGCCGGCGCAACAAGTTGGAACCGCACCAGCTAACTGCATGTTTTCATAAACACTACGCCGTAAGCTGCTCATAGGAGATGACGACGCTTGTCACGCTGAACGAAGCGAAGAGTCTCAATGTTGTGCCGATCAAACTGCGTCACCGTAATTATGATAGAGGAAGCTCATGGCATACCGGATCAATCACATCCACCTCAAAGCGCCGGACCCGCGGAAGACGGCCGAGTGGTACGTGACGGCCCTCGGCTTCAAAGTTCTCAGCGACGAGGTGCGGGTCTTCGGCGATCGGTTCATCAAGCGCCTCGAAGGACTCGGCGCGACGCTGCTCGACGGGCCAATCGAGGTGCCGGACGGGCCGCGCATCGCGTTTCTCCGGGCGCCTGATGACGTGCGGATCGAGCTGATCACGCCCCGGAAGCAGAGCGCATCCGGAGGAGGAACGCCATGAGTCTGGCCCATGAAAAGTATACCGAGCTGCAACGTTTGCGGAATGCGGCGCCCGTGCAGGTTGATCCCCGGTGCACGGCCTTGGTCATCATTGATATGCAGGAGTATTTTCTCAACCCGGATTCACCTCTTTCACGCGCCTGTGAGGCGCAGGTGCCCGGTGTGCTGGCCTCTTTTCAGGAGCGCGGGCGCAGGGTCGTCGAGCCCACCCTGCAACGCCTGCTGGAGTTCTTTCGCGCGCATGGCCTCCGGCTGATATACACCACGATTGCCTCCGAGCTTTCCGATGGGCGCGATCTGATGCCCATTCTCCAGCAGCGTAACGCTGCCACGCACGAGCAGGTAGGAGCAGCCTATATCCCCCCGCGCGTCGATGCGTGGGCACGCATCGTGCCGGCACTCGCGCCCCGTCCCGATGAGCTGGTGGTCAACAAGACCACCTATGGCACCTTCAACTCGACCGGCCTGGACCACACCCTTCGCAACCTGGGCATCACCACGCTGGTGATCGGTGGTGTGGTGACCAACGTCTGTGTCGAGACCACGGCGCGCGACGCCGCCGATCTGGGGTATCAGGTGATGCTGGTGGATGATGCGTGTGCCGCCTACTCCCCGGAAATCCACGAGGCCACCCTGCTCTCATTCCAGGGCCCCTTCGGCCGTGTGCGCCTGGCAGACGACGTGCTAGCCCTTTTGGAGCAAGCCCTCCCGATCGGACTGGCGACACATTCCTGACCCGGAAGCGTCACGTTACCGACGGTCAGCAGCTTCTCCACGATGGCTCGGCCGGTCTTGGCAGGCACCCAGCCCGCGCAGTGGCTCGTTAATTCTTGGCGGTGGAGAGCTCCTCAGCCCAACGCCTTCAGCTCCCTGTCCGCCTGCTCCAGCCAGAACCGCATGTCCATCTCGCGGAAGAGCGCGGTGGCCGTGGTCAGGTGCTCCTGAGCCTTCGACCGGTCCCCTGTTCGCCGGTACAGCTTGCCGAGGCCGAGGTGGCAGCGGGCCAGCAGCGGGCGCATGCCGAGTTCGTCGGCGAGCGTTAGCGCGCGCTCGTAGGAACTGGAAGTAACTTCGACGTCGGCAGGATCCCCTGCCGTCGAGATCGCTCCCAGGACGTGAAGCGCTCCGGCCTCAAGCCCCCGTTCGCCGAACGCCGCTGCAAGTTCCGCACGAGGCAAGCCAGCTGGAGCATGTGACGTAGGGTGGACCAAAGGCCCCGACGAGACGTTTTGCCAGGTCGGCATCAGGTCCCTCGACGACGCGCGTGAACAGGTCAATGGCCGCGCGATATTCCCCGAGGGCAAGATGGCTCAACCCCAAGACGTAGGTGGCCTGATGCGCAACTCGGAAGCGTTGATGATCGTCGCGATGCTCAGGGCCTGCTGAGCGTACCTGATTGCGTCGGGGTATTTGACGTTGACCAGCGAGCAACCGCTCATCACGACGGAAATGCGTCCGAGACGGGGCTGATCGTTGAGCTGACGGGCGAGCGGTTCGGCTTCGTGGAGGAGTTCGATGAGCCGGGGCATCTGGCCGAGCGCAAAGAGTGGTAGGTTGAGGGCTAGGCGCACATCAATCGCCCGCCGAAGATTCTCCGAAGTGGTCGGCAGCCGGGGAAGGACCTCCAGCGCCTGCTCGTAACGGCCCAGGCTGTCCTGCACCGCGCCCCTGGCGTACGCCTTCGCCCCGGCCTCGCGGAGGGAGTCCACGGCCTTGTCCCAGATCTCGCCCCGGAGAGCATGACGGGCGAGGGCTTCGGCCTGCTCCGCCCAGCGATCCCCGGCGAGCCTCTCGATGGCAGCGACGACCTTGGCGTGCATGGCCTTTCTTCGCTCTTGGAGGAGGCTCGCGTAGGCCACCTCGTGGGTCAGGGCGTGCTTGAAGGTGTGTTCGAGATCGGGGAAGAGATGTGTCTCGTAGAGGAACTCCGCAGCCTGGAGATGGGTGAGGCCGCGGCGGAGCTCCTCCTCGGGCATGTCGGCAATCGCCTGGAGCAGGGTGAAGGCCACATCCTTGCCGATGACGGAGGCGGACTGCAGGAGGCGCTTGTCCTCGGCAGGGAGCCGGTCGATGCGGGCTGCCAGCACCGCCTGCACCGTGGCCGGCACCTGAATGCCCAGGAGGGCCTTCGCCAGCCGATAGGCCCCGCGCTCCCCGAGCAGGACCTGGGTCTCGACCAGCGTCCTCACGCTCTCCTCCAGGAAGAAGGGATTCCCCTCGGTCCGGTCAATCAAGAGCTGCTTGAGCGACTGGATGCCGGCGTCGCCTCCTAGCAGGGCCTCGAGGAGCTCCTCGCAGCTCTCGGACGGGAGCGGGTCGAGGCGAAGCTGGCTGTAGTAGGTCTTGCTCCCCCAGCTATGCTGGTACTCGGGGCGGTAATTGACCAGGAGCAGGAGCCGGGCCGTCGGGAGGCTTTCGATCAAGCTGTCGAGGAAGGCCTGGGTCTCGGAATCGATCCAGTGGAGGTCCTCGAAGACCACTAAGAGGGGCTGGACCTGGCTCTCCCGCAGCAGCAGGCGCTTGACGGCATCCAGCGTCCGTTGGCGGCGTTGCGGGGGATCGAGGGCCTGCCAGTGGGGGTCCTCGACCGCCACCTCCACCAGCGCGAGAAACACGGGCAGCGTGGGCATCAGCGCTTCATCTAAGGCCAGGAGCTTGCCGCCAACCTTCTCCCGGATCTTCCGCTCATCGTCACGGTCCTCGATCGCGAAGTAGGCCTTGAGGAGATCGATGGCGGGGAGGTAGGCGGTGGCCTTGCCGTAGGAGACCGAGCTGCTTTCCAGGATGAGCCAGCTGTGGGTCCGGTGGGAATGGGTGAACTCCCAGAAGAGGCGCGACTTGCCCACACCAGGCTCCCCCACGAGGGCCACAACCTGGCCGTGACCGGCGCGGGCCTGCTCTAGGGCCTGACGGAGTGCCTCCAGTTCGCTCTGCCGCCCGACGAAGCGGGTGAGCCCCGGGCCGCCGCAGCCTCCAGGCGTCTGCGCACCGGGCCGGCCCCGCTGATCTCGTAGACCTCAATCGGGGTTTCCAGCCCCTTCACCCGCACCGGACCGAGCGGCTTGACCTGCACAAAGCCTTCGGCCAGCCGCAGGGCCTCGGCGGTGAGCAGCATCGAGCCCGGCATCGCCATCTGCTCCATGCGCGCAGCCAGGTGTGTGGTCTGCCCGACCGCGGTGTAGTCCATGTGGAGGTCGCTCCCGATGGACCGCACGACCACCTCACCCGAGTTCATACCGACCCGGATCTGAATGGGAACGCCCTCACTCCGCTGGACCTCCTCTGCATAGCGTTTCACCGATTCCTGCATCCTGAGCGCGGCATAGCAGGCCCGCACCGCATGGTCCTCATGGGCCAGCGGCGCCCCGAACAGCGCCATGATCCCGTCACCCATCACCTGGTTCACGGTGCCCTCGTAGCGGTGGACGGCCTCCATCATCCGTTCCAGCACAGGATCGAGGAGCTTCCGCGCCTCCTCGGGGTCACGGTCGGCCAAGAGCTCCATAGACCCCTTCAGGTCGGCGAACAGCACCGTGACCTGCTTGCGCTCGCCCTCCAGCGCGCTCTTGGAGGTGAGGATCTTCTCGGCGAGGTGTTTGGGAGTGTAGGACTGAGGCGAGGCGAACTGTGCTGGTGCAGCAGGGGCAGCCGTAACCGCGAGCGCCTGGCCGCAGCCGCCGCATAACTTCTCGCCCGGCTCGTTCGAGAACCCGCAGGAGGGACAGGCCAGGGTCAACGAGGCCCCGCACTTCGCGCAGAAGCGGCGCCCTTCGCGGTTCTCGGCCTCACACCGGGGACACTTCACACTGGGGCCTCAAGCAAGTCAGGGCGGCGAAGGTATCGAGCGACGCCCACTGTATCACATTCTGGACCTTGACCCCCGACGGGGAGCACCGGACAATCCCGGCCATACTGGTCTGGGTTTTCTCGGTGGCCATGGCCGGAATCGATGCCACCGTTGCTCGTGGAGGTAGACGTCATCGCCGGCCCTTCCTCACGGTCCCGTCGGCAGCGATCAACACACCGCGACGACCCGAGAGCTCATGCTAGTCTAACGGTGGAGACTCCGAAATGACCGAGCATGGGTTCCTAGCCGCAATGCTGGCCCTAGTGGGGTTCGAAGTCGCGGGGTTGGCGTTAGGGTTAGGCTATATCACCTACCGCATCTTCCGAGTTCTCGAACGCGTCGAAGCCGTTGGGGCTGCTACTTTCCTTGAAGTACGGAAAGTTCTCGATCAGCCCCGGC
The DNA here is from genome assembly GCA_046758385.1 of Methylomirabilia bacterium. Lineage (GTDB taxonomy): Bacteria > Methylomirabilota > Methylomirabilia > Rokubacteriales > CSP1-6 > JBHIAB01. The sequence continues at coordinate 245 of JBHIAB010000227.1, read as the reverse complement.
GGCCATAAGGGTCGACAAGCACAACGCCGGGCCCATCCGCATTCTGTTCGCCTCCCCTGATGGTCTGCCCATGGTCGTCAGCTTGGCCCGGGCCTTCTCCAGGGCCTGGCGGAGGGCTTCCAGTTCGGTCTGGCGCCCGACGAACTGCGTGAGCCCGTGCGCCGCGGCGGCCTGCATGCGGGTGCGGGTGGGCGCAGCCCCGATCAGCTCAAACACCTCCACCGGCTCCGGCAAGGCTTTCACCG
>JBHIAB010000226.1:0-5090 GCA_046758385.1 Methylomirabilia bacterium | reverse complement strand
CCAGGACCAGGGGAATTGGGTCACTTGGCCTTCCGCAGCCATCGAGCGACCTCGTCGAGCGGCACGTAGTCAGTCAGGGGCCGTCCCCGGACCAAGATCGGACCCCCGTTGATGTTGCCGGCGCGGATCTGGGGACGGGGCTGCTTGAGCATGTCGGCCTTGGAGGTGAAGGAGTGGCAGTGACAACCCCCCCCGCTTCCGGTCGTGGTCGAAGACCGCGCCACACGAGCAGTCGAGACACAGCCAGTACCCTCGGGGCGTGGGCTCGCTCGCATCGTAGGTTAGTTCCCCACACGGGCGGTGGGGCTGGACCAAATGCTCAAGGTCGGAGAAGAGGCCGACTGCGCGTTCTGTCCGGCTGGCATCAGCGACGGTCGTGTGGTCCTCCTGTGAGGATGACGAAGCGCGAACCGAATGTAACCGTCCAACCCTCGGGGGAGGCAGCGGTCTCGACCGCGGCACCTTCACAGCCGACCGCCCCGGAGGCTGATGAACTCGCCCGTGAGATAGTCCGGCGCCTCCGCGCAGAGAAACCGCACGACCTGGGCGACTTCCTGCGGCCGACCGAAGCGCCCGATCGGGAACACCGTCCGGAGCCGCTCTCGAGCCTCAGCGCCCGTCGCGATCTCATGCAGCATGTCAGTTTCGATCACCGAGGGTAGCACCGCATTGACGGCGATCCGGTCGGCCGCCAGCTCCCGTGCGGCCCTGGCGGTCAGTGCCAAGAGCCCCGCCTTGCTCGCCGCGTAGTGGGCCCCGATCGTGCCACCCGTGAGGGCGGCGCCGGAGGAGACGTTCACCACCCGTCCGCGGCCTGCGGCCTTCAGGCGCGGGATTGCCGCCCGGAGGCAGAAGAAGGCGCCGTCGAGGTTCACCGCCAAGGTCCTGCGCCAGGCCTCGTCATCGATAGCGGTGACGGACGCAATCCGGGTGCCGACTCCGGCGTTGTTGACCAGGGCGTCCAGGCGGCCGAAGCGCTCGTCCATGGCGCGGAACATCGCCTCCACGGCCGCCCCGGCACTCACGTCGGCCTGGTGGGTCACGGCCGTGCCCCCCGCACTCTCAATGGCCGCCACCACGGCCCGGGCGTCCTCGGCCCGGCTCAGGTAGTTCACGCCAACGGCGAAGCCGGCCGCAGCAAGCTCGAGCGCGATGGCGCGGCCGATGCCGCGGGAGGCGCCAGTGACAAGCGCCACCTTGCGGAGCACAGGATCGTTCACCGGTCGCCCCACAGCCCTCACCCCGCCTCCCTCGCCTCCCGCTGGAGCTTCAGGAAGAGGTGCTGGTGCCGGACGTTCGGCGGGATCATCATGACCTGCGCGTACCCCAGGCGGACCAACTCCGCGTTGACCATCGTGTCGCCGACCCAGACATAGGCCAGGAGCCGCCTTATCTGGACTCCCGAAGTCAAGTGCCCTCGGTTACACATGCGTTGCTCCGATGACCTCCATCGGCTCCGCCGTGTCCCTCTCCGCGGATGACGTATCGCCGCTGACGGTTCGGTCCGGCAGGGCGCGAATGCGCTCCACCTGGGCCTTCTTCTCAGCGATGTGCACCAGTGTCTCCTCCAGGCCTGCCCTCTCGCCGTCCCAGCCGCACTCTCGTGCTTCCGTCAGCAGCTCGAGGGTGTTCTGCTCGATCTGGAGCAGCCGAGGTAGCTGCGCGGGGTCCATCCGGAGCATCGGGCACCGGACGCAGGCATGCTCGTGCGGGCAGGCGGTGCCGTAGGGGCGGTAGCAGTCGCCCAGGGCCATCCGCCGGCGCCGGAAGTGCTTCGCGAACTCGGCCCACTCGTCCTCCGTGGGCGCGCGGTACTCCTCAGGAGGACGGGCCGCCCGGCGGCGGGCGAGATGCGCTTGATAGTGGCGGACCACCTGCTCGGGGTAGATGGCCACGTAGCCGCGCGTGGTGTTCAGGTCGAGGTGACCCAAGAGCTTCGCTGCGATGTGGATCGGGAGGCCGCCATTGACGGCGTCGGTCGCAAACAGCCGTCGGAAATCGTGCGGGGTGAAGCGCAGCGGCTGATCGTCCACGTCCCGCAAGCCTGCCAGGGCCGCGGCGCGGATCAGGATGTCCTTGGCGCCGTTGCCGCTGATAAGGGCACGGTGCCCCCCGCGCCTGCGCTGAAACAGGTAGGGCAGCGGCGCGCTCATCACGCGCTCGTGAGGGTCGTAGCGCGCGAGCATGGGCACGCATGGGAGGGGGCCTCGCACGCGGGCGACGATCGCGGCGAGGACGTGGGCGAGTTCCGGGCAGATCGGCAGCACGCGCTCCTGATCCAGCTTCGAGGGGGCGATCTGCAGGAGCAGGACGCGCTCACCGTCCGGCATCCGGTACTCGCGGACACTCAGGTGAGTCAGCTCGAGCAACTCCTCCAGCCGGATGCCGGTGAGGCGCAGCACCTCGACGATGCCCCGCGCCCAGAAGGCGTCCCCCTCTTCGGTGTGGGCGTTGAGGATCGAGGCGACACCCTCGCCCAGGGGGCGCACCCGCACGGGCACGGCACCGAGCTCCCGGCAGTTCTTGCCGGCATGGGTCACCAGGCGCTCGTAGCGCTGGCCCGCGTATACGAACGGCGCCCCCTCGGGGCACGTGCGCGCCGCGTCCAGAAGCCCGCGGGCAGCCCGGTGCCGATGCCGGACCGCGCCGACCAGGCTGGGAAGCGCGGGCATCAGAGCGCGGATGCGCGCGTGCATGCGAGCCTGGCGGCGATGTTTCTCTTTCCGGAACGGCCGCAGGTCCGCCTCGGAGACGGGGGAGGCGTACACGTAGGGCGCCCACACCTCCGGCCGCTCCACGGCCCAGTGAGCGAGATCCAGGTAGAATCCCCGAACCGCGAGCAGAAGGCTCTGGAGATCTCGCCGGGGGCGGCCGTCGGGCAGCCGGTGGGCGCGGGCTTTCCACGCCTCGGCCACCTCTGGCGGGAGCCGAAGCGAGTCGATCCCCGGATGGTGGCGTTCGAGATCGCCCCAGAAGAGTTTGACCAGACGGCCGGCGAGCTGGCTCAGCGAGGCGTAATCGAGCGCGGCCGCCCGTTCCCGCAAGTACCGGACGAGCAGCTCCCGCACCGTCTGGCAGGTGATGCCCTGTCGGTCCACCAGCTCCTCGACGCTGTACTGCCCACGCCGACGGGTGAACCCGATCGTCAGCGGAGGGTCGTGGAGCACGCCCAGGTGACGGAGCAGTTGGTGGGCGGTGTGGAGGCCGGAGACCCTCCTGCCCCTGGCCCTCACCGTCGCGGCGTATTCCAGGAGATCCGCGGTGGTGAGTTGAGCCAGCCGCTTGCCGGTATGGATCAGGATCGGCGTGAGCAGAGCCAGGACATGGGACATCGTCCCGCCGGGGGCGCCGAGTTGGGTGGCACCGGCACGGAGCCGCTCGAAGTCGTCGCGGTCGGTCGTGTGCCACATCTCGTAGTGCAGGTGCTGGAAGCGCTGTTGGGTGAGCCACCGATAGCTCGGTCGAATGACGCGGTAGCACATGAGCGTCTCGAGGGCTCCCATGAGCTCCCTCCGGTCACGGGGCGTCTTGGCCCCGGCCGCGGCTTGCCAGTCCGGGATCGCCTCCCCGGCCGCGTGCCACCGCGCTTGCCAGGTATCGCCCTCGGCGTTCTCCAACCGGTCCAGGAGCCGGCACAGCCCGTGACGGCGTAATCTCACGGCATCTGGCTTTCGGTCGAGCTCCGCGACGTGGCGTTCGAGCAGTGCGACGAGAGCCGTCCGATCCACGGGCGCTGCCACGAGCACCCCGCTCATGCCTGCGTCTCGTGCGCGCCCAGGAGCACGTCGAGATCCCGGGGCTCGTAGGCCCATCGCGGAGCGCCGGCCTGTGTCGCTTCAGTCCCGGCGACTTGCCCATGGACCTGCACCCGCCGGATGACCTCTTCGGGGCGCGCAATCAAGTAGGTCTCCGTCGAGGAGACGTGCCTGTGACGCAGGTGGCTCTGCACGTCGGTGATGGCCAGCCGGGGATCGCTCGCGAGACGCAGCGCACAAGTATGCCGGAAGTCGTGCAGCACCAGGTTGGCCCCGAGGCGGTGGTTGACACGCATGAGGACGGCGCGTAGCGCTTGGTAGTTCAGCGGGCGCCGGGGGCCGCGCACGCTGACCCACAACGCATCGCCGGAGGCCACCGGACCCCGCTCCGTCAGGTAGCGCGCGAGCCACTGGAAGAACTCCGGGGACGTCGCGACCCACTCGGCATTGCGCGTCCCCTTCGTGATCAGCCGCACGCACTGGCGCCCCCAGTCCACGTCGCCCCCCGTCATGCCCAGCAACTCCTGGGCGCGAGCCCCGGCCGAGACCAGGAGGCAGACGATGGCCCGATCGCGATTGTGCGTGAGCGCCTGGAAGATCTCGGCCCAGAGCTCGTCGGAGATGGCCCGTGGCACTCGGGTCGGCTGGCGCTGCCGATAGGGACTTCGGCCCTCAGCGCCCCAGGGGTGGCCGGGTCGGTGATGCGCATTGCGACGGTCGCCCATGCGGGTCTCGACGGGGACAGGGTTGGTCAGGGGCCCCCGGCCAGCGCGGAGATGAAAGGCGTAGAAGCTCCGGATCACGGTCAGTCGATGGTTGATCGTCGAGGGCTTGTATCCCTCGCTGAGGTACGGTTTGCCGGTGCGCGCGTTCAAGCTGCCCGCCGGGGGACTGCTAGAGCGGACTCGCTTCCGGTACGGGTTCGGGGCAGAGCGCAGATGGAGCACGTAGTCCCGGACGTGGTGACGCTCCGCCCGCTCCCAGTGCACGTGCGTGCGTTCCAGGAACCGGTACCAGTCCAAGAGGCCGAAGACGTACGACTTGAGCGTGGCCGGACTGCAGTCGGAGGCGAGCAGCTCGAGCAGGTACTGGGCAACGGGTTCGACAGACGCGCCGTCCGGGCCGACCAACAGGTACGAGGGGCCGCCGCTACCCGCAGCTTCAACTACCCTGTACTCGCCGGGTCCATCCTGAGGTGGGCTCGCCGTCATCCGTCACCTCCTCAGGACGATTAAACCACCCGTTCACGAAGATTCGGTCACCTTTAGTACAGTCAATATGCCCGTAGCGATCCCGCTCCTGGACGTCCAGCTCTAGCCGCAGCGTCTGACCCGC
>JBHIAB010000225.1:0-5103 GCA_046758385.1 Methylomirabilia bacterium | reverse complement strand
TTGGATGGATGCGTCCCGTTCCACCCGGGAGGGATCGTTGATAGCGAGCAGCTCCTCGAGGCTGCCCAGAGCCCGCCGGGCGGTGACGAGGCGTTCCTTTAGTCGCTCCACGCAATTCCCTCCTCGAGAACTCGCCGACGGAATCCTGGGTCGGCGTCCGTCAGGTCGACCACCTCGACACGGTAGGGCACGTGACTCTCTTCCAGCCGCTCGCGCAGTCGAGCCAACGCTCCTGGGGGCAAGGACGTGTGGGGCTCGATGGCCAGGTCAATATCTGAAACGGCAGTGGCCTCGCCGCGGGCCCAGGAGCCGAAGAGATATACGCTGGCGTTCCCTTTGCCAAGCGCATCGATGATGATACGCCGCACCTCGTCCATAGCCCGGGCAGCAATCATCTTTTCTTGTTCTCGAAGCGCGCGCCGGTAGTCGCTCAATTCCTTCTCCTTCCTGCCTTGCGTAGACGATCCAGCTTCGATCCTACCACGCCAGACGCCCTCGGCAGAGTGGGGTCGTTCCGGATCTTCTGGACGCCCGGCAGTTGACAGGCGGCGGAGCTGGCAGCCATAATCCTGTGCCATGTTTTTGGTGACCGGCGGGGCAGGATTTATCGGCTCCCACGTGGCGGAGCGGCTTCTCCGGGAGGGGCACCGGGTGCGGGTCCTGGATAACTTCTCCACCGGCAGGCGCGAGAATCTCGCCTTTGCCGCCGGGGACGCCCGGCTGGAGGTGGTCGAGGGGGACATCACGGACCTGAAGACCGCCGTCCGCGCCGCGCAGGGGGTGGAAGTAATCTTTCACCAGGCTGCCATGCGCTCGGTGCCTCGGTCGGTCGATGACCCACTCGGCGCCAATCAGAACAACGTCACCGGCACCCTCCACGTCCTCATGGCTGCCCGAGACGCCGGGGTCTGCCGGGTGGTGTATGCCTCCTCATCTTCGGTATATGGCGACCGCCCTGAGCTGCCCAAGCGGGAGGATCAATCCCCGGCCCCCATCTCGCCTTATGCGGCCTCCAAGCTGGCCGGGGAGCACTACTGCGCGGTGTGGAGCCGGCTTTACGGGCTTGAGACCGTGGGGCTGCGGTACTTCAACGTGTTCGGCCCACGCCAGGACCCGACCTCCCAGTACGCCGCAGTGATCCCCCGGTTCATCCTCTGGGCCAGGCGAGGCGAGGCGCTTCAGCTCCACGGCGACGGGCTTCAGTCCCGCGACTTCACCTACATCGACAACGTGGTGGAGGCCAACCTGCTTGCCGCCCGGGCTCCCGGCGTGGCGGGCCAGATGTTCAACGTGGGGTGCGGAGGCCGCGTGACCCTGATGGAGATCATCCGGGGTCTGGAGGCGATCGTGGGGCGCAGGCTGGATCGTGAGCACACCGCCCGCCGTCCCGGCGATGTCCCCCACACGCTGGCAGACATCGGGAAGGCCAAGCGCCTCCTTGGCTACACGGCGCTGGTGGAGTTTGAGGAGGGGCTCAAACGAACGGTCGAGTTCTTCTCAGGAGGAGACACGCCATGAGCGAGCGCTGAATCCCGAGACCAAGCACCCCCGCCGGAAGCCGCGGGCAAGCTCAAGAGCTACCCGGTGGGCACGGGACCCTTCGCCTTCTCCGAGTGGGTGCGCGGTCGAAGCGACGATGCAGTAGTCCGCTGCTCACCCCCACACCGGTATCCCATGCGTAGCTTCATTGTCCGGCGGCTGTTCGCGCTGGCGATTACTCTTTTTTTTGTGTCGGTGCTGGTGTTCGTGGTGATTCGGGTCATCCCAGGCGACCCGGCGCTGATCATCATGGGGACCGAAGGGAGCCCCGAGGCCACCGAGCGGCTCCGCGAGGCGATGGGGCTCAACCGGCCTCTGGTCGTCCAGTACCTGGAATGGATCGGGCGAGCTGTTCGTGGCGACCTGGGCCAGTCGATTCAGTACGATGTTCCCGTCGGCCAGCTCATTCTCTCGCGGCTTCAGGTCACGTTGCCGCTGACCCTGCTGGCGGCGCTCTTCATGATCCTGGCTGCTGTTCCATTCGGGATCTTCGCGGCCACCCACCAACGACGCTGGGGGGACTACCTGACCATGATCCTCTCCCAGCTCGGCATCGCCATCCCCTCCTTCTGGGCGGGGCTGCTCTTGATCCTCCTCTTCTCGGTGCGGCTCGGATGGGTGCAGGCCGGCGGCTTCGATGGGTGGGGGGTAGGGGTGTGGCCGGCGCTTCGGTCGCTCCTGCTCCCCGCGCTGGCGCTCGGGCTCTTCCAGTTTGCTGTGCTGGCGCGGATGACGCGCTCAGCGCTCCTGGAGGTGCTCCGCGAGGAGTATGTCAAGGCGGCGCGCGCCAAGGGGCTGGGTGAGCGGTCGGTTCTGGTGAAGCACGCGCTCAAGAATGCCCTTATCCCGGTGGTGACTGTGATAGGGCTTCAGCTGGGGCAGCTCATGGCGGGGAGCATCATCCTGGAGTCGGTCTTCTACCTCCCCGGCCTCGGACGCCTGGCGCTGGGGGCCATTAACGCCCGCGACCTCCCCGTCGTGCAGGGGGTCGTGCTCTTCGTCGCTTCCCTGATCGTCATGATCAACGTGGCCGTGGACATCCTGTACGGCTTCCTCGACCCGAGAATTCGGTATGAATGACTCCCCTCACCCTCGCGCTCTTCCCCGAGGGGCGAGGGAATTCCCCCTCGCCCCCGTCGCTGCCAGGGAGCGGGCCAGGGTGGGGGTGGGCACCCGCCGCAGGCTTCGTCCCTTCCGCCATGTGACCTTCACGATCGGGTTCGTGGTCAGCGTGCTTCTGCTGCTGACAGCGGCGCTCTCTCTTGCCTACACCCCGTGGGACCCGCTCGGCATGTCTCTGGCAGACCGACTCGAGGGACCGTCTGTGATCCACTGGCTCGGCACCGACCAGTACGGGCGGGACCTACTGTCACGGGTCATGACCGGTGCCGTCACCTCCATCGCCGTGGGGGTCATTGCGGTCGGGATCGGGATGGGAGTGGGGGTGGTGGCCATCGGGATTGCTTTTATCCCGAACTTCGCCAGGCTCACCCGCGGGAGCTTCCTCGAGCTGCGCGAACGCGAGTTTGCCCTGGCGGAAGCCGGCCTCTCCTATCTCGGGCTCGGCACTCAGCCCCCACACCCCTCCTGGGGGCTCATGCTGAAGGAGGCCCAGAACTTCCTCTCGCTGAATCCCTGGTATGCCGTCTTCCCTGGCGGTGCCATCGCGTTCACGGTGTTGGGGCTGAATCTGCTGGGCGATGGTCTCCGCGACCTCCTCGACCCCCGCGCACGGTAGTCCGGCGAGATCTTTCCGCCATCCATCGCCCCGGCGCCGTCAACTTCCATCGCTCCATGCGGCTGCAGTGCGCGCGTGGGGGACTGAGCTGAAAGGGAAAACCGCACGCCATCACCATGGGCTATAATTCCATGGGGAATGAATATGGACCAGGAACGTCTGGAGAGGATCGCGCGGGGCCGCGGAATTCGCCTGCTCCTTCAGTTTGGCTCAACCGTGAGTGGGCGTATCCATCCGCGGAGTGACGTGGACCTCGCAGTTCTTCTGGATCGGCCGTCGCTCTCGACCCGGGAGCACCTGGATCTTCTCAGCGATCTGCAGTCTCTCCACCCGGATCGCGAGGTGGACCTGGTGCTGGTTCATCGGGCCGATCCTTTGCTGCTGAAGAAGATCACGGACACCTGCCGCCTCCTCTATGGCCCCGTTCGGAGGCTCCAGGAGCTTCGGATCTACGCCTTCAAGCGATATCAGGACCACCGAAAGTACTTTGAACTGGAGCGCGAGTTCGTGAGTCGGGCTCTCAGCGCTGAGCCCGTGCAATGATTGATCCCCAACTGGTGACTCGGAAGCTCGCGCTAATCACCGGCGACTTGAGCGAGCTCAGGGCGATCGCAGGAAAGACCCTCACCGAGTATCTGGCGTCGGTTCGGGACGGGCTGGCAGCGGAGCGCCTCCTGGAGCGAGTGATCGGCCGGATGATAGACGTCAACTACCACCTGATTACCGAGACCGGCCACCCTCCGCCCACGGACTACTACGACTCCTTCATACGCCTGGGTCCATTGCAGGTCCTACCGCCAGACTTCGCGAGGCATGTTGCGCCATGTGCCGGCTTGCGCAACCGAATTGTTCACGAATACGATGAGGTTGACCCTGAGAAAGTGTACGAAGCCCTTCAGGCGGCGGTGAAGGACGTCCCTGAGTACCTGCGCCACATCCACCAGTATGTGGAGAAGTCTTCTTCGGCCTGAACGGTTACACCCTGGTCACACGCCTCAGCACTACAAGCGGCCCGCTGGGTCGTGGCTTCCTCCAGGCCGGAGCACGCTGAAGGTGCCACGCGAAGCTTGCTAAAGGGCGGAATCTGACCTAGCATGGCAGCAATGAGTGAGGAAATCTCCAAGCGCATTGATGATGTTCACAAGCGCTTCGACGACCTCCGGGGCGATGTCAACCGCCGGTTTGACGACCTCGACCGGCGTTTCGACGAGGTCAACCGGCGCTTCGATCAGGTGTTCGTGGAGCTTCGCGAGCTCAGGGCCGATATGCGGTCCCACTTCCGCTGGACTGTCACGATCATGGTGGCGATCTTTGGAGCCGCCGTTCCCATCTGGATGTGGGTCCTCGGTCTGATTCTCAGAATTCGCTGACCCCGATCGCGCCTCCCTTCACCGACCTGTCCACCTTGTCCTCCAGGGCTACCGCCTCACCCAGCCGGAGACGGTCCCTCGGGGGTGATATAATGGCGCAGCAGCAATCGGCCGCTTGTACCTCCCCTGATGGCCTCACATCGGTCGTTGCACGTCGGGATTGAAGCCACCCCGCTTCGCACCTTTCAACTCGGCGGGGTATGGCGCTACACCCGTTCGCTCATCGAAGCGCTCGCTCGGCTGAAGGAAGGCCATCGGTATTCGCTGCTCTACTTCGACTCGTTCCGGCCACGGGCTCGATACCGGCCTGATTTCCCACAGGGCCCGGCGGTGAGGCGGGTGAGCCGGATGCCGGAGAAGAGGTTGAGCTGAAAGGTGTGCTCCCAGGCTGCATCGTCGGCGGAATCGAAGGCGCGGCCCGTAGAGCCACCTACGTTGTTCACCAGCACATCCACG
>JBHIAB010000224.1:0-5155 GCA_046758385.1 Methylomirabilia bacterium | reverse complement strand
TTCTGCCGGTGTTTCAATGACTTCCGCGCTACAACGCAAGGGAACTTCCGGCTAATCGGCGTGTCCCGTTGAAAGGCCGGGAAGAGTCAGGAGCCAAGGGAGGCCGACAACCCATGAAGAGGCTTGATGACATGAGCAACCCCCTACGGCTCGCGGTGCTCGCGGTCGTGGCGATCTGGGTTTCTACCGCCGCCCCCGCGTGGGGCCAGGCGCCGCCGTACGTCACGCCTCCTGGACCCACGGGAACCTACGTGCTGGTTCCGCACGGCACAGGGTACGTGTATGTCCCGATCGACGCCTACGGCAACCCGATCAACGTGCCGGGCGTCCCGCCGGCTCCCGCCGCCCCACCCTCCCCGAGCGCCCCCGCAGCACCCCCAACGCCCTCGCAGCCTTTCCCCCCCGACTTCGGCTATCTCCGAACCGAGGTGGAGCCGACATCTGCGCGAGTGTTCGTAGACAGCCAGTTCATGGGCTGGGCACAGGAGTTCTCGGGGCCCCAGGGGTTTCTGACGTTGGCGCCGGGCCCACACCATGTCGAAATTATCCAGGAGGGCTACGCGCCGCTCCAGACCGTAGTCCACATCTCACCCCAGCAGACCTACGCCCTCAGGGCCACCCTCGACCGTGAGACCTCGGGGACGGCACCGCCCGCCGTCACGCCCAGGCCGCCGGCGTCACGGCGCGGAGGGTACCGAGTGATCCCGCCGTCGTCCCAACGGGAGGACATCCCGCGGGGCGGGGGCTACTACGTCGTTCCACGCCAGTGACCCCGTGAAGCCCCGGCTCCGTGTTCTTCTCCTCCTCGTGGCCCTCGCAACGGTGGCCACCGGAAGCTACGTCTACATTCGGAGCCGCCAGAGCGCCCCCAGGTACCGCATGGTCAAGGTGGAACGGGGACCCCTCACGGCCCGAGTCTCGGCCACCGGCACCCTGAATGCGGTTGTCACCGTCCAGGTCGGCTCGCAGATTTCCGGCCAGATCAAAGAGCTTTACGCTGACTTCAACTCCGAGGTCAAGAGCGAGCAGATCATCGCCCGCATTGACCCTCGGATCTTCGAGGCCAAGGTCAACCAGGCTAAGGCTGACCTGGAGTCAGCCCGCGCAGCGGTCCTGAATCAGCAGGCCCAAGGAGAGCGGACCCGGGCCGACGTGCAAAACGCTCGTGCCGCGCGGGCCGAGGCCAAGGCACAGACAGCCAAGGCGCAGGTCGCGGTGCTCGAGGCGGAGCGTGACCTCGACCGCAAACGCGATCTCCTCCAAAAGGAGCTGATCGCCCAGAGTGAAAAAGACACGGCTCAAGCCGCGCACGACTCGGCCCTGGCCCTCCTGGAGGCCGCGCGCGCCAAGGAGAAGGCCTTGGCCTCATCGATCCAGGCCGCGAGAGCCCAGCTCAAGGTCGCCGAGGCCCAGCTCCAGGCAGCCCGCGCCCAGGTGAGGCAGCGAGAGGCCGCGCTCCGCCAATCCCGGGTGGACCTGGAGCACACCATCATCCGATCTCCCGTTGACGGCGTGGTGGTCTCCCGCAACGTGGATGTGGGCCAGACCGTGGCAGCCAGCCTCCAAGCTCCGACGCTGTTCACCATCGCCCAGGATCTGACCCAGATGCAGGTGGACGCCAACGTGGACGAGGCCGACATCGGGCAGATTCGCCCGGGCCAGCGCACGACGTTCGTCGTCGATGCCTTCCCGGGCGAGACATTCAAAGGGGTGGTCGCGCAGATCCGAAAGGCGCCCCAGATCATCCAGAACGTCGTCACCTACGATGTGGTGATCGCCGCTCAGAACTCCGACCTCAAGCTCTTGCCCGGGATGACCGCCAACGTTCGGATCGTTGTGGACCATCGCTCGAGCGCGCTGAAGATCCCCAACGTGGCGCTCCGTTTCCGTCCTCCGGCTCTGGACGGGGCGTATGCTCGTCGGGGCGCACGGACGCCCCAGCCGCGCCAGTCCAGCTACGCTGGGACGTTCAGAGGCCGGGTTTGGACCCTGGGGGCCGACGGCAAGCCGAGCCCCCTGGCCCTCCGGCTCGGAATCACCGACGGCAATTTCACCGAGATCCTGGCAGGTGATCTCACCGAAGGCAACGACGTCATCGTGGGCTTCGCCGAGCGGGGCCGGCGCGTGCACGGCCGAGGGCTACGGCTCCGGTTTTGAGATGGGCGAGCGGCTCATCGAAAGCCACGCACTCGTCAAAGACTACCGGCTGGGGGCCCACGTGGTCCACGCGCTGCGCGGGGTGTCAGTCGAGATCGAGGCCGGCGAGTTCGTGGCGGTCATGGGGCCGTCGGGCTCCGGCAAGTCCACGTTCATGCACCTTCTGGGCTGCCTCGACACCCCCACGGGAGGGCAGTACCTCCTCGAGGGAGAGAACATATCGGGCCTCGGCCGGGAGCAACTGGCCGGAATCAGGAACCGCAAGATCGGGTTCGTGTTTCAGCAGTTCAACTTGCTGCCCAGGGTGAGCGCCCTGGAAAACGTGGAGCTCCCGCTCCTCTACAATGGCGCCACGGGTCGCGGGGCTCGTGCCAGGGCCCGGGCCAAGCTGGAGGCCGTCGGCCTCGCTGACCGCCAGCATCACCACCCCGCGCAGCTGTCCGCAGGGCAACAGCAGCGAGTGGCCATCGCGCGCGCGCTGGTCAATGCCCCGGTCCTGATTCTGGCAGACGAGCCCACCGGAAACCTGGATACCGGAACCAGCGCGGAGATCATGGCGATCTTCCAGGAACTGAACCAGCGGGGAGTCACCATCGTCCTTGTGACCCACGAGGCGGACATCGCCGAGCACGCGCGCCGCATCCTCACCTTCCGTGACGGCAAGCTGGTGACGGATGAGCCCGTGGTCATGCCGAAGGATGCCCGGCGAGTCCTGGCCGCGCTCCCGGCCGAGGAGGCGCAGGCATGAGCCTCTGGGCCAGCGCGCGCATTGCCGTCAGGGCACTTTGGGTCAACAAGCTCCGCAGCGGGCTCACCATGCTCGGCATCATCATCGGTGTGGGAGCGGTCATCACCATGGTGGCGGTCGGGACCGGGGCCCGGGCCCGGGTGGCCGAGCAGATCCAGAACCTGGGCTCCAACGTGATCCTCGCCATCTCCGGCACCACCACCTCTGGTGGCGTGCGACTGGGCCATGGCAGCCGGGTTGCCCTCACCGAAGACGACGCCTGGGCGATCCAGCGCGAGATTCCGGGTGTCGAGGCTGCCGCCCCCTCCATGCGTGGGGCGGCCCAGGTCGTGGCCGGCAACCTGAACTGGTCCACGGTCATCTATGGGGTCACGCCGGAGTACTTCCCGGTCCGGAACTGGGAGATCATCGCAGGCCGGCTTTTCATCCAGCAGGATGTCGACGGCGCCAGTAAAGTGGCGCTCCTGGGCCAGACGGTGGTCGAGATGCTCTTCGGCGACTCCGATCCCCTCGGACAAATCATCAGAATCCAGAAGGTTCCCTTCACGATCATCGGGATCCTGGAGCAGAAAGGGCAGAACCCATGGGGGCGTGATCAAGACGACGTGATCCTCCTCCCGCTCTCCACCGCCAAGAAGCGGGTGCTGGGCGTGAGCCTGGCGGACGCCCGAGCGGTGGGAGCCATCTCCATCAAGGCCCGGCCCGGGAGCCACGTGGAGCAGACCCAAGCGGAGATTGGGACCCTGCTCCGCCAGCGCCATCGCCTGCAACCCCATCAGGACGACGACTTCTGGCTCCGCAACCTCTCCGAGTTCCTCGAGGCGCGGGAGGAATCTTCTCGCGTGCTGGCCATCTTGCTCGCCGCGATCGCTTCGGTCTCGCTCCTGGTGGGCGGGATCGGCATCATGAACATCATGCTGGTCTCCGTCACAGAACGAACCCGGGAGATCGGGCTCCGGATGGCCGTGGGAGCGCGGAGCGGGGATATCCTGGCTCAGTTCCTGGTGGAGGCAGTGATCCTCTCGCTGACCGGGGGGCTGATCGGCATCAGCCTGGGCGTGGCTGCTTCCTACGGCTTCGCCTACCTGGCTGCGTGGCACACCCTGATCCAGCCCGAGGCGATCCTTTTAGCGTTCGCCTTTTCCGGAGCCGTGGGAACCTTCTTCGGCTTCTACCCGGCCCGCAAGGCTTCCCGCCTGGATCCGGTCGAGGCGCTCCGCTACGAATAGGGGCTGGTCCTGCAACCGCCTGGGGAGGCACCGGAATGAACTCGACTCAGAGGCTGACACGCGCCGGCCTGGCGCTCGTGCTGGTTGCCGCCGTCTCAACCGCCGCCTGGGCCCAGCTCGGTCTCACCCGCAGGGAAGGCTTCTTCACCATCACCTGGAACGTTGACCGAAGCACACCGGGCCAGATCGCGATTATCGGCGAGGTTCATAACGGCCACGAGCTCACGGCCTCCGACGTTCGCCTGCGTGTCACGGGCGCGGACGCCCGGGGTCGTGTGGTGAGCCAATCCGTCGGGAGCGTGGACGACGACATCCCCCCGTACGGGCAGTCGTTCTTCGAGATCAGGCTGACCCCCGTCGGAATAGAGGCCTCCTTCCATGTGTCGGTGGCAGGGTTCGAGTACACGGAGAAGGAAATGGAGGCGCCATGACACAGACGCGGTGCCGGGTGACAGCCATGCGGGGCGGCGTCGTTCATCACCCCTTGACCTCTTCTGCCTTCGCCTCCACACTCGACGCAGTAGAACTTTCATACTTTCTAACAGCGGTCTCTATACCCCTCGCTCCGCGCCAAGAAGTACGACGAGGCGCGAGACATCTGGCAGGCCCAGGTAGATGACGACTACCGCCCGGATTCTTTCCATCATCCCCCACCCGAAATAGCCAGCCCTGGGAGCACGAGCCATTCACGTTGTCCGGAGACCTCCCCTGCACCACGGCCCGAAGGCCCTGGAAACAGTCTTTCCGGGCCATCCTGATCAACGATTCCGGGCATCGACCGCCTTCGTGGGCCTCGGATTCGTCTGGGGCAGCGGCCGGTGATCATCCGCCCGCGTAGGGGGAGCACCCCCCGTCGGACCTTTCGTGGGCGGGCTCGGCGCGAGCAACTACGTCTACGCCGAGGGTGCCCGGCCCACGACCTCGCGGCGTGGATCAGCGCGGAGCGACCGCAAGGTCATTGACAGCGCTTCAATTGGGCCACGGCCCGAAGGCCGTGGAAACGCGGGCGAGTTCATCGTCA
>JBHIAB010000223.1:0-5211 GCA_046758385.1 Methylomirabilia bacterium | reverse complement strand
CGACGCGCCGCCGCGTGGTCCCCGTACGACGAGGCGATCCTCCGCCGCCTCCTCCTGCTGCTGGGGAGCCTGGGTGACAGGGCCGGGGTGATCCGGGAGTACGAGGCGTTCAGGGAGCGATTGCTGACGGACCTGGAAGTGGCGCCTTCTCCGGAGACGGAATCCGTCGTCGAGGAGATCCGCAGCCGGGAAGGAGCGGAGGCTGTGCCCGCGGCGGCGGCGCCGGGCTCCTCGGCCCTTCCCGCGGTCCCGCCGAGCCCGCCCTAGACCCCAAGCGGGTGCTGGTCGACCTCTTCGCGAACGAGACGGGGGATCCCGCCCTGGACCATCTGGGGCGGATGGCGGCCGACTGGATCACCCAGGGCCTCACCTACACGGGGTTCGTGGACGTGGTGAGCCTCGGCACGCCGCTCCTCTCCAGGCCTCCCGTCGCACTGGACGGGATCGATACGCTGGAGCCGCCGGCCCGGCTGGAGGCGCTCGCCGAGGCGCAGGGTACGGGGGCGGTACTATCTGCAGGGCGACAGCGTCTACTTGCAAGCCCATGTGACGGACGCCCGCCACGGCACGGCGCTGGCGGCCATCGAGCCCATAGGCGGAGCCGTCGGCGCGCCGCTCGAGGCGATGGAGCAGCTGCGCGATCGGGTGATGACGGCGCTGGCGACCCTGACCGATCCGCGTCTGACCAAGTGGATTCAGCACGCGAGCAAGCCGCCGACGTTCGAGGCCTACCGGGAGTTCGTCACAGGCGTGGAGCTTCATACGACGGTGAATTTCGAGGAGGGGCGCCCGTATTTCCTGCGAGCGGCGGCGCTCGATTCCACCTTCACCATGCCGCTCCTGTGGGCGATCATGGGGCACGCTCCGGCGGCGGACTCCATTGCCGAGGCGCTGAATCGGCGCCGTGACCGGCTCGCTCCGCTGGACCGGCACTTCCTGGACTATCTCACGGCCACCGACGGGGTCACACAGCTCGAGGCTATCCGTCGGGTGGTGGAGATCGCGCCCGGGTCCGACTACCTGAAGAATGCGGGGGGCACCGCTCTGAGGCTCAACCGACCGCGGGAGGCCATACAGTTCCTGCTCGCGGCCGACCCCGAAAGCGGATGGCTGCGCGGCTGGACCCCCTACTGGAACACCTTGACCGCGGCGTATCACCTGCTGGGCGAGCACGACAGAGAGCTGGAGGCGGCGCGTGAGGGTCGTCGGCTGCATCCGGATGAGGGGGCGACGATCTATTACGAGACCCGTGCCCTGGCCGCCCTGGGGCGTGTCGAGCCGATCCTGGCCCGCGCCGAGGGAGCCCTCGCCGCCGGCGCCCATATGCTGCTGGCGGTGTCCGCCGGTGAGCTGTACGCCCACGGCCACCGGGGCGCGGCTTCGGAGCTCCTCGGCCGCATGATCCAGCTGTACCGGGGTAGGGAGAACGGCCGGTTTCATCTCGCGCGGGCGCTGGCCATGGCCGGGCGCCTGGACGAGTCCCGCCCGATCCTCGAGCAGCTCGCCGCCGAGGACCCCGGGGATGTGAGCGTCCGCGTGGACCTCGCGGTCGTGGCCGCCCGCCGGGGCGATCGGGAGAGAGCGCGCCAGATTTACCGGTGGCTGGAAGAACACGGGCCGGCCTCACCCATGTACGCAGCATATCAGTTCCGCGATCGACTCGGTCTACCTGCGTGGCACTATAGCTACGGGCTGGCTCAGATCGCCGCCGCGCTGGGCGAGAAGGCCCGGGCGGTGGAGCTCCTGCGCGAGGCCGCCGACCGTAGCTTGAAGCGGCCCCTTAGAGAGTTCCACGCGAATCCCTATCTCGAGCCCGTGTGGGACTACCCGCCCTTCAGGGAGCTGCTTCGCCCCAAGGGATAGGTCCGGTATCCTGCCGGCCGCTCAGTCGGACGCGCTAGCGCCACAGGTCGAACTCCAGGGCAATGTCGAACACGAGATCGTTCTGCGACCGGGCGAGTGTGGGTACGCCGTGGTCGAAGCTGCTGTGGAGCCATCGGACCTCTGGCCGGACGGCAAGCCGCCCAGAGGGAACCCTGACCCCGGTACCCGCCCCGAGATAGGCGCCGGCTTCGGTGGTCTTTGAATCGTCGCGATGCCAGAGCAGGTACCGGCGCCAGCCGAACTCTGCCCTCAGGAACGGCGAGGCGGGACCGCGGCTGAGGTACAGGATCGGTGATAACCCGACCTGCGTGACATCCACCACGGCGTTGCCGGGCTGGATCGTGGTGACGGAGACATCCGCCTGTATCCCCACCGGGTCTATGCGGTACTCGACCGTCCCGCCCCAGATGCCGTAGAGGAACGGGTGGGCGGACTGCTCGCCGGAATACCAGCCGCCCATATAGATGCCGGCGGCGAGCTGGAACAGCAGGGTGGGGATCACGCGGCACTCACCGGGTCAAGCGTACACCAGCGGCGATCACGACGCGCGGCGGTCAGGCCTAGCCGTCTCAAGGTGGTCCTCCACATAGGTACATATTGGCAAAGGGCACGGCCGGTGGCCGCTGGGTTGGCAAGAACTACACCCCCTGCTGGGGGAGGCGAACCGCATCCGACTGGAGTCTTGCATCGTCCTGTCACCACGGACCTTCTGTGGATGGGATGCTCGGCCACGCCGAGGGTTCGCCCCCGGGGGGCGCTCGGGATGTGTGGCGCCGCCGCCGCACCGGCCCCCGAGCGCAGAGCGCTAGTGCCGCTCACGCCGATTCGCGGCAGGCCGGCGTCGCTCCGATCGTTAACGTGCTCCGCTTGATGGGATAGCGCATCTACACAGGGGGCGGCCTTCGGGCCCCTTCAGGTTGGGCGTGTGGACCTGGGAACCGGCCGTGGTAGATTGTCTCGGCGGAGGAGAGGGCGGCAGCGTGAAGATGGCAATCGCGCCGCACCTCGGGCACTCATAGGAGTCAGTGCCAGAAATAGTGACAACGCCCGATGACGCGAGCTGACGCTCAGCGACGGGACGCGAAGGGGTCGGCTCCTCGCTCGGAGTGCCTTAGATGAAGTTCATGCTTGGTCAGGTTGTCCACCACCGATTGTTCGATTATCGGGGCGTGATCGTCGAAGCCCATCCCACCTTCCAGCACACGGACGAGTGGTACCGCAAGGTGGCGCGCACGCGGCCGCCGAAGGACAAACCTTGGTATCGCGTGCTGGTTCACGGAACGTATGACGTCACCTACGTGGCCGAGCGCAACCTCGAGGAAGACCGCTCTGGAGAGCCAATCGCCCACCCGCTGCTCCAGCCGTTCTTCGACTCCTTCCAGGACGGGTACTACTCGCGCGGTCCGCGCGTCAGCTAGATGTGCCCCTTGTGATCAACGTCGGCCCCCTAACAGAGCATCGCGCCACCCTGCCACCCTCCTCCGGGACTACCGCCGGCGACTCGGCCGGGTGGTGATCGCGCTGCACCTCGGGTGCGAATCTTTGGCGAGACGCACTTCGCCGTCCCACGCCACGCTCCGGATCTCGTCCTCGTAGATCCACAGGTCGCCGAGCTGGATCACGGCAGATCGACGGGGAGTCCGTGTCACCTTCGTGTTGGCGTTGTTTAGGATTGTCTTTGCTGCAACTCGATCTGTAGCGGTGTGCCCATTCGGAGCAGCGCCCGTCCCGCCTCGGGGTTCTTCTCTTCGGGATGGTCTTTCCACCGCTCGAGCGCGCCGTCCAACGCGCCGACTATGCCTGCGCCTACAGCGATCAGCGCCTGCAACTCGAGTTCACGGAGTAGCTCCACAATCCGCGACGAGTCTCGCGGATCGCGTATGCCGGCGTCGGTTTCGAGCTCCGCTATGGCTCGCCAGACTTCGGCCACGCCTTCTGGCATGTCTCGTTCGGCCCGGTCGGCAGCAGCGTGCCAGAAGGCGCGCCATCTGCCGATGTGGATGATGTCGTCGCTCACAGTCCCTCCCCGCGCTGGCTCAGAACCAGTCTGAACGACCGGTGACCTCTTCATACCACCGGCGCCGCTGCTCTGCACCTCTTCCCTTGTCACCGTTCTCAGCCGGCTGTGCGGTCCAGCGCACAGGGTACACCCACCCCCGGCTCGTCAGCTAGGACAGCACCGTCTCCCGCGACAGGTCCGGACAGCAGCGGCACGTCCCTCGACTTCCCAATCGACCTGGAGCCGTCGCGCCTCGCATCCCACGCCACGCTCCTGATCACGTCCTCGCAGAGTAAGGAGGGCCCCCGAGCTGGAACATTGCGCCTTCATCCTGTTCGAGGCGCCGGCCGGAGGAGATCTCGGAGCGGGGTGGGGTAGGGGCAGTCGCGTCACATAGTCTAGCCGTGATCCGCCACGAAGCTGACACCCTCGCGGCTACAAGAACCGGAGCAAGCGTCTGAGCGTGAGGACCGCGCAGACGACGGCGCCCACAGCGACCAATCCGATAAGTGAGTTCAGCGGATCGCGCTTCTCAGGGGCCTCCCCTGGGGAGTGCGCGTCTCTCGGCGTTCCGTCGGCCTGCCCGGCGTGGGTCGCGCAGAAGCGTGAGCCCGCGCGTGCCGACCGCTTGCAGCGAGCCCCGGACTTGGTCTTGCCGTGGCATCTTTCCACGTCTCACCTCCTGGTTCCTTCACCTAACGTATTCTGGAGCCCTCGGATTCACGCAAACGAGCGAGCTCTGGTGGGAGGGCTCGTCGCTTGCCCCCCTGCTTCCCCCACAGCAACTTTGCTGACGCGCGGATCGCAAGCTGACGCTATCGGCAGGCCGGTGCTGGGATTACGTGCCCACTCTTGCGAGCGTCTTCAAGATCTGCTCAGCGGAGTCGATCATCGACAACCCTACACCAACATGGCCAAAACCCGACAGCATTCCTACACGACGACCGAGCACGACCTTAATCCGGCGCCGGAAACCACCTACGCGGAAAGGTCGCGCACCTTGCTGCATCGCGGCAAAGTCGGAGTGCTATCGACACATTCCCAGAAACAAAAGGGCTTCCCCTTCGGCTCTGTTATGCCCTACGCCCTCGATGCCGCGGGCAGTCCACTGTTCCTCATTAGCGGCATGGCCATGCACACCCAGAACCTCGTAGGTGACCCGCGCGCCAGCCTGTTCGTGACCGCGCCCGAGGCCAAGGCCGATCCCCTGGGGGCCGCGCGTCTGACTGTGATCGGCAAGGCGAGCAAGGTGCTGGCGGCGGAGCTCAAGGGCGTGCGAGAAGTCTATCTGAGGCGGCACGAGAATGCGCGCTACTGGGTGGATTTCA
>JBHIAB010000222.1:0-5224 GCA_046758385.1 Methylomirabilia bacterium | reverse complement strand
CCGATCGTGGTCAGGGGCGAGAGCTCCAGCAGGCGCTCTCCCGCAAGGACAGTGCAGCCCTCGAGCAGCTCGTCGCGGCGCTTGCGCCGCCCGCCGCGACGGCAGAGCTTCTGCTGGCGCTCCCCGGCCTCTTCGGCCGGGAGGAGGTGCTCGAGCGGGCGGGGGCGCTGGTCAAGAATCCCCGTTCCGAGCGTGCGCTCTCCAACCTGGCCGAAGTCCACCGTCTCCTCCGTGTTTATGGGCTTGCCGACTCGGTCATCCTGGACCTGGGAGAGGTCCGTGGGTTCGATTACTACTCCGGGGTCCACTTCGAAGGGTACGTGGCAGGACTCGGCACCGACGTCTGCGGGGGGGGCCGCTACGACCAGGTGTTGGGTCGCTTTGGCTACGATTGCCCCGCGACGGGCTTCGCCTTCGATGTGGGGCGGCTGCTGCTGGCCATGGATGCCCAGGCCGTGACCGTCCCGCTCCCAGGCCCCGACTTCTTCATCATCGACTTCACTGCCGAGAAGACGATCGCGCTCTCCCTGTCGCGGCGGCTTCGAAGCCTTGGGGCAGCCGTCGCGCGCGACATCATCACCCGTGCGCTCGAGGAATCCCTCGCCTACGCCGCGCGCCTGCGGGCGCGCCGGGTGCTGGTGGTGGGGAGCCCGAGGAGCGGTGCGGGCGAGGTGTGGGTTCGGGAGCTGGACACGGGGGCCGAGCGCGTGCTGGCTGCCGACGCCATCCTCGATCGGCCCGGGACACACTTCCCGGGCCTCGGAGGAGGAGGCCATGCCTAACCTGGTCGTTGTCGGGGCCCAGTGGGGCGACGAAGGGAAAGGGAAGGTGGTGGATCTTCTGGCCCCTTACGTGCACGCGGTGGTCCGCTACCAGGGCGGCAACAATGCCGGCCACACCGTGGTGGCGGGCAAGGAGAAGTACGTGCTTCACTCCATCCCCTCCGGGATCCTTCGTCCCGGGTGCCGCTGCGTGATCGGGTGTGGCGTGGTAGTGGACCCTGGCGCGCTGATCGAGGAGATGGAGGCCCTCGTCCGTCGGGGCGTGGTCCTCGACGGCAACCTCTTCATCTCCAAGGACGCCCACCTGATCCTGCCCTACCACCGGGCGCTCGATCTCGCTTCAGAAGCCAAGCTCGGGCGGCGCCGAATCGGGACCACCGGGCGCGGGGTCGGGCCCGCCTACATGGACAAGGCGGCACGCGTGGGGATCCGGATGGCCGATCTCTTGGACGAGCCTGTGTTGCGCGAAAAGCTGGAGGTCAACGTCTGGGAGAAGAATCGGCTGCTCAGGGAGATCTACGACGCCCAGACCTTCACCGTGGAGGAGATTCTAGGCCCCTATCTCCGGTTCGCCGGGTGGCTCGCCCCCTACATTACCGACACCGCCCTCCTTCTCGCCCGGTGGATCGAGGCCGGTCAGTCCGTGCTCTTCGAGGGGGCCCAGGGGACCATGCTGGACATCGACCACGGGACGTACCCGTTTATCACTTCCTCCAGCACCACGGCGGGAGGCGCCGTCACGGGCACGGGCGTGCCGCCCACCAAGATCCACGGGGTGCTCGGCGTCGCCAAGGCCTACACAACCCGCGTGGGCCGCGGCCCCTTCCCCACCGAGCTTAGTGGGGACCTAGTGGACCTGCTTCGTAGCCGGGGCAATGAGTACGGCGCCACGACCGGGCGACCGCGGCGGTGCGGCTGGTGCGATGCGGTCGTGCTCCGCTATGCCGCACGCATCAATGGCCTGGACACGGTGGCGTTGACGAAGCTGGACGTGCTCGACGAGTGCGAGACCGTGAAGGTGTGCGTGGGATACCGATATCGCGGAGAGATCATCACCGACTTCCCGGCGGAGGAGCGGATCTGGAACGAGGCCGAGCCCGTGTACGAGGAGATGTCGGGATGGCTTTCCTCCACCCAGGGGCTGCGGGGCTACCACGAACTCCCAACCAAGGCCCGCCAGTACATCGAGCGGCTCGCCGAGTTGATCGGGGTGGAGTTCAGTCTCATCTCGACCGGTGCCCCACGGGACGACCGGATCTTGCTCGAGGATTCCCCGCTCTCACGCTGGTTCCCCGGGCTTCACTGACCCAGGCGCGGGGCGGCCCCGCCGCGAAGCGGTGGTGGGTGTCAGAGCGCCATGAAGAGCGGCACTTTGCCCGAAGGAGGACGATGGTGAGCACCGCGGGCTTCTCGCTGGAGGCCAAGTACCGCCAGGAAGAGGGACGCATCTTCGTTTCGGGAATCCAGGCTCTGGTCCGGCTCCCCATCGACCAGCGTCGTGCGGATCGGCGTCGCGGGCTCGACACCGCCACTCTCATCTCGGGCTACCGTGGCTCGCCGCTCGGCGGCTTCGACGTCACCC
Organism: Methylomirabilia bacterium; assembly: GCA_046758385.1. Lineage (GTDB taxonomy): Bacteria > Methylomirabilota > Methylomirabilia > Rokubacteriales > CSP1-6 > JBHIAB01. The sequence goes on along the minus strand of JBHIAB010000222.1, from coordinate 2,860 downwards.
TCGAGCGCAACCGCGACCTCCTCCGCGAGTACCAGGTTGTCTTCGGGTCAGGCGTCAACGAGGACCTGGGCGCGACAGCGATCTTCGGCAGCCAGATCGCCAATCTCTTTCCCAAGCCCAAGTACGACGGCGTGCTCGGGATGTGGTACGGCAAGGCGCCGGGGGTCGACCGCAGCGGCGATATCTTCAAGCACGCCAACTTCGCCGGCGTCGGCCGATACGGCGGCGTCCTCGCTCTGGCCGGCGATGACCCTCTGTCCAAGTCCTCGACCCTGCCGACCCACTCTGAGCCGGCTTTCTACGACGCCTTCATGCCGGTGCTGTTCCCGGGCACCGCGCAGGAGATCCTCGACCTCGGCCGGCTCGGGTTCGAGCTCTCACGGTACTCGGGCCTCTGGGTCGGCTTCAAGATCGTCACCAACGTGGCCGACGAGGTCGGCACCGCCGAGGTCGCCCCCGATCGCCCAGACGTGACCGATCCTGGGTTCATGTACGAGGGGGGGCCCTGGCAGCCCATGCAGACGCTGATGCTCCTGCCGCCGTATGGCCTGGAGACGGAACGGGAGATCCACTACGGGCGTCTTGAGGCGGCCAAGGCCTTCGCCGCAGCGAACGGGGTGAACCGCATCACGGTGCCCACGCCCGAGGCCTGGCTGGGAATTGCCGCTGCCGGCAAGACCTACTACGACCTGCGCGAGGCGCTCTCCGAGCTCGGCCTCGACGACGATGCCCTCCGACGCCACGGCATCCGGCTGCTCAAGATCGGCATGCTCTTTCCGATGGAGCCCGGCATCATTCGCGAGTTCGCGCGCGGCCTGGAGGAGCTCGTCGTCATCGAGGAGAAGCGGCCGTTCGTCGAGCTCTTCATCCGCGACATCCTCTACAACCAGACCGAGCGCCCGCGCGTGGTCGGGAAACGGGACGAGCGCGGCCAGATCCTCGTCCGCTCCAATAGCGAGCTGGATGCCGATTCGATCGCTCAGATCGTCGCCCCACGGCTTGCTCAGCGCCTCTCCCTCGAGTCGATCACGGCGCGCGTGGCGCTGCTGGAGGCGCTCCGAGACCGGCCCACGGCGGTCACCCTCGCCCGGCAGCCGTACTTTTGCTCGGGCTGCCCACACAACCGCTCGACCCTGGTGCCGGACGGCTCGCTCGTGGGTGGCGGCATCGGCTGCCACGGCATGGCGCTGTTGATGAACCGCAACACCGTCGGCATCACGCACATGGGCGCCGAAGGGGTGCAGTGGGTCGGCCTGGCGCCCTTCACCGAGATGCCCCACATGTTCCAGAACCTCGGCGACGGCACATTCTTTCATTCGGGCACCCTCGCGATCCGCCAGGCCGTCGCCGCGGGGACCAACATCACCTACAAGATCCTCTACAACTCCACCGTCGCCATGACCGGCGGCCAGGACGCAGCCGGCGCCGTCCAGGTCCCGGAGCTGACGCGGCAGCTCGAGGCGGAGGGCGTCAAGCGGATCATCGTGATGACCGATGAGCCCAAGAAGTACTCCCGGAAGGCCCGGTGGGCGAAGGGCGTTGAGATCTGGCACCGGGACCGGCTCGATGAGGCGCAGCGGCTGCTGCGCGAGACGCCGGGCGTGACGGCCCTGGTTTACGATCAGCGGTGCGCCGCCGAGAAGCGGCGGCTCCGCAAGCGGGGGAAGCTGCTCGACCCCGCCATGCAGGTGGTCATCAACGAGGCGGTCTGTGAAGGGTGTGGGGACTGCGGCGTCAAGTCCAACTGCTTGAGCGTCCACCCCGTCGAGACCGAGTTTGGCCGGAAGACCCGGATCCACCAGTCCTCCTGCAACAAGGACTACTCCTGTCTCTTGGGGGATTGCCCGTCGTTCCTCACCGTCGTCCCGCGCGGGGAGCCGCAGAAACGGGCACGAAGACTCTACACAGTTGACCGCGAGCTTCCCGAACCCACCCTGACAGTGGGGCGCGAGGCGAGCCTCTTCCTAACCGGGATCGGTGGCACCGGCGTCGTGACCGTGAACCAGATCCTGGGCACGGCGGCGCTCCTCGATGGCAAGCACGTCCGCGGGCTGGACCAGACCGGCCTCAGCCAGAAGGGTGGCCCGGTCGTCGCGCAGCTGAAGATCTCGGAGACGCCGAGGGAGGTCTCCAACAAGGTCGCCGCAGGCGGGGCCGACGCCTATCTGGGGTTCGACATTCTGGTGGCGACCCAGCCCCAGAATCTGGACCGCGCCCGGCCGGAGCAGACCGTTGCCGTGGTGTCGACGAGTCAGATGCCTACCGGGGCGATGGTGAGCTCCACCGAGGTGCTCTTCCCCGAGCCCGACGGGCTCATCGCCTCCATCAATCGGGTCACCCGGAAGGACGAGAACGTTTACCTCGATGCCGTGGAGCTGGCCGAGGCGCTCTTCAACGACCACATGGCCGCCAACATGATCGTCCTCGGCGCCGCGTATCAGGCAGGCACGATCCCGGTGAGCGCCAGCGCCATCGAGCAGACGATCGCCCTCAACGGCGTGGCTGTCGAGATGAACACGCAGGCCTTCCGCGTGGGCCGGCTGGTCGTCGCCGACCCCGAGTGGGTCAAAACGGTCGCGCCCCCCCGTCTGGGCGCCGTGGAAGAACGCCCTGCGCTCTCGAGGGAGGCGGCCGCCCTGGTGGAGGCCGTCGGCGCGACGCGCCAGCTCCGGCGCCTGCTGGAGGCTCGGGTGCCAGAGCTGATCGCCTACCAGGACGCCAGCTATGCGCGCCAGTACGTCGACTTCGTGGCGCGCGTCGCGGCGGCCGAGCGGTCCGCAGTGCCCGGCAAGAGCGACCTCAGCGAAGCCGTCGCGCGGTATCTCTTCAAGCTGATGGCCTACAAGGACGAGTATGAGGT
>JBHIAB010000221.1:0-5255 GCA_046758385.1 Methylomirabilia bacterium | reverse complement strand
ACGTTCATCGGGCAGCTGGTCTCGGTAGCCTACGAGATCGCGGTGGCTGCCCGCTTCGGGACCACCTGGGAGGGCGATGCCCTTGCCCTGGCGTTTATTGTTCCGTTTGCCCTGAGCTATGAGATCACAGTTTGGATCGGGAGCGCGTTTCTCCCGGTCTACCTCCACGTCTGGACCCGCGAGGGTCCGGGCGCCGCGAGTGCGCTCTTCTTCAGGAGCGCCATCTCTCTCGTAGCATTTGCAATCCTGCTGACGGGGGGGTGGGTGGTTGGCGCCCCGTGGTTGGTAGCCCTCTTGACCGGTGACAGCGCGGCGGAGGCGGCTGCCGTAACACTCCGGCTCTTCCGGCTCTTCGGCCTTCTTCTACTTCTTGTTCCCTGCTCCGCCTTTTTGGCCCGCACCCACGAAGCGCATCGAAGCTTTGTCCTGCCAGCGGGCCGGCAGTTTTGCTGGTACGGCGCTGCGCTCGTTGCCGTCCTGCTGGCCACCCAGGAGCTCGGGCTCTCCGCGGTCCCCCTGGGGATGACTCTCGGTCTTGCCATCTACCTCGGTGTGCTGCTGGCGGGACTTCGACGTCGGATCGATGATCCCGGAGGGTTGCGCGGCACACCTGGCGAGGGGGACCGGCGGCTCGCGAAGCTCCTGCCCCCGCTGATGGTCGGCTCTCTGGCGACCTGGCTCAACGTGATGGTGGAGCGCGCTCTGGCTGCCCGGCAGGGGGTCGGGAGCCTGGCGGCCCTGACCTATGCCTTTCGTCTCCTGAACTTTCCACTCACCCTCTTTCTTCTCAACGCCACCGCGATTCTCTTCCCCACCCTGGCCCTTCATGCCGCGCGCCTCGAGCGCGGGCCGCTGGCGACGTTGACCGCCAGAGCGCTACGGTTGACGTTTTTCTTCGTGCTCCCGCTGGCCGCTCTCGCCGCGGCCCTGGCGACCCCGGTGGTCCAGGTCGCCTTCGAGCGCGGCGCCTTCACCCGGGCCTCCACAGCCACCACCAGCCTGGCTCTCGCGCTCTACGCCCCGGGCCTTGCCGGTCTGGCTGGCGTTCAGGTTTTGACCAGGAGCTACCAGGCCCTCCAGCTCGTGCCGCGGATGGTCACCGTCGCAGTCATCGCGGCGGCGGCGAACGTGGCCGCCATGCTGGTCCTCACGCTCCAGCTCGGCTTTGTCGGGATTCCGCTGGCATGGTCGCTCACCTCGTGGCTTCACCTAGCCGGGCTCCTTTACGGGGTCCGTCAGGAGCTCGTGGGTCTGGACCTCGGGGCGCTCTTTCGCTCGGTGCTCCGCTGCGCTGTGGCGGCTGCGCTTGCCGGTGGTGTGGCAGGCGTCACGGTAGGTCTGCTTGGCGAGGGAGGCCCGCTGAGTCTTCTCGGAGGGGGTCTGGCGGGAATCGCGGCCTACACCCTGGCGGTCTTGGGGATTGCGGGAGAGGAGGCGAGGCTGGCGCTGAGGACTGCCGTGCCCTCAGCCTTTCCTTCTCTCCCCTTGAGGATAGAGGAGCCTTAGCCGGCTAGCTCCTGTATAATTCAATGTCAGTGCGAATCTTGATTACCGGCATCACGGGGTTTGTCGGCAGCCACCTGGCCGAGTATGCGCTTGACCGCGGCGTCGAGGTGGTCGGATCCATCCGCTGGCGAAGCAAGACCGAGAACATCGAGCACCTGCGCTCCCGGGTCACGCTGGTCGAAGCGGACCTCCGTGATCTCTCCTCCGTGCAGAACCTCCTGGAGGTTGCCCCGCCCGACTACGTGTTCCATCTGGCTGCCCAGAGTTTCGTGGCTGCCTCATGGCACACCCCAGCGGAGACGCTCTACACCAATACCGTCAGCCAGGTAAACCTGCTTGAGACCATCCAGAAGCGCCAGCAAAAGCCCCGGTTCCTCGTGATCGGGTCCAGTGAGGAGTACGGATCGGTCCATGAGGACGAGCTGCCGATCAAGGAAACGAACCCGCTACGCCCCCTCTCGCCGTATGCTGTCAGCAAAGTGGCGCAGGACCTGATGGGCTACCAGTACTTCAAGAGCTATGGGCTCCCTATAGTACGGTCACGGGCGTTCAATCATGAAGGGCCTCGACGGGGGGATGTGTTCGTGACCTCGAACTTCGCGAAGCAGATCGCCGAGATTGAGGCGGGACTCCGGCCCCCGATCATCGAGGTGGGAAATCTCGAGGCTCGGCGTGATTACACCGATGTCCGTGACATCGTTCAGGGTTACTGGTTCCTTCTCGAACGAGGCGAGTTCGGGGAGGTCTACAACCTCTGCTCCGGACGTGCCTGGCAGATTCGCGAGGTCCTCGACTTCTTGCTGACTAATTCAGTTGTCTCCGGGATCGAGGTGAAGGAAGATCCGGCTCGTCTCCGTCCTTCTGACGTCCCCATCCTCCTCGGCGACGCTTCCAAGGCCCGGGAGGCCTTCGGCTGGCAACCGCAAATTCCCTTCGAGCAGACGCTGCTGGATACCCTCGAGTACTGGCGGCGGCGGATCAAGGCGAGCACGATCTAGCCCCGGCAGCCCGCCTGCTCGGGTGGCCAGCCGACGACAAGCCAGCTGGAACGGGTCCGCGGGATGCGCGTGGTCCGCTGGGGGCCGGCTGAAGGAGGATGAGGCCTGAGGGACGCGATCGACCTCACCGAGCGGTACCGGAAGGATGCCGAGCGCTTCCGCGACGCCCTCCTCCGCGCGGAGGTCGGAAAGCGGGTCGCCAAAGTCTATCTGTTTGGCAGCTTGGCCCGTGGTGCCGTCACCCAGCGCAGCGACATCGACATCCTGGTGGTGCTCTGCGACGGCGATGACGGCGCCCGAGCGGTGGCCGAGACACTGCTGGACCTTCAGCTCGAGGGGTGTGGCCCGCTGGAGCCGGTGACCTGCTCCATCGAAGACCTGTTCCCGGTCCAGGACTACTTCCTCTACCACGTCACGCGGCGCGGGAAGGAGATCTATTCCATGCCTGAGGCCGAGCTGCGGCGGGAGGGCGCACGGCGACTTCTCGAACTGGCCCGTGACTACTTGGAGGCCGCCACCGACACCTTCGAGCGAGGTCATCTCCGTCTCGGGATCGACGGGGCCTACAACGCGGCGGAACTGGCCGTCAAGGGGCTGCTCCTGCTGGCCGGGGTTGAGGAACTCCCGGGCAGCCACGGCGGGCTCGTCCAGCGCTTCAGCGAGGCGTACGTCAGGACGGGTCGGATCGAGCGCGAAGTGGGGAGAGACCTCAACCGGGCCCTGGAGTGGCGAAACTGGGCTCGCTATCGCTATGAGGTTCGTGTCGGCCCTGAGGAGGCTCGGCTCGTGGCGCAGCTGGCTGGCCGCTTGATCGAACGCTTGGCCGACGAGATGGCGCGCCCAACGGAGAGGGGTGGGTCAGGGGTACCATGCTGAGTGCCTTGGGTGCGAAAGAAGCGAAACAAGCGCTTTTTTCGCCGAGATCGCCGTCTCGGTCATGGGCCCGGGGGTTCTGAGGCCCTCCAGGATCACGTCTGCCACCGGCGCTCCGAGTCGCCTGCCGAAGATGCGGCGGGCGCTGGCCTCGGCGTAGTCCCAAAGAGCGAGGGCGGCCGTGAGGTGGGCCGGGCGGATCAGGGTCGAGCAGTCCAGGACCGTGTAAAGCGCCGAGAGGCGCAGCACCTGGGCCTCCGCCCGAGAGGTGATGGCCCCGACCAAACGCCCAACGAAAAAGGCCCGGATTCGCGACAGGGGCCAGATCCCCATTCGTAATCCGGGCTTTTGGGTTTACCGGCTCCGGCCCGCTGAGTTGTTTACTTATTCGTCTCGGATAGAACATACGAAACGGGAGGCCTCACCACCAAATTCTTTCTTTTTCGTGGTCCCGACGATCGCTCCGCGCAGCACTCTCGCGACACTGGCGGGCACCGATGGCCGTTATCTAGTCATCGAGCGCAGACTGATTGTGGGTCATCGCGCGCCGATCGTTCCGCTGGAAGCGATGGGGCAGACCGTCGATTCGCTGATCGGGGCGGTCCGCCACTTCGAGGCCAACGCCCGCTGCTTCGAACCGAAGGCGCTCCGGGCCCGCGCCGAAGCCTTTGACCGGCCGCGGCTTAAGGCCGAGATCTCCGCGTCGGTGGCCCGGCAGCGGGAGGAGTTCGGGTCAGTCTCTCGTTAGAGGAGGACCGCCGAGTCGTCAGGCGCGATTCTGGCGCGCACGATCGACTGGATCCCGAGGGACCCCATCAGCTGCTCAGCGGTGGCCTCCATGCTGGCGCCGATCATCACCCGGGTGAAGGGCCGCTCGATGTGCTTGGCCGCGAAGAGAGCCTTGCGATGGAACCGGAGGACGTCGTCCGGCTCAATGTGGGACTTGACTTCGCAGAGGTAGACCTCGCCGTCGGAGGCGAGGAGGTCAAACTCGATGTCGGCCGGGACGCCGAAAACCTCCCCTTCCGTGTCTTTGAGGACGAGCCGCGCGGAACGAGTGAGGGACTTGCCCGCAAACTCCTCCACGACGCCCCGCACCAGATACTCGAGGCCGTGGCCGAGCCTGCCCGAGAGCCGCGAGAGATGGAGCCGCTGCGTCCTGAGCTCCCCGATGATCGCTTCGAACCGGCGGTCCAAGGCTTCGAAGCGGCGGAGGGCCTCCTCGGCGAACCGGTTGAAATCTTCGCGGAGCGCCCTGAGTTCGGCGATGTCGCTCCGGGTGAGGAAGACATCCTGGAAGACGTCCTGAAGCTCGCGGCGCAGCGCGCGATCCTCACGCAGGAGCCGCGGCAGCTCGCTACGCAGTCGGCGCCGCAACTCCGGCAGGGAAAGCTTCGGGGTTCGGTTTGCGCGGCGCATGAGATCTTCTTTTTCCCTCCAACGCCTGATGCCCGAAGGCCGGGCAGGTAGCGTCCACGATAGCACGGGATTTCTGCTCTCTCAAGGGCAGTACGTGCATGGCGTGGATGGGAGCCATGCGTGGTATGCTGGCGGGCGAGGAATGACGGGAGCCTGCACGATTTGCCGTCGGCTGCAGGAGCATGTCGAGCGCCGACGGGGCGGTGAGGTGTTCGTGGAGGAGGGAGGTTTCGTGCTCAACCTGCCCAATGATCCTGAGCGTGTGCGGGCCCCGGATGTCCTGCCAGGCCTCAGGATTCCGCTGGCCGAACTGTTCGGGTAGTCCCTCTCCCCCATCGGGGGCGAAAGAAGATAGATGGACCGGCTCGTGACAGGCCGAGAAGCCCCGGGAGAGGCCAACTACCTCGCCCTCACATCGTCCACACCCACACGGCCAAAGCGGGGACTTTGGGCCGCCTG
>JBHIAB010000220.1:0-5300 GCA_046758385.1 Methylomirabilia bacterium | reverse complement strand
CGGCTACCGAAAACGACTACCGGGAAGCCGTTACCATCGCTGAGAACGTCGTGAGGTGGGCGGAGGGGATCGTCAATGCCGGCTAGCCTCGGCTCCGAGTGGGCCACGGTTCAGGAGCCGGTGATCCGCTATGCCGTCGAGATCGGCTGGGCGTACCTCCCGCCGGAGGAAGCCCTGAGCCTCCGGCGCGGGGAGAGCGGGACGCTTCTCTATCCGGTCCTCCGGGATAAGCTCGTCGCGCTAAATCCCGGTATCGTGACGGTGGACAACACGGACCAAGTCATTGCTCGGATCGAGGAGGCGCGGAACAACATCGAGGGAAACGCCGAGGTGCTCACCTGGCTGCGGGGGGAGCGATCGGTATATGTCGAGGGCGAGAAGCGGCAGCGCAACGTGACTGTCATCGACTTCGGGCATCCGGCGCATAACACCTTTCAGGTCACGAAGGAGTGGGAGTACACCAACGGGCAGCACACGAACCGGGCCGATGTGATGTTCCTCATCAATGGCATCCCGGTGGCGGTCGTAGAGACCAAAAGCGCACGGAAGAGTGAGGGAATCGACGAGGGCGTGAGCCAGATCCGGCGCTACCATCGGGAGACGCCGGAGTTAATGACGGCGCCGCAGGTGTTCGACGTCACGCACCTCCTCGACTTCTACTACGGGGTCACCTGGAGTCTCGGCCGCAAGGATCTGCTCAACTGGAAGGAGGAGGAAAAGGGTAACTTCGAGAGGAAGGTGAAACGTTTTTTCGCGCGGGAGCGGTTCCTGAAGCTTCTCAAAGAGTGGATCGTCTTCTTCAAGAAGGATGACGAGCTGAGGAAGATCGTGCTGCGGCAGCACCAGACCCGCGCGGTGGAGAAGGTGGTTGAGCGGACCCTAGACCCGGTCAAGCGTTCCGGGCTTGTGTGGCACACCCAGGGCGCCGGCAAGACCTTCACGATGATCACGGCGGCTGAGCAGATCCTGGGTCACCCTGCATTCGAGAAGCCGACGGTCCTCATGCTGGTGGACCGCAACGAGCTGGAAACCCAGCTTTTCGGTAACCTCAGGGCGTACGGGCTCGGTTACGAGCAGGCAACCTCGAAGGCGAGACTCCGAGAGCTGTTGAAGGCTGACTACCGCGGCCTCGTCGTGTCGATGATCCACAAGTTCGACAGAGCCGATGCGAACCTGCGCACGCGGGAGAACGTGTTCGTGTTTGTGGACGAGGCCCACCGGACGACCAGCGGAGACCTCGGGAATTATCTGGTTGCCGCGCTCCCGAATGCGACGATGATCGGATTTACTGGGACCCCGATCGACAGGATCGCCTACGGGAAAGGGACCTTCAAGGTCTTCGGCAAGGATGACGAAAAGGGGTATCTGGACAAGTACTCCATCGCCGAGTCTATCGAGGACGGGACGACCCTGCCGCTGCACTACACGCTGGCACCCAACGACATCCGGGTGCCGAGGGACCAGCTTGAGCGGGAGTTCCTCGACCTCGTGGAGGCTGAGGGCGTCAGCGACATCGAGGAGCTGAACCGAATCCTTGACCGCGCAGTCAGCCTGAAAGCGTTTCTGAAAGCCAGTGATCGAGTGGAAAAGGTAGCGCGGTTCGTGGCCGAGCACTTCCGCGAGAATGTCGAGCCCCTTGGCTACAAGGCATTCCTGGTGGGCGTGGACCGGGAGGCCTGCGCGCTCTACAAGAAGGCGCTCGATCGCCTCCTGCCCCCCGAATACTCGGCTGTGGTCTACACCTCGGTGCACAATGATACGGAGCTGCTGGCCGAGTACCGGCTGGGTCCGGACGATGAGAAGCGGGTCCGCAAGGCGTTCATCAAGCCGGGGGCACTGCCGAAGATCTTGATCGTTACCGAGAAACTGCTCACGGGGTTCGATGCTCCGATCCTCTACTGCATGTATCTGGACAAGCCCATGCGGGACCATACGCTCCTCCAGGCCATTGCGCGCGTCAACCGCCCGTACGAGGAGGAGGGCGTCCTGAAGAAACCGGCCGGCTTCGTTCTGGACTTCGTCGGGATCTTCGAGAGGCTCGAGAAGGCGCTGGCCTTCGACTCGGACGTGGTTGGCAGCGTCATTCAGAACCTGGACGTGCTCAAAGAGCGATTCCGTGCGCTGATGGCACATCAGGCGCCGGGGTACCTCGCTCTTTGCCGTGGTCCCATTGATGACAAGGCGGTCGAGCGGGCAGTTGACGCTTTCGACGAGAAAGAGAAGCGGGAGGAGTTCTACAAGTTTTTCAAAGAGGTGGAAGTCCTGTACGAGATCATCTCGCCGGACGTCTTTCTGCGCGAGCACCTCGATGACTACGGTAGGCTGTCGGTCCTCTACGAAATCGCTCGAAACGCTTTCAGCAAGCAGGTGGCTCTGTACAGGGACGTGGCAAAGAAGACGGAGTCACTGGTACGCGAGCGCGTCAGGGTCTCCGGGCTTCTTACGACGATGCCGCTCGTCAGGATTGACGAAAAGACCCTGGATGCCTTGAGGAGTGCTGAGGGCTCACCCCGCGCGAAGGTCTTCAATCTGGGGAAAAGCTTGGTCCAGGCGGTGACCGAAGAAGGAGAGGGAGAACCATACCTGTTCCCTATCGGGGATCGGGCAGAAGCGATTCTGGAGGCTTATGACGACCGGCAGATCGGGACCCAGGGAGCGCTGAAGGAACTGGAGAAGCTCTTAGGCGAGTTTGTGCAGGCGCGTAAGGCGCGGGAGAAGACGGGCTTCGACCTCAATACCTTCACGATCTACTGGGTGCTGAAGCAAGCGGGCTCCGCCGAGCCGGAGAAACAGGCGCCGTTACTCAATGCGGCCTTCGACCGTCACCCGCACTACAGGAACAACCCAGCCGAGCGCCGACAGCTAAAGGCTGAGCTGTACAAGGTGCTCTTGCCTGCCGTAGGGAAGGACAGGATGGTTGAGCTGGCCGAGAGGCTCATGTGGGTGCAGCGAAAGTGAGGGCGGTTTTGCCGGGAAGCTCTGAACAGGCGGCAACTGGCGACGCCCTAGCCTTGAGAGATTTGGTCCAGCACTGGGCATCGAGGATCGGCGTCCGGCCCAAGCGCGTTCAGATTCAGCGCATGAAGACCAAGTGGGCCTCCTGCTCGGTCCGCGGCCGGCTGTGTTTGAGCACTGATCTCTTGCGTGAGAAGCGGGCGTTCCAGGAGGCGGTGGTCGTTCATGAGCTGCTCCACCTCCTGGTGCCGAACCATGGGAAGCTCTTCCGAAGTCTGCTAAGAGCGTATGTGCCCGGGTGGGAGCAGATGGCGGGCTTTCGGACGCCTCGTTCCTGCGGGTCTCGCGGGTGATCCGGAGGAACCTGAGCCAATCCCGGCCCCCGCGAGCTGCCACAACCATCCTGCGTTCGCGCTGAGTCTACGTCCCCGCGAGTCTCCGGTGGACGGAGTCGGGGACGGGGTAGCGGCGGTCCCACTTGCCGGCCTTGACGATCTGCCCGGGGAGCGTGCGCCCGACCACCTGCTCGACGTACCCGGAGGTCTCGATGAGCCTGTCGAGATCGATCCCCGTCTCCACCCCCATGGCGTGGAGGCAGTGGACGAGGTCCTCGGTGCAGACGTTCCCTGAGGCGCCGGGGGCGAAGGGGCAGCCGCCGAGCCCGCCAATAGAGGCGTCGAACTGGGTCACGCCGCACTCCATAGCGGCCAGGATGTTGGGGATGGCCATGGCTCGGGTGTCATGGGTGTGGAGCGACCAGTCAATGCGCGGGAACTTCGGCATCAGGGCCTCGAAGGCGCGGGCGACCTGGACGGGGTTGGCCAGGCCGGTGGTGTCGGCCAGCCCGATGCCGCGGGCGCCCGAGTCGACGAGGCGGCCCACGATGGATTCGAGCGCGGTCAGTGGCACCGCGCCCTCGAACGGGCAGCCGAAGGAGGTGGAGATGCCGGCCACGACGCGCACGCCGGTGCGCCGGGCCACCTCAGCCACCGCCCGGAGCTTCTCAAGGGATTCGGCGATGGTCATGTTTACGTTGGCGAGGTTGTGGCTTTCCGAGGCCGAGAGCACCGTGTGGATCTCGTCCACCCCCGCATCGAGCGCGCGCAGGGCGCCCTTGTCGTTGGGGACGAGGGCGGCGTAGATCGTCCCGGGCCGCCGGGTGATCCTCGCCATCACCTCCTCGGCGTCCCGGAGCTGGGGCACCGCCTTGGGGTGGACGAAGGAAGTGACCTCGATGCGCGGTATGCCGCAGGCGGTGAGGCGGTTGACCACCTCGATCTTCTGCTCGGTGGGGATGAAGTCGGGCTCGATCTGGAATCCATCACGGGTCCCGACCTCGCAGATCGTCACGCGCTCGGGCAGCTTCATCGCTTCACTCCCTGCACCCCCTAACCCCTCTCTCAGCCCACGGGGGCGAGGACGAGGGTGAGGGGGGAGTCTCAGTATGACCGCGGCAGGCGCAGGACGTGCTCTCCCACGTAGGCGAGCACGAGGTTCTGGTTGATTGGAGCGGTTTTGTAGAGCCTGGCCTCGCGGAACTTGCGCTCGACGTCATACTCCTCGGCGTAGCCGTATCCGCCGTGGCAGTCGATGCACGCGTTGGCGGCCTCCCACGCCGCCTCCGCCGCCAGGTACTTGGCCATGTTGGCCTCCGCCCCGCACGGCTCGCCAGCGTCGAAGAGCGCGGCGGCCTTCCCCCGCATGAGGTCTGCGGCCTCCACCGCCATGTGCGCCTTGGCGATGGCGAACTGCACGCCCTGGTTGGCCCCGATGGGTCTCCCGAAGACCACTCGCTGGTTCGAGTACGCGACCGCGCGCTCGATGAACCAGCGCGCATCCCCGATCGAGTCGGAGGCCACGAGGATACGCTCGGCGTTCATACCGTCAAGGATGTAGTGAAAGCCCTTGCTCTCCTCCCCGATCAGGCTGTCCGCCGGGATCTCCATGTTGTCGAAGAAGAGCGCGTTCGAGGAATGGTTTATCATCAGCCGGAGCGGGCGCACCTCCAGCCCCTTCACGTTGCGAATGTCGATGAGGAACACCGACAAGCCCTCGGTCTTCTTTTTGATCCGGTCCAGCGGCGTGGTGCGCGCCAGGAGGAGCATGAGGTCGGACTGGAGGACCCGGGAGATGAAGATCTTCTGCCCGTTGACGACGTAGCGGTCCCCCTTAGGCGCGGCAGTGGTTTGGATCTTCGTCGTGTCCGAACCTGCGTTGGGCTCGGTCACGGCAAAGGCTTGAAGCCTGAGCTCCCCGCTGGCGATCTTCGGCAGGTACCGCCGCTTCTGCTCCTCGCTCCCGTGGCGGAGCAGCGTCCCCATGATGTACATCTGGGCGTGGCATGC
>JBHIAB010000219.1:0-5300 GCA_046758385.1 Methylomirabilia bacterium | reverse complement strand
GGCGTGTTGGCATCTTTGTCCCGAGATCACTCCAAATCATGGGGCCCTATTTAGGCACAGAAGGAGCGGACATCCATGGACGCCGTTCGAGCAGTGGAAGCGAGTCAGCTGAAGAAGCAGCGGGACAACTTCACCCCCGGGGATACCGTGAAGGTATCCGTGAAGGTGGTCGAAGGAGAAAAGGAGCGCACGCAGGTCTTCCAAGGCGTGGTCATCCGCAAGCGCGGGGAGGGGCTGGGCGCCTCCTTCACCGTGCGCCGGATCTCTTACGGCGTCGGCGTGGAGCGCATCTTTCCGTTGCACTCCCCGCGCGTGGCGAAGATTGAGGTGGTGCGGCGTGGCCGCGTCAGGCGGTCCAAGCTCTACTACTTGAGAGGGCTCGCCGGAAAAGCAGCGCGGCTCAAGGAACGACGAACTCAGACTTTGCCCGCCGACAACGAATAGCGACCCAATGGGGCGACGGGCGCGCGCGGCTGGCTACCGGTTCGAGCGTCGCGCCTGGCGTTCCGACATGTTGCGCGTGGCCGGCGTGGACGAGGCCGGCCGGGGCCCGCTGGCTGGCCCCGTGGTGGCGGCGGCAGTAGTCCTTGATCCGCACCGTCGCATCGAGGGGCTTTCTGACTCCAAGCTCCTCATCCCTTCCGAGCGGGAAGCGATCTACGAGTGTATCTTCGAGCGGGCGTTAGCCGTAGGGGTGGGCGCCGTAGGCCCCGAGATCATTGATCGTGTGAACATCCTAGAAGCCACCCGCCTCGCGATGATGGAGGCGCTCGGAAAGCTCCCCTTCCTGCCGGAGCTGGTCCTCACCGATGCGGTCCGCCTCGCCTCACTCGCCTGCCCCCAGAAGAACCTGATTAAGGGAGACCGACGCTCAGCGTCCGTCGCAGCGGCGTCCATCGTGGCCAAGGTGACCCGAGACCGCCTCATGTTCGAGGCCGACGGCGCCTTCCCCGTGTATGGCTTCCGCCACCACAAGGGCTACGGGACGGCGGAGCACCTCGCGGCCCTCGATCTCTACGGCCCTTGCCCGCTCCACCGTCGGACGTTTCACGGCGTGTGGCGGCAGGCCGAACTGTTCGCCCCCTAGGCCGGTGGACTGGCGGCAATCGGTGGGCCACCGGGGGGAAGCTGAGGCCGCCCGCTTCCTCAAACGGCAGGGCTTCATGATACTGGACCAGAACGTCCGCTCGCGCCTTGGGGAAATTGACCTGGTGGCCCGGGAGGGGGGGACCCTCGTCTTTGTGGAGGTGAAGGCGCGGCGTGGGTATCGAGGGGATCCGCCTCAGGCGGGGGTGACGCCGCGAAAGCGTCAGCGCCTGGGCCGGCTGGCCCTCGCCTACCTCAAGGCCAGGCGGCTCGCCGACCTGCGCTGCCGCTTCGACGTCGTGGGGATTACGCTTGACGACGAGGACCGCGTCAGGGAGATCCGCCACCTCCCGGGCGCCTTCGAGCTCACAGGATGGTAGTGTTCACAGTGAGGAGATGGCCCGGTCCAAGCTGATGGGCCTTGAGGCGGCCGCGCGGCTTGTGCCAGACGGCGCCTCCATCACGCTGGGCGGCACGATGCTCCACCGGACGCCGGCGGCGTTCGTGCGCGCGCTGGCTCGCTCGGGGCGGCGCAGCCTGGAGCTGGTCAAGCCTTCCCCTGCCTACGACCTGGACCTGCTCTGCGCCGCCGGATGCCTGTCCCGCTCCAACACCGGCATCGTGACCTTCGAGGCGAGCTTCGGCATGGCGAAGAGCTTCCGCCGCGCCGTGGAGACGGGTCAGATTCAGCACACCGAGAACAGCTGACCCGTCATCTACGCCGGGATGCGGGCCGCATCCAACGGCATCCCCTTCGAGCCCATCGTCGGCCTCACGGGGAGTGACATCCCGGCCGCCGCGGGATTCCGGACCGTCAAGGATCCGTACACCGGCGCCGAGCTCTACGCCATCCCTGCCATCAGGCCGGACTGGGCCATCATCCACGTGCAGGAGGCTGATGCCCTCGGAAACGCCCGGATCTACGGCTCGCCGTACTGGGACCTGGTGATGTCGCGGGCTGCCGCCCGCGTCATTTTGACGGCTGAGCGGATCCTGCCGAGCGAGGAGCTGGCCCGGCTCCCCGAGCTGACCCGGATCCCTCACTTCCTGGTGGAAGCCGTCGTCCAGGCCCCTGAGGGCGCCTGGCCCACGAGCTGCCACCCGTACTATGGCATCGATGAGGCGGGCGTGCGCGCCTACCTCGAGGCTGCGGAGCGGCCCGAGACCCTTCGGACCTATCTGGACGCCGCGGACCTGACCCTCCGCTCCGGCGTGCCCTCGGCCGGTTCGGCCTGATCCGTTTGGTTAAGCATGCGCCGGGGGGCGCCCTCCCCGCTCCGGCCTCCTCTCCTTTTCCCTCGGGTGGGAACGGCACTAGGCCGTGAGCCCCGTCAGCTCCGCGCTCATCCGCCAGAGGCGCTTCGCTGCCTCTTCATCCTGGGCAGCCGGGGACGGCTGCGCCTCCTGGCAGTCACGGAAATACTTCCCGCTCACGCCCTCCACGGCCGGTGATGCGGCCAAGTAAATGGACGTCCGAGCACCCTGCTCCACTGTACACAACACAGGCGTCAGCGCCTTGGAGATCAGCACCGCCAACCAGCCGTTGTTCTGACCCAGCCGCGTCGCGACGGTACCGGGGTGGAGGCAGTTGGCGCTCACGCCCGTGCCCGCGATCCGCGGGGCTAGCTCGCGCGTGAAGAGGATGTTGCAGAGCTTGGACTGGCCATAGACCTGCATGAAGCGGTAGTGTCGCTGGTTCTGGAGGTCGTTGAAATCGAGCTTGCCGAACTGGTGGGCGTCGGAGGCGACGTTGACGATCCGGCCATGCCCGCTCTCCCTGAGGCGCTCGAGGAGGAGGTGGGTGAGGAGAAAGTACGCCAGATGGTTTACGGCGAAGACGGTCTCGATGCCGTCCACCGTTGTGGAGCGCCGCACGTTTAACACGCCCGCGTTGTTCACGAGGACGTGGATTTGCGGGTAGCGGGCGAGGAGCTCCTGTCCCAGTCGGCGGATCTCCGCCTGGGAGGAAAGATCCGCGAGCATTAGATCTAAGAGGTCGCTCCCGCTTGACTGCCTGATCGCGGCGCGAGCCTCCTCCCCCCGCGTGCGACTGCGACAGACCAGCACGACGGTCGCTCCCATCCGCGCCAGCCCGAGGACTGTTGTGCGGCCGATCCCCGAGTTCGCGCCCGTCACGACACAGACCTTTTCGTGCATTTGGTCGGAGGACGATGTCACGATATCTCCATTGGTCGTCGGTTTGGCGACGTCTGCGTGCGCCGTCATACCTCTTTCTGCAAGCGGACAAGGTGATGCAGTGATGTGGGGCTGAGTCGCGGGTCTCGCGACCGCTGTGTTGACCGCTGTCTAGTGCCGACATCTCTTCCGTCTGCCGGCACTTGACCCTCAGTCAGGGGCAGGACTAAGATCGCCTGACCCTACTGTACTGACCCTCCACCGGCCCGGCTGACAGGAGCGTCCGGCATGCAGTGTCCCCGGTGCCAGGCCCAGAATCCTGGCGACTCTGTCTTCTGCGAAGAGTGCGGCTCTCGGCTTGAAGCTACCTGCCCCAGTTGTGGTCAGGCGAATCGGCTCGGCGTAAAGTTTTGCAGGAAGTGTGGCCTACCTTTGGCCCAGTCTAGTGCGGCAGGTCCGGTAGCCGCCCCGAAGTTCGGTTCGCCTGAGTCCTACACCCCCAAACACCTCGCCGAGAAGATCCTCACCTCCAAGAGCGCCCTGGAGGGCGAGCGCAAGCAGGTCACGGTGCTGTTCGCCGACCTGAAGGGGTCCATGGAGCTGCTCGCCGACAGGGATCCCGAGGAAGCGCGAAAGCTCCTGGACCCCGTCTTGGAACGCATGATGGAGGCCGTCCACCGCTATGAGGGGACCGTGAACCAGGTCATGGGCGACGGGATCATGGCGCTGTTCGGGGCACCACTGGCCCACGAAGACCATGCCGTCCGCGCCTGCTACGCGGCGCTCAGGATGCAGGAGTCGGTGAACCGATACTCAGAAGAGGTCCAGCACACCTCTGGCCTTTCCATTGCCATCCGTGTGGGCGTGAACTCGGGCGAAGTCGTGGTGCGGTCCGTCGGCAGTGACCTCCGCATGGACTACACCGCCGTCGGGCAGACGACGCATCTCGCGGCGCGGTTGGAGCAGATGGCCGCTCCCGGGATGACCCTGCTGTCGGCCCACACGCTGGCGCTGGTCGAGGGGCAGGTCGAGGTCAAGCCCCTGGGCCAGACGCGGGTGAAAGGGTTGGAGCGAGCCGTCGAGGTTTACGAGCTGGCGGGGGCGGCGCCCATGCGGTCGCGGCTGCACCTGGCGGCGGATCGTGGGCTCACCCGCTTTGTGGGACGGAACGCAGAGCTCGAGGCCCTCGGCCAGGCTCTGGCGAAAGCGGGCCGCGGCCACGGCCAGGTCGTGGCCGTGATCGGCGAGCCCGGGGTGGGCAAGTCGCGGCTCTTCTGGGAGTTCACGCGCTCGGATCGGACTCGCGGCTGGCTCCTTTTGGAGAGTAGCTCCGTCTCGTACGGGAAGGCAACGCCCTACCTCCCCGTCGTGGAACTCCTCAGAAGCTACTTTCAGGTCGAGAGCAAGGACGACGGCCAGAAGATCCGCGAGAAGGTCACTGGGAAGACGCTCGGGTTGGATCCGTCCTTCCACCGGGACCTCTCCACCTTCCTTTGGCTTCTGGATGCGCCCGTGGAGGATCCGCAGTGGCAGGACCTCGATCCCCCGCAGCGACGCCGGCGAACCGTGGACTCGCTCAAGCGCCTGCTCCTCCGGGAGAGCCAGGTTCAGCCGCTCCTGCTGATCCTCGTGAACCTCCACTGGATCGACTCCGAGAGCCAGGCGTTCCTCGATAGCTTCCTTGAGAGCCTTCCAGCCGCCACGATCCTGTTCCTCGTCAATTACCGCCCGGAATACCAGCATAGCTGGGGCTCCAAGACGTACTACACTCAGCTCCGGCTCGACCCGCTAGAGCCGAAAAATTGCCAAGAACTCCTTCGAGGCCTCCTTGGAGACGACGCCAGTCTTCAGCCGCTCGAGCACCTCCTGATCGCGCAGACCGAAGGAAACCCCTTTTTCCTGGAGGAGAGTGTGCGGGGCTTGGTGGAGACTGATGTGCTGGTTGGTAAGCGGGACGGTTATCGCCTGGCGAGACCGGTCGAGAGCATTCGGGTGGCGGCCACCGTGCAGGCGGTTCTGGCCGCCAGGATTGATCGGTTGACGCCAGAAGAAAAGCGACTGCTCCAGACCGCCTCGGT
>JBHIAB010000218.1:0-5343 GCA_046758385.1 Methylomirabilia bacterium | reverse complement strand
CTAACTGGGACTGGTCGCACGCCAGAGTCCGCCCGCGTTCATCTACCGGTAAGCATCGCTACGATGCCGCACCGCGCTGATGTCCACGATGTGTGCATCGTCATCGATCGAATAGATCATGCGGTAGTCCCCGACGCGGATACGCCAAAGGTCGTCGGCTCCTTGTAGCTTCACGCATCCGGGTGGCCTGGGGTTCGAGGCCAGAGCCTCGATACGCGCGATGATCCGTCGCGCCACTCCGGCCTCGAGCTGTTCGAGCTCCCGGCGGCCCGACCGCGCAAAGACAACGGAATACTCAGCCACGCCGACGTCGCTGGCGACGTCCCAAAACGCGCTTCTTTACGCTCTTGAGCGATTCGCGAGGCTCAGATGCGCGTTGCTTTGCTAGCGCACGGTCGTAGAAGTCTTCCCACAAACGGCCTTGCTTCTTGAGATCAATCTGGACGGCCGTCTTGCGGCCGGAATTGTCAACCACGAACTGAATACCTTTCACCATCGTGTCTCCTTCCGCGGCTAACTCCTAATTATGACCTGGGGTGGCCGGTGTCAAGCGGTTGGTTAAATCCCTTCTCCCCTTAAAGGGAAAAACTGGCGCGGGCACGGGCGTGCGCTGGCTGGTCACCGCGCATGGTGTCGGGGTTTCTGCCCCGCTGGAGGGCTAGGTGGTAGGTGAAGAGCTGGAGGGGAACGACGGCAAGAAGCGGCGTCAAGGCCTCAGGGACCGGGGGGAGGGCTATCGCCCGGACGCAGAGTACGGAGAGTTCCCGATGGCCTTCTTGAACCAGCCCGACCACTGAAGCGCCCACTTCGCGGGCAGCCCGGGTGACCGCGAGGCCACTCCTCGTCTTGACCTTCTCAAGCGCCTCGAGAGAGAAGCGCTTGGTTCCGCGGTGGCTCACGACGATGGTCGCGGTTTTCGAGTCGGGGTCGGGCCAGTAGTTCTTGAGCTCGAAGGAGTGAAAGGCCCGAACCCGATGGCCGAGGTTGCCGATCCCCGCGAGAAGCAGCTCCCCCACCAGGCAGGCGTGCCACGAGGTGTCGACGCCCGAGAGCATGACGCGCTCCACCGCCTTGAGGTGGGCCGCGACAGCACCGATGGTGTCATGGTTCTCCCTGAGGACCAAGCGAAGCGCGCCTGGCTGGACACAGATGGGGCGTCGTGCATGCAGTAGGGGTGCCCCGCGCGAGGCGGTGGTGGCTTCCAGGTCACGAGTGCTTCTTCTCTTCCCCTCGGTTCACATAGAATCGCCCGCTCTGGATGAAGCCGGCTCAGGCGTCTCCGAGCCCCGCCCCGCCCGACTCACCATGTGGGCAAAGTACCGGTGCACAGCCGGTTCGTCGGTCAGCTCGGGGTGAAACGTGGCAACCAGCACCGGCCCTTGTCGTGCCATGACGCACTCCCCTCGGTGGAACGCGAGCGGGCTGACACCAGGACCGATCCGGCGGATCCGTGGGGCGCGAATGAAGACCATCTTGACGGGCGTCGGCACGCCATCGAGCGTGGCGTCTCCGATGCTCTCAAAGGACTCCTTCTGCCGCCCATAGGCGTTGCGCTCAGCGGCCACATCGATGAGGCCCAGGGAAACCTGCCCGGGGTTCAGGACTTCGCGGGCCAGGACGATCAGCCCCGCGCAGGTGCCAAAGATCGGCTTCCCCTTCGCGTGGAACCTCTCAAGCGCAGGGACGAACTCCCAGGCGTCCATGAGCTTGAGCAGCGTCGTGCTTTCGCCGCCGGGAATGATGAGGCCGTCGACACGCTCGAGCTCAGCGGGCTTTCGCACCTCCACAGGCTCCACGCCGATCCGGTCCAGCGCCCGCTCGTGAAGCGCGAAATCACCCTGAAGCGCCAACACGCCGATCCTCATCGCCCCGGCCCTCCGCGGTGGGTCATGGGGCTCCCTACCATCCCCTGGTCTGCAAGAGTTCCTTCTCGGCGAGCTTCGAGGTTTCGAGTCCCGGCATGGCCTCCCCGAGCTCTTCGGAAATTCTGGCCAGGATCTCGGGGTCCTTGTAGTGGGTGGTCGCCTGGACGATGGCCTTGGCGCGAGTCGCCGGGTCGTCAGACTTGAAAATTCCCGAGCCCACGAAGACCGTCTCCGCCCCGAGCTGCATCATCAGTGCCGCGTCTGCCGGAGTGGCAATCCCCCCGGCGGCGAAATTGGGCACCGGCAGCCGTCCGTTCTGGGCCACCCAACGAACCAGCTCATAGGGAGCGCCGAGCTCCTTGGCTTCGGCCATCAGCTCCTCGGCTCCGAGGGTGGTGAGTCGCTTGATGTGGCCCATCACCTTGCGCATGTGCCGCACCGCCTCGACGATGTTGCCCGACCCGGCCTCGCCTTTCGTACGGATCATGGCCGCCCCCTCGCCAAGCCGGCGGAGGGCCTCACCGAGGTCACGCGCGCCACAGACGAACGGCACGTTGAACGCGAACTTGTCCACGTGGAAGCGCTCATCGGCTGGGGTCAGGACTTCGGACTCGTCGACGTAGTCCACCCCCAAGGCCTCGAGAATCTGGGCCTCGACGAAATGCCCGATCCGGCACTTGGCCATGACCGGAATGGTGACCTGAGCCATGATCTCCTTGATCTTCCTCACCGAGGCCATCCGCGCCACGCCGCCCTGGGCGCGGATGTCGGCCGGGACGCGTTCCAGGGCCATGACTGACACCGCCCCGGCATCCTCGGCGATCTTGGCCTGCTCGGCAGTGGTCACGTCCATGATGACCCCGCCCTTCAGCATCTCGGCCAGCCCCACCTTGAGTCGAAGTGTTCCGACTTCCATTGCGTTCCTCCTCTCTTTGATCCGGGCTCCGGGCCCGGCCCACCGGAAGTTCCAGCTCAAATCGTCGCCACCGAAGTCATGAGCAGCAAAACCGTTCCCTAGACCAGCGGCACCGCCGCGGCCGCCTCCTCGGGGCGGCCTACGGGTTCCTTGAGCATCTCACGGATTGCCTCAGCCAGCCGGCGCACACCCTCATCAATCTTCGAGGCCGGCACTGCTGAGAAAGAAAGCCGGAGCGCTCGCTCCCCACCCTCGCCCACGAAGAAGGCGCTGCCGGGCGTGAAGGCTACACCCCACGCCACGGCGCGCGGCAAGAGCGCCACCGCGTCTATCCCCTCGGGAAGGGTCAAAAGCAGAGAAAACCCGCCCTCCGCCTCGGTCCAATTGACTACCCGTGGGATTCGCTTCCTCAGGGACCTCAACAGCAGCGCCCGTCGCCTCCCGTATTCGCTCGCGATACGCCGGAGGTGCTGGTCAAGGAGCCTCCGCCGGCAGAAGTGATAGACGGCAGCCTGGAGCAGGGGGCTCGTGTGGATGTCCGAACGCTCCTTGGCCGCCTCGAGTCGTTCAAGCACCGGAACGGGGGCGACGAGCCAGCCCAACCGAAGCCCTGGAAACAGGATCTTGGAAAACGTTCCGATGTAGAGGACCAGCCCATAGGGGTCCTGAGCCTTGAGTGGCGCCGGCGGGCGTCCGCCGTAGAAGAGGCTCCCATCGAAGCCATCCTCGACCACGGGGAGCTGGAAGCGCCCGGCCAGGTCTAGAAGCTGCCGGCGGGCGGCCGTCGGCATGGTGAGGCCGGTCGGGTTATGCGCGGTGGGTTGGCAATAGAGGAGCTTGGGGCTATGCCGCTCCAGAATCCGCTCGAGGAGATCCAGTCGCAAGCCATCCGCCCCTAGGGGCACGGGGAGGAGTTGGGTCCCGAAGGAGCGGAACACCTCGATGGCCCGGGGATAGCTCGGCTGCTCGATGGCCACGAAGTCGCCCGGGTCCAGCAGAGTCCTGGCAATCAGGTCGAACCCCTGCTGGGAGCCATTGACGATCAGGATCTCCTCTGGACGGGCTTCGACTCCAAATCGAAGAAGGTAGGAGGAAAGGAAGCGTCGGAGCGGCCGGTAGCCAGCCGCGGGGTAGTACTGGAGCAACTCCGCCCCTTCGGCCCGGATCACCCGGTTGAGGACCCTCCGGAACGCCTCCGTAGGGAACAGGCCGCTATCCGGCATCCCGCCGGCGAAGGAGATCACGCTGGCGCTCCGGGCAGTGGGCCGGCCGTAGAGATCATGGCGACGAGCGTAAAAGGTGGCGAGCTCGGAGCCTTTGGAGAAGAGCCCCGACCAGCCGATCCTGGCCGGCAGCGGGGGCTCGACCCTCCTGCCCCGGCGTGCAGCACCTTCGGCGACGAACGTCCCCTGCCCTACGTGGGCCCGAGCCAACCCCGCGGCGACCAGCTCATCATAAGCCAGGCCTACCGTCGTCCGGTTGACACCGAGGTTCCGGGCCAACTCCCGGGAGGCAGGAAGCTTCACCCCGGGGGCCAGCACGCCTTGCCGGATCAGCGACTCCAGATGGGACCAGATCTGCTTCACCAGGGGGACGGCCTTCGAGCGGTCAATGAGGATCTTCACCGAAACTTCCTCTGACCATCCATTTTGCTCCAATTTCGGGCATTGTAAAGAGCCAATTGGTTCCCTCCAGCTCCCGCCAATTTCGAGGCCGCACGATCCCCACCCCCCAACGTGGCAGGGCTGAAGCCGGCGCAGAGGCCTTGTCCTCGGAAGTGGCGGTGCTCCGCTTCATCCTGTGGTCTTGGCCATTGAGATCAACCCGTCGAGTTCGGGTATAATGAGGGAGACTGAGAGCGGTGCCAAAATCTTCTTCACGAGGAGGAGCCAATGGGGGCGATGAAGGAGTTCGCGAGTGTCTACTATCGAGAGGGATCCCTGGATCCCAAGACCACCCAGCTGGTCGCGCTGGCTGGCATGGCCGCCGCCGGCTGCACCTCGTGAGTGCCGGGGCGCTTCGCGGCTGCCAAGCAAGCCGGGGCGACCGACGACGAGATCATGGAGACACTCTACTACGCCATGCGGGGGGCTGCCCGCGCGACCTGGAGCACCATGAACTACATCGACGGCATCGAAGACCTCAACAAGACCTACAAGACTACCTACGAGCGCGAAAACGGAAAGTAGCCCGCCCGCGTATGCCCGGACACCGCGCTCCCTCACATGCTTCGGGGGGGGCGCGGCATGTGCTCCTCCTACTGCAAAGCCTTGATATTACCCTCCTCCCCTGACATTTCTTCCCCCCGGCTTTCCCTCGATCACCTCTCCAAGCGCTTCGGCACCCGCCTCGCCGTAGATGACCTCTCGCTCCGCGTGGGGGCCGGTGAAATCTATGGTCTCATCGGCCCCAACGGTTCGGGTAAGACCACGACCACCAAGATGGTCACCGGCCTCTACCGGCCTACCACGGGCCGAATCCTGATCGACGGGATCGACCTGAACCTCGACCCGGAGGGCGGCAAGCGGCGCCTCGGCTACATCCCCGACGAGCCCTTCGTAT
>JBHIAB010000217.1:0-5389 GCA_046758385.1 Methylomirabilia bacterium | reverse complement strand
CGGGTCGCCTGCCTCCCCCCAGGGGGAAGCAGGGCCCGAAGCCCTGAGCGAAGCGAAGGGTCGGCTTTGCCGAGGCCCGTCGAGGGGGGACGGAGTCCCCTCTCGAAGTGCGCTGGAGCGGGAAACGGGATTCGAACCCGCGACCCCCAGCTTGGAAGGCTGGCGCTCTACCACTGAGCTACTCCCGCGCGCCTGTGGGTGCCGGCGTGGCATCCGTCTCGCTGTCTCCCGGGCGGATCATCGCCCAATGGGCGGCACCGGGACGGGGCGCCCAAGGAGCCAGAGGATGGTGGGGAGGGGAGGATTTGAACCCCCGAAGGCATGCACCAGCAGATTTACAGTCTGCCCCCTTTGGCCGCTTGGGTACCTCCCCGAGCCCGCTCCGAGTGCCTAACTCCGCGAAACTCCTGGAGCTGGCGAGAGGATTCGAACCCCCGACCCGCTGCTTACAAGGCAGCCGCTCTACCCCTGAGCTACGCCAGCACAGACAAACACCCATCATAACTTGATGCGCGCCCGTAGTCAACGTAGCTTTATAGTTTTTTGCTTCTGCGCTGCCGCACCACCTCGTAGCAGAGCACGGCCGCCGCCGCCGACACATTCAGAGAGCCTACCCGCCCCCGCATCGGAATAGAAACCAGGATGTCGCAGTTTCGTACGACCAAGGGGCCCATTCCGGATCCCTCTCCCCCGAGGACGAGACAGAGGGGGACGGTCAAGTCAACCTCCCACGGGAGAAGGCCACCTTCCGGAGCAGTCCCGATGATCCAAACCCCTTGATCCTTCAGCCTTTTCAGGGATAGAACGAGGTTTGCTTCTCGAGCTACGGGAACGAAGGATGTCGCCCCAGCCGCGGCTTTTGCCGTCGCTCCCGTCAGCCCCACCGCATGGTGCTTGGGGACAACCACCCCATGCGCTCCCACGGCCTCAGCGGTCCGTAGCACAGCGCCCAAGTTCCGTGGATCCTTGACCTTATCCAGAGCGAGCAGGAAAGCCGCCTCTCCCCGGGCAGCCGGCAGGGCCACCAAGTGCTCGAGCTCCAAGTAGGGGGCCTCGGCGATCCGAGCGACCACCCCCTGGTGGTAGGGGGTCCCCGCCATGGCGGTCAGCTGGTCCCGCGTCCGATACGAGACCTTCACACCCCGGTGTCGGGCCAGGGCGAGCAGTTGCTGAAGGCTTGCACCCCGCCCTTCGGAAATGATGGCCAGCTCCTGGACCGCTTGACCGCGGCCACGGAGCAGCTCCAGCACGGGATGGCGCCCGTAAGAGACATCTCGAGAGGTCACGGCTTGAGCTTCCAGATGGTGCCGGTCCGGGTGTCCTCGACCACCACACCGAGCTGGGCCAGCTCTTCCCTGATGCGATCGGCCAGCGCCCAGTCACGTCGGCCGCGTGCCTCGGTCCGTATCTGGATCAACCGCTCGACTCGCACTTGAAGGTCGGGATCCACGGCGCGCGCCGGTCTGGCGCTACTCTCCAAGAGCCCCAAAACCCGGCAGAGCGTCAGGAGCTCGCTGATCCCGCCGAGGAACGACCCCATGGCGTCCTCCCCGCTGGCCACTTGAGTGCGGAGTCCTTGGACAACCCGAGTGAGATCGAAGAGCACACCGATGGCCTGCGGAGTGTTGAAGTCGTCGTCCATAGCGGCCTCGAAGCGGCCACGGTGGTCGATGATTTCGTGAAGCGGCCTCGCCGGTCGCCGGGGCCCCGGGGCGCCGCTCACGGCCAGTCGGTCAGCCGCCTCGACAAGCCCCCGGATGCGTTCGAGGGCGCGCGTCGCCTCGACGACCCGCTCCTCAGCGAAGTCCAGCGGGTTTCCGTAGTGGGTGCCCAGGAGATACAGGCGAAGGACATCCGGATCGTAGCGGCGGACGAGCTCCTTGACCGTGAGGATGTTGCCCTCGGACTTGGACATCTTCTGCCCGGCTATGTTGACGAACCCGTTATGGATCCAATAGCGGACGAACGGCTTGCCGGTGCACCCTTCTGACTGGGCGATCTCGTTCTCGTGGTGGGGGAAGACCAGATCCTCTCCGCCGCCGTGGATGTCGAAGCTCTCCCCGAGATAGTGCATGGACATGGCCGAGCACTCGATGTGCCAGCCGGGACGGCCGGGACCCCAGGGGCTTTCCCAGGCCGGTTCTCCAGGCTTGGACGCCTTCCAGAGGGCAAAGTCCAGTGGGTCCTGCTTCCGCTCATCCACCTCCACACGGGCCCCGGCCTGAAGCTCCTCGATGTTCTTTCCAGAGAGGCGTCCGTACCATGGAAACCGGCGAACCTCGAAGTAGACATCGCCGTCCGCACGATAGGCGACCCCGTGGGCCACCAGCCGCTCGACGAGCCGAATCATCTGGGGAATGTGCTCGGTAGCCTTGGGCTCCACGTCCGGCTCCTGCACTCCCAGGGCGGCCATGTCCTTCCGGTACTCTTCGATATAGCGCTCGGCCAGCCCTGACGCAGGCACACCTTCCTCTTGCGCCCGCTTGATGATCTTGTCGTCCACGTCGGTAAAGTTTTTGACGTAGCGGACCCGGTAGCCCTTGTAGCGCAAGTAGCGCTGGATCACGTCGAAGACCAGGGCGCTTCGGGCGTGCCCGACATGAGCGAGGTCGTAGACCGTCACCCCACACACATAGATCCGCGCTTCCCCGGGGGCGAGGGGCACGAACTCTTCCTTCGTCCTCGTCAGTGTGTTGTAGATCTTCAGCGCCACACAGATCTCCTACGACGCGACACAGCCCTTGAGGGCATTCCCCACGCGGCGCCTAGCCCGCTCGGCTCCCAGGATACGGAGCAAGGTGGCGACGGGCAGACCCTGGGCCTTTCCAAGTAGGGCGAGGCGGGCGGCGCGCATCAGCACCCGCCTCTCATCCCGCAGACCCCGCGCGGCATGCGCAAGCACTTTCTGCGAGTAATCCTCGGTGTCCTCCGAGATCACAACCAGCGCACCCCGCAATTGCATCAGAGCCCGCTGATCCGCCTCCGTTAGATCTAAGGTCCCAGGCGCCGGTTCGGTGCGAACAGCATCCAGCGCGTTTCGCAAGTCGACCAGCGAACGTGCCTCATCTCGAAGTGCCTCGATAGTGCGGCGGGGCAGATCGTCGTCGATCGTCCCCGGACCAAGCTCTGCGAGCAATCGGTCGATCGGCATCCGACGGAGGTGCTGGCGATTGAACCAGGCGAGCCGATCGGGATCGAACCGGGCGGGGGAGCGGGACACACGCTCCAGGGAGAAGAGGCAGCTCAGCATGCCGAGCTCCATGACCTCGCCCCGCCCCGGGGGCGGCGACCACCCGAGAAGCGCCAGGTAGTTGACCAGGGCCTCGGGAAGGACGCCGGCCTCTCGCTGTTCGCCCACGGTCACCGCTCCGTGGCGCTTGGAGAGCGGCTGGCCGTCGCCCCCATGGATCAGCGGCAGATGAGCATATCTCGGAGGCTCGAACCCCAAGGCCTCGATCAGGACCCCCTGTCGTGGGGTATTGGCCAGGTGATCTTCCCCCCTGATGACGTGCGTGATCCGCATCCAGCTATCATCCAGTGCGGCCGCCAGGTTATAGGCAGGACTGCCGTCAGCGCGAAGGATAATGAAATCGCCCAGATCGTCCCCTCGAAACCTCACCTCACCCTTGACCAGATCAGCCACCCTCAAGAGGTCAGCCCGCATGCGGAAGCGCACGGCAGCAGGCTCCCCCGCGCGCCGACGCGCCGCCGCCTCCGCCCCCGGGATCGTCCGGCAGCGGCCGTCGTAGCGGGGCGGTTGGCCGCGCGCAAGCTGCTCCTGCCTCCGGGCCTCGAGCTCTTCGAGAGTGCAGAAGCAGAGATAGGCGGCTCCCGCGGCAAGGAGTCGCTCCGCTGCACTCCTGTAAGCATCGAACCGGTCTGACTGACGCACAATTTCCTCGTCCCAGGCGAGCCCAAGCCAGGCGAGATCTGACACGATCGCCGATTCCCAATGGGGCGTGGAGCGATGCCGATCGGTGTCCTCA
Organism: Methylomirabilia bacterium; assembly: GCA_046758385.1. Taxonomy (GTDB): domain Bacteria; phylum Methylomirabilota; class Methylomirabilia; order Rokubacteriales; family CSP1-6; genus JBHIAB01. The sequence continues at coordinate 1,403 of JBHIAB010000217.1, read as the reverse complement.
ATCCGAAGGAGGGAGCGGCCTCCGTGCTTTCTGGCAAAGAGCCAGGTGAAGAGCGCGGTGCGCGCGTTCCCCAGGTGGAGCGGGCCGGTGGGGCTGGGAGCGAAGCGGACGCGCACACTCATTCTGTCAGCTCGACACTCACAACGGCCATCGCGGCGATCCCTTCGTTTCTCCCGACGAGCCCCAGGCCCTCGGGGCTCTTGGCCTTCACGCTCACGCGGTCGGGATCAACCTTCAGGGTTTCAGCAAGGCGCTTGGCCATCTCAGGAAGCCAGGGAGCCAGCCTGGGCGACTGGGCCAGCACCGTGGCGTCCACGTTCAAGAGCTGGGCACCTCGGCCTTTCAAGAGCGAAAGCACTTGCTCAAGAAGCTGGAGGCTTGAAATGCCCCGGTAGCGCGGGTCGGTGTCGGGGAAGTGGCGCCCCAAGTCTCCAAGGGCGAGCGCCCCCAGCATCGCCTCCGCAATCGCGTGGCAGAGGACATCGGCATCCGAGTGGCCGCCGAGCCCGGCCGCCGCCGGCACCGTGATCCCGCCCAGAATCAGCGGGCGCCCGGGAGCCGTCTGATGGAGGTCGATGCCGAGCCCGACCCGGGTCACACCCGGCGCCTCGCGGCGACAGCCCGGGCCCGGACCAGGTCTTCCCGGGTGGTGATCTTGAGGTTCTGGGGGAGCCCCACCACCACGTGCACAGGAACTCCGAGCCGCTCGACCAGCGCTGCGTCGTCAGTCCCCACTACCCCATCCCGCCGCGCCTTCTCATGGGCCTCCGAGAGGAGGGCACGATGGAAGGCCTGGGGGGTCTGCACGAGCCAGAGCCCCTCTCGCTCCACGGTGGCCACCACGACGCGCCCCTGGACCCGCTTCACCGTCTCCCAGACCGGGACCCCGCAGACAGCCGCTCCGTGGCGGCGAGCCTCGCGGATCACGTCCCGAACCAGCGCGGCAGTGATGAATGGCCGAACAGCGTCGTGGACCACCACCAGCCCTGTCCCTGCCGGCACATGCTGGAGAGCCACCCACACCGACTCCTGGCGCGTCCTGCCGCCGGGAACCACCCCGAGGATTCGGGCGACACCCCAACGCTTGACCAAGCGGTCCGTGGTCGCGACCCGTCCGGGCGGCGCCGCAACGATGACTCCCTCAAGCTCGCTGGCCCGACTCAACATCCGAAGGGTGAGGACGACGACGGGGACCCGACCGACCCTGAGAAACTGCTTTGGGTGAGAGCCGCCCATTCTGCTGCCGCTCCCCGCCGCCGGCACAATGCCGACTGCCCTCATGCCGTCCCATCTCGCATGCGCCGGGGGTGCCCTGCCGAGCGACATGCCGACGAGCCGTAGCGGGCCGCGAAGCGCAGGACGCCGGAGCGCTCCGAGCGGCCCAACAGCGTTGGGCCGCGAGG
>JBHIAB010000216.1:0-5465 GCA_046758385.1 Methylomirabilia bacterium | reverse complement strand
ACTGAGAGAGCTCATAGGTCCGGGCCGCGAGGGCCTGGGCCTCATCTCTGAGAGCTGGCTCCTCGTTCAGAAGGCCGGGGTACTCCTTCTTCACCATCCAGGCGCAGGAGCCCGACGGCACCACCACGTGCTCGGAGCCTCGAAAAAGCGGGACCGTGTGCCGCGCGACACGGGCGGCCTCCCGGTGATACCCGGAGTTGAAGAGTGGGAGCCCACAGCAGGTCTGGTTGCGTGGAAAGTCGACGGCCACCCCCAGGCGCTTGAGGAGGCGCACCATGGCCACCCCAGCCTCGGGGAAGAAGAGATCGACCAGACAGGTCACCAACACTGATGCGCGGACCGCATTCTCCATCGCTGCGTCGCCATTGCCCAGTATATCTTATCGATGGCTCAGCGCCCGCTCCAGCAGCTCTACCGGATGGAGCACCTCCGCGTTCAGACCGCGGGCCCGGCAGCCCTTGGCGATCTGGAGGGCGCAGCCGACATTCCCGGTGACAACGATCCGTGCTTGGGTCTCGGCGATCCGCCCGACCTTCAACTCCAGCAGCCGGTCCGCCATCTCTGGCTCCAGGATGTTGTAGATCCCCGCGCTGCCACAGCAGAGGTCGCTGTCCGGCAGCTCGACCAGCGTGAGCCCGGGAATCTTCTGGAGCAGGACCCGGGGCTGGGCCCGCACGCGCTGCCCATGAGCGAGGTGACAGGCATCGTGATAGGTGGCGGTCTCCTCGATCCGTCGAAGCGGGAGGTCAGCGTCAACCAGGAGCTCCGAAACATCTCTCACCGCCTGCGAGAACGTCGTCGCCCGCGGGTCGTCGTGAAGCCAGTGACCGTACGCGCGCATGGCCGACCCGCACCCGGCCGCATTGACCACCACCAGATCCACCGACTGGTCGAAGGTGTCGAGGATCGCTCGGGCCAACCGCCGCGCCTCGCCGAGGCGCCCGGCATGGAGGTGGAGCGCGCCGCAACACCCCTGCTCCCTCGGGATCAGGACGTCATAGCCCGCCATCGAGAGTAGCCGGGCGGTCAGCTCGTTGACCCGGGGCATGACGAAGCGTTGCACACACCCGATCAGGAGGCCAACGCGGCCCCGAGACGGGCCCTGGGCCGGAATCATCTCCGGAAGGGCGGGAGTCGAGCCGGAGGGGAGCGAGGGAAGCGACCGCTCCGTGGCGGCGAGCCGGGGAGCAACCCCCAGGAGCCGGCTGGCCCTCACCAGACGCTGGAGACCTGACCGCTGATAGTACGAGAGCACACCCATTGCGAAGGCCAGCCGACGAGGATACGGGAAGAGGGTCAACGCCAGCCGAGCCAGGAGCCGCTGGGCGATCCGCTGATTTCCCTGCCGCACGATCTGCCCTCGGGTCTGCTCCAGGAGACGACCAAACGGAACTCCGGAAGGGCAAGCGGTCTCGCACGCGCGGCAGCCCAGACAGAGATCCAGGTGCCGAGTGAAGGTCTCGCTCATTGCCACCCGTCCCTCGAGAGCGGCCCGCATCAAGTAGATCCGACCCCGCGGCGAGTCCATCTCTTCCCCGAGCAGACGATAGGTGGGGCACTGGGGGAGGCAGATCCCGCAATGCACGCACGTTCGGATCCCGTCCACGTCCGGTGGATCCCGAAGGTCGAAGGCTCCAACCTTCATCGCGCTAGCCTTCGAGTGTTCTCGGAGCGGGGCTAGATACGGTCGACGAACCGGCCGGGGTTCAGAACCCCCCGGGGGTCGAACTCAGCCTTCAGCCGCTTCATGATGGCAAGCGCCGTGGGCTCGAGGGGGCCCCAGACATCGAGGCGCTCCTTCAGTGCGCGCGGGGCGCCTTCCACCACGACGCTTCCGCCCTCCTGAGCCACCCGCGTCCTGAGCGGGACAATGACCGCCTCTTCCCACCGCTCAACGGAGAGATTTCCATCGAGGCGGACGTGGAGGACGCCGTCTCCCGCTTCGGCCACCACCAGGGCGCTGAGCCCGTAGGCCGCGGCCAGCTCTTCCATAGCAGAAAGCCTCTGAGCCGTCAGCGCAGGGAGCGTGATGACCTTCAGAAGCAGGTTCCCACTGCTCGCCAACAGCTGGCCGAGGCGACGCCAGAGGTCGCCTTCGCGCATGGCGCGCCGATCCCCGCCGTGCCGGGAGGCAAAGGCCAAGAGTGTGTCCGCCTGGGAGCGGACCGCCTCATCCACGCTCCCTATCCACACGGCCACCGCGGCCGAGGACGGGGCAAGCCCGAGCGCGCGGAGGGCCTCGCCGTTCAGAAGCTCCAGTCGACTCGGTTGAAGCGAGGAGTCCAGCACCGAGGCGACGAAGGCCCCTGCCTGCTCCACGGACGGGAAGCTGACCAACCACTCCCCTTCCACCTCAGGGAACGGATGCAGGCGGAACGTCAGCTCTGTGAGGATCCCCAGGCTCCCGAGGGAGCCCACCAACAGCTTCGGGACGTCGTAGCCCGTGACGCTCTTGACCACCTTGGCGCCGCCCCAGGTCCCCGTGCCGTCAGCCTGAATGAACCGGACGCCGAGCAGCAAGTCGCGGGCAGTCCCGTAACGGAGGCGGAGCGGGCCGCCGTCATTGGTCGCCACCATGCCGCCCACGGTACGAGTGGCAGCACGCGGCGGATCCAGGGGGAGAAACTGGCGACGGGCGGCCAGCCGCGCCGCCAGGGCCTCGAGGGTGGTCCCGGCCTGGACGGTGACCGTCAGGTCATCGGGCTGGTACTCCACGACCGCCGAGAGACGGGAGAGATCGACGACGAAGTCCACGCGGGCCGGGAGATTTCCATATCCCATGCGCTCGCCCGTCCCACGCGGGATCACGGCCAGTCGCTCCTCGAAGGCGACGGAGAGCAAGGCGCTAACCTCCTCCTCGCTCTCCGGGCACGCCACCCATCGCGGGACGCTTCCCTCCACGGCATAGGAAGCTAGTGCGTCGGGATCGCTGATGAGGCGGGCCTGGCCGACGATCGCGGTGAGGGCTTCACCGAGGGCCGTGGCTGAGACGGCCACCCTCAGACCCAGGCCCCTCGGGGGACGGACTCTGGCCCGGCGGCTCTCGCTGCCTCTCCACACGCCGGGTGCGAGGGCAGAAGCTTTCCGGGATTCATGATCCCATGAGGATCGAAGACCCGGCGAAGGCGGGCCATGAAGGCAAGATCCGGCTCGGCATATTGCAGCAGGAGCTTCTGTGCCTTATCCACGCCGACTCCGTGCTCGCCGGTCACGCTCCCGCCCATGGCAATGCAGGCCCGAAGCACCTCTTCATTGGCCTCAACCGCCCGCTCCAGCTCGCCGGGCTGGTCCCCGTCGTAGCAGGTCAGCGGGTGGAGGTTTCCGTCGCCGGCGTGAAAGACGTTGGCGATCCGAACCCGATGCCGGGCCGCGATGGCCACGATCTCTCGTATGATCTGGGGAAGCCTCGACCGCGGCACGACGGCATCCTGAAGAAACCAGTTGCGGGCGAGCCGACCGAATGCGCCGGCCGCCTCTTTACGTCCCTTCCACAGCAGCGCCCGTTCCACCTCGTCTCGAGCGACCCTGATCTCCAGAGCCAGGTGCTGCCGGGCGATCTGGACGACCTGCTCGGCCCGAGCTTCGACCTCCGCACGGGGGCCGTCCAGCTCGATTAGGAGCACCGCGCCGGCCCCTTTGGGGTAGCCGGCGCCGATCCCCTCCTCGACGGCCCGGATCACGGGCTCGTCCATGATCTCCAAGGCGGCCGGGATGATCCCCGCTGCGATGATCCCTGAGACCGCCTCCGACGCATCTTCGATGCTGGAAAAAACTGCCAGCAGTGTCTTGACGGCCTCGGGGAGGTGCAGCAGCCGTACCGTTGCCGCAGTCACGATCCCCAGGGTCCCTTCGGCCCCGACCATTACACCGGCGAGGTCATAGCCGACCCGCTCGCGGGTCTTGCTCCCCACCCAGAGTAACTCTCCGGCCCCGGTCACCACCTCGAGGCCCAGCACATGGTTCACGGTGATCCCGTACTTGAGGCAGTGGGGGCCGCCGGCGTTGGTGGAGCAGTTCCCACCGATTGAGGACACCATCTGACTGGAGGGGTCAGGCGCAAAGAAGTAGCCTCGCCCCTTGACGCCGTCCGTGAGCCAGAGATTGATCAGCCCCGGCTCCACCGTCGCGCATCGGTTCGGAAGATCGAGGTCCAAAATCCGGTTCATTCGCGTGGTGGAGATCATCACCCCTCCCAGCTGAGCCATGGCGCCACCGATGATGCCGGTCCCCGAGCCCCGGGGAACGACCGGGATCCCACGGGCGAGGCAGAGGCGTATGACGCCGACGACGTGGTCGACCGAGGTGGGAACCACCACCACGTCGGGAGTGCCCCTGTAGAAGGTATGCATGTCACATTCGTAGGTGAGCCGTCCTTCAGGGGTGGTCACCAGCCCTTGGGAACCCACGATGGCCCGAAGCTCGCGGAGGAACCTTCGGCTCAGCGCCATGACTTGATGCTCCCGCTTGGGGGCGCGACGGCAACCGCACTAGAGAAAAAACGCGAACCGCTGCCGCACACGCCCGAAAGGAGTTCGCTCGGGTGGAAAAACTCGTCGGGAGGCTACGAGTCTCCGGGCGGGGTCACCCGATCTTCCAGGTATCCCCGGAAACGAGCAGCTTGCCGAGATCTCCGTGCCCTCGCGTCTTGATGGCCTTCTCTTCTTGCTCCACGAGGAGCTCCTCGTACACCGGGGCCTGGACAGCCTCCAGGACGCCGATCGGGATCGGAAAGTCCGGCTCGGAGAGTTGGGCCAGCACTTGGGCGCTCCACGGACTAGTCTCGTCGTGAACCCAGAGCGCGCTCTCGGAGACGTCCTTGACCCGCGCGACTTGCGGCTTGGCGCCATCGAGGACGAGCCCCAGGCGGTCTTCCACCGGGCCGAACACGAGGGGCTTGCCCTGCTCGAGCCGAAGTTCGCGTAAGATCTTGGACTCCCGGTCGTAGAGAATGTTCCAGGCCAGGTCGTTGTAGACGTTGCAATTCTGAAGGATCTCCACGAAGGCCGCCCCCTGATGGTCCGCCGCGCGCTTGAGGGTTTGCTCCATATGGCCAACGTTGCGGTCTACCGTGCGGGCCACGAACGTGGCGCCGGACCCGAGCGCGAAAGCGCACGGACTGACCGCCCGATCCACCGACCCCATCGGGCTCGACTTCGTCATCTTGCCGAGCTCGCTGGTGGGGGAGTACTGCCCCTTGGTGAGGGCGTAGACCTTGTTGTTGAACAGAAGGATCGTCAAGTTCACGTTCCGGCGCAGGACGTGCAGCATCTGGTTGCCACCGATGGACAGACCATCGCCATCCCCGGTAACCACGAACACCTTGAGATCCGGGCGCGCCACCCTGAGCCCGGTGGCGATGGCCGGCGCGCGCCCATGAATGGTATGGAACCCGTACGTATTCATGTAGTAGGGGAAGCGGCTCGAGCAACCGATGCCCGAAATGAAGACGATGTCCTCCCGGGGAA
>JBHIAB010000215.1:0-5540 GCA_046758385.1 Methylomirabilia bacterium | reverse complement strand
CCTCTCGGCCAATTGGGCCTGATACTCTTCCCTGTGAAAGGCGACTTCTTCATGCCTAAATTTCATTTCCATTCATTCCTCCCTATCATTGAGGGCAGGAACCACAAAAGGCATTCTCAGGCCTTCTGGCGAGACGGCCGGGGCAGCAAGGACCTCACCTCCCCCCAAGCTTCGGGACAAGGTAGGGGGCGGATGAACAGCCTGTCAAGCGGAAAAGCTGGCGACGGATGGGGGCATCCGGGCGCGAGCGGTGGGCCCGGCCCCGTCGGTGGAGGGGCCGGGAGCGTGGGGGCGGGCTTGTCCTGGCGAAGGCTGGAAGTACCCCTGAAGCCATGGTGACCTCACGCTATAATCTCTTGGTCAGGCTCCCGCAGCGCTGGAAGTTCGGCAAGCTGCTCGTCCAGGACCCCACAACCCAATGGTCAGTGAACGAGGGTGACACGATGCGAATCATCGACCTGAAAGCGTATCCGACCTCATTCCCGGTGCCGCCCGAGGCCAGCGTGACCTTAGGGATCGGGCGTGCCGTCAAGCGTGACGCCGTCGTGGTCAAGGTCACCACGGAGGATGGGCTTGCCGGCTTTGGCGAGTCCCACCACGGCCGATCTCCCGGCGCCGTGGCTCACCACGTCAACACCACGCTCCGTCAGCTCGTGATGGGCATGGATGCGTGGGACGTGGTGGGCATCTGGTCGCGCATCTACAAGATGCAGCTCGGCAGCCACGGGATGGGCGCGGCCACCGCGATCGCCATGAGCGGGATCGACATGGCGCTCTGGGACATCCGCGGCAAAGCGACGGGGTGGCCGCTTTACCGGCTCCTCGGGGGCGCATCACGGCCCATCCCTGCCTACGCCGGAGGGGTGTCGCTCGGCTACCAGGATCCGAGCGCGCTGGTCGAGGAGGCGCGGGCGCTGGTCCAGGCCGGGTACAGGGCGCTCAAGCTTCGGCTCGGTGACTCGCCGGCGCGCGACCTCGAGCGCGTGGCGGCCGTGCGCAAGGCGCTGGGCGACGATTTAACCATCCTGACGGACGCCAACACGGGGTATTCGGTCGACGATGCGCGGCAGGTGATGCCCGGACTGGAGGCGCACGGCGCGGGCTGGCTGGAAGAGCCGTTTCCCGCCCATGACCACCGGAGCTACGCGATCGCCGCCACCTTCAGCCGCGTTCCGCTGGCGGCTGGAGAGAACCACTACACCCGCTTCGAGTTCTCGCGCCTGATCGAGGACCGCACGATCCGGATTCTCCAGCCGGACCTCTCGAAGACCGGAGGCCTGACCGAAGCCCTTCGCATCGCGGCAATGGCCTCGGCCTGGAAGCTGCCCATTCACCCTCACACCTCCATGACGGGCCTCAACATGGCTGCGAGCATTCACTTCCTCGCGGCCATCGACAATGCCGGCTACTTCGAGGCCGACGTGTCCATCAGCAACCTGTTCCGGGACCAGCTCGTCAGCACCCCGTACACGCTGGCCGCCGACGGTTGCGTGCGCCCGCTCGAAAAGCCGGGCATCGGTGTCGAGGTCGACGAAGCGTTCCTCGTGAAGCATCCGGTGATCGAGGGGCCCGGCTATGTGTGATGGCTCGAGGAAAGCCGTTCTCTTGGCCGAGGACAATGTAACCCCCCGCTCTCCCCGACACCATCCCTCTTCCACCACTGACCGACCTCTCGTGCCGCCTTCCGCCGCACGAACCGGAGGGACCGATGAGAACGCCGCCGCTGGACACTGCCATGCAACGCTTTGACCGCCTGCTGGGCGCGATTCGCTCGCGGTGGAAGCTCCTCGCCGGCACCACCGCGGCCGTCTTGTGCCTCGTCTTGTTCTTGGGTGCCACGGCCACCAAGGTCCCAGAAGAGGTCACGGCCAAAGGGTTTGTCCTCCTGGACGAGGATGGCAAGCGCCGGGCCGGGCTCGGGATCCGCGCGGACGGAACACTGGTCCTGGCTCTCGCTGACAAAGACGGAAGGGTCCGCACCGAGCTCAAGGTGCTCGACGATGGAACGCCGGTCTTAGCCTTCGCTGACAAGAGGGGGAAGATCCGAGCGGAGCTGAAGGTCATGGTGGACGGCTTCCCCACCCTGAACCTCTACGACCAGGACGGCACGCCCCGCGCCGGGCTGAGCGCAGGGCTCTTCGGCTCAGTGGGATTAAATCTTCGAGACTACGAGGGGAGGCCCCGCGCCACCCTGAGCGTCCTGGCTGACGGCTCTGTAGGCCTGCAGCTCTTCAACCAGGAGGGAACGGTCACGTGGAAGGCGCCATAAGCCTATGAAGAACACTGAACCCGTCTTGACGCTCCCCCAACAGGAGTTGGCTTCGCTCTCGTCGCGCCGTTTACGCGCGCTTGACCGTCGTCTCATCCACCCCCAGCTCCGCCAGCTTGGCGGCCATGGGCCAGCCTGTCTCAGGATCCCACCCCGCCATCTCGTAGTAGAGGCGTCGGGCGGCCAGGAACTGGTCGGGATCAATCCGCTCTCCTTTGAGGCGACCATTGCCGAGCCCCTCGTGCATCCGCTGGGGCAAGCGATCGTCCTCGATCGTGAACCCCTCGCGACAGTTGAACAGCCGCGCCAGCACGTTGGCCCGCTCCCCCACCTTCATCATCTCGTAGAGGCTCATGTTCCAGCCGGTCACGCTGTTGACGTACGCCACCAGTTGCTCTAGCCCCAGACTCCCGAACGGCGCGCCCACGAAGTTACACATGCCGACGGAGTTGTACAAGCTCCACATCTGCTGCGTGACGTAGAAGACCCTTACCTTGCGAGGCCCGAAGTCCAGCGCGTCGACGGGCTCGATGAGGCCCAGCGGCCCGAGCGCATGGCCCGTCGGATGAAAACCCTCGTAGAACGGATCATGCGGGGCCTCCATGTGGTCCGCGCCTGTGGGCGAGAGGGCATACGCCAGAGACACCCCTTTCTTTCCCCGCGGGTCGTGCATCGGAAGCTCCTGGCCCTTCACGTGAAGCGCAAAACGCTCGGCCCCTCGCCCAATGCTCGCGGCCGCCCGTCGGGCTCCCTCGCCCAGAGTCTTGCCGATCCCCTCCCGCCGGCCGATCAGGTGCACGAGCTGCTCAACCGCCCCGGCGTTCCCCCATGTGAGCTCGAGCCCGCCCGTGTCCGCTTTGGTCAGAATGCCGTGCTCGTAGCACTCCATGGCGAACGCGATGACGGCGCCGGTGGAGATCGAATCGAGGACGTACTGACCCAAGAGCTGGTTCACGCGCGCCACGGCTTTGAGGTCCCCCACTCCACAGAGGGACCCCGTGGCGCCCAGGGTCTCGTACTCGGGGCCTCCGTATTTCGGGAGCACCCCGTGCTCCGGAACGGCCACCTCTCGCTTGCAAGCTACGGCGCACGCATAACAGGTGCCGCGATCGACCAAGATGCTGTCCCTCATAGTCTGCCCGCTGATGGCGCGGGCATGCTCGAAGGAGCCGTCTCGGAAGTTACGGGTCGGAAGGATGCCGCTGCCCTCCAGCGTGAGCACGACGCCGGCCGTCCCGAGCTGGTGGAAGCGATCCTTGGAGCGGTCGTAGTGCTCCCTGAACCATGTGAGGGCGGCACGGGCGCCGTCCTTGGCCATCGGGATGGGGGGCTTCGTGCCACGGACCACGATCGCCTTGAGACCCTTGGCTCCCATTACTGCGCCGAGCCCGCACCGGCCGTGGAAGTGTTTGAGCTGATTCACGATGGCTGCGAACCGCACCCCTCGCTCCCCGGCCACCCCGGTCTGCAGCACCCGGATGCGGCGGTCCCCTAGCTCCCGCTCAAGCCCGTCCTGCACTTCCCCTGAAAGCCGGCCCCAGTAGGGGCGCGCGTCTCGGAACTGCACCTCCCCGTCCTTGATCCAGAGGTACACCGGGGACTCCGCCCGTCCACGGATCGCGAGACCCTCGTAGCCTGCCGCACGGAGCTCGGGCCCCCACCACCCTCCAGCCTCCGCTTCGCCGTACCCACCGGTCAGCGGCGACTTGGCCGCCGCGGTGTACCGATTGGTCCCGGAAAGGGACAGCCCGTTGATCACGCTGGTGGTGAACACCAGGATATTGCCAGGACCCAACGGATCTACACCTGCCGTCATGTCGCGGAGGAGCAGATAACTTGCCAGAGCACCCCCGCCAAGGTGCTTTCGCAGAATCGCTGGAGGAATCTCTTCCGTCCGTGTTTGTCGCGTCGTGAGGTCAACGTGCAAAAGCTTCGCGGTCATCTCAAACGCCATGGGTGACCCTCCCTGGGGGCTACGCCTGATCTCCGAACCGTACGCCAGTCGCCGTCAGCCAAGCATCTGCCATGGAAGGACCGCCGTCAAGGGCTTTTCTTGGAATGTGTCATGCCGGTCTATCGTGGACCGCTGGGGATACGAGGGAGCGGCCCTATGCGCGTACAACCTGGATGGAATCTGCCGAGCCCTTGCCACCGATGGCTTCCATCGCGGAGGTGGACATCGGTTGTTCTGGGACGTGGGGTGCTACCGGGGAGATGTCCGGGCTTTTCTGCGTCAGAAGCTGAACGGAGGGACTCGGCAGTAGGGTCGGCCACTCAGGCGGCGGTCAGACCCTCGCGGACGGTCCGAAGCCGCGGCTATCGGTTCCTGGCGGTTCCCGCTAAAGTCCAAAGGGCTAAAGCCAAGATCAGAGCCTCGATAGTGAGACCTAGCATCCTATCCCTCCAGCAATCCCCCTATGAAGCTCCCGAATCCCGTCGATGCCCCGGCTAGGCATTCCCACCGAGCCATTTCCTCAATAGTAGCGGTCAGAAGAACGGCAGGTGCCCGAATTTCCGGTCCCTGTATCCGGACTTTCGAAGACCGACACGGTCCGGGTATCCGGACCGGAATCGAGGCAGCGCACGACCGCGGAGACCGGGTAGCGTGGGTTAGGGGTGCCTGCCTATGGCATGCCGGGCCGACGATCTGCAAAGACCAGGGAATTGCGCACGACGCGAGCAGGGCTGGTGTGCTGACGCGGTCTCGTGGCTCCGGGTGTTCGCATGACCGCGGCAAACTGGCTCGTGCTTTGGTGGCTGACCGGCACGATCGCGGTCGGTATGGCGTATCTCACCGCCGTGGTCATCACAGCCCGAAAAGGCAGACCTCACGCTCGGTCCCGCCCCCCAGCGGTGCCCGCCCAGTTGAACCATAGCAACTTCGTTCGCTGATTTTCCGAGAAGTGTAACCCCACTTAGCTGCCGCCCAGTTCCTTCCGTACTCGCTTGGTCCCCTCGACCATGGCGTGGAGCTTCTGCTGGGTGATCCAGCGCGGGGTTTCCCAGAAGCCGCAGTCGGGGTTGACCCAAAGCTTGTCGGGCCCCACATACTGAAGAAGGGTCCGGATCCGGCCGGCGACGTCCTCTGCCGACTCGGCCTTGTACGCCTTGACGTCAACGACGCCGGCCCCTAGCTCCTTGTCGGTCGGACACTCCTTCCAGAGGGCTGCGTCTTCCATCCCGCGGTTGGCAAACTCGAGCAGCACCTGCTGGGCCTTCACCTCCAAGAGCGCGGGGAAGAGGTGCCGGTAGGTGCGGACGGCAGGGAACG
>JBHIAB010000214.1:0-5591 GCA_046758385.1 Methylomirabilia bacterium | reverse complement strand
GGGCGAACGGGAAATCTCCCCTCGTCGGGACTCTCACCCGACCAGTTCACGGCAGATAGTAAGGCTGCACCATAGGCGCGATAAAAGCCCTGCTCGGTCGGTCCCGGCCCGAACCCGCGCCCTCGGCTGCCGAGGCTGCCCCTCCCGGCGTCAGGAGCCCCTCCAGGAGCATGGCCGATGCTACAGTCAAGCTCTTCTGTGCCACTTGCCAGTGCGAGCTGCAGGTCCATCTGCTGTTGGTCGACTCGATGGCCCACCTGCTCGAGCTGAAGGAACGCGGGGCGGCCTCGATGACCCTTCAGCGGATCCGGCAGATCATGCAGTTGGACCAGCCGAACTGAGGCGAGGCCTTGGCGGCTCGCCCAGACCGAGGTGTCAGCCGCCTCGGCGACTCCCGCGAGGGCATAGCACCCATCGAGGCCCTCACGCGAGGGAGGGACCTGGCCCGCTGCCGTCCCCCCGATTCCCCTGGCTCCTTCTTCGAGAAGGGGAGTAGTTGGGACGAGGAGGCAGCCGGTTGTCTCCGCGACGGTCGTGCTGACCTCCCCTACTCGGAGGGGTTTGTATGATCGGGTCGGCGCCAAGCAGGACCTTCAGGCGTTCTACGAAAATCCCGCCATCGAGGACCTCATCGCCGAGCTTCCTGGCCAACCGCGCCAAGAAACAGGCCCTCCCACGGTGCCGCGCGCTCCTGGGCCTCGCGCCCTCGCTGCCCAAGCCTCCCCGGCCATCCACCCCGGAGCTCCTGCTCGAACTCACCGGCCTCGATCTCGCCCGCTGCCGAGCCTGCCTGCAGGGCACCGTGGTCGTGGCGGCCGAACTGCCCCGGACGATTCCTCCCTGGGATTCCTCATGAGACCCTCCCGCGCTCGCCATCCCCGAAGCCAGTCTCACGCGCGTCCCATGTCCAAGGCTGTCGCCTCCTCCCCTGCCATGCCGCTCGCGACCCTGAACAGGGCGCTCCCACCACCAAGCGGGGGCTGGTTTGACCCCACTCCGTGCAGGGGCGGCCGGCCGCCTCCTTGGGGCGCTCCGTTCCCCCCTTTTCCCCTCCCGCCGCCCTTTACAATCCCCATGGCGCGCACTACCCTCCTGCTCAGCGGTTTCGCCCAACCAGTTTTATCCGCGATGCCGCGGCTGGTTGCCGGTGTTTTCCGCCACCTGTGCCAGGCATCAGGGATAAAACTCTATACGTTAGCCTCAGAACTCGCGACGTGACGTGGCCGAGACGAGAGGATGCTGTGCTACCATGGCGACCGTGGAATGAAGATCAGATTCGAGTGGGACCGACGCAAGGCGGCGGTGAATCTCGCGAGGCATGGCGTCCCCTTCGAGGAGGCGCTGACGGTATTCGCCGACCCTCTGGCGCGGATCTTCGACGACGAGGACCACTCGATCGGCGAGCACCGGGAGATCATCATCGGGTACTCGATTCGGGAGCGCCTGCTGGTTGTTTGCTTCACCCAGGGGGGTGACGCGGTCCGGATCTTCAGCGCCCGGAGGGCTACGAAGAATGAGCGAAAGGATTACGAGGAAAACGTCACGAAGTAGGATGGCGCGAGAGGAGATGCGGCCGGAATACCGGTTCGACTACCGAAAGGCGCGCCCAAACAGGTTCGCGAGGCTGTTGAAGGGGCGAACGGTGGCCGTAGTTCTCGATCCAGATGTCGCGTCCGTGTTCCAGTCGTCGGAGTCGGTGAACGTGCTACTCCGCTCCGTTATTTCGGCGCTCCCAAGGCGCATGAAGGCGCATCGGCCGCGAGGCTAACTGGCCGCTGCAGCGGCCGGCGTGGCGCGCCGCCGCTGAGCGCGAGCGTTGAACTAAACCGCTTCGCGGTGGCTTCTTCTGTTTCTGTCCCTCGCTGAGTGGCCTTCACGCGGCTGCTCAGCCGTCCTTGCCTGCTCCACTCGTCAGAGTATAGGCGCGATAAAAGCCCTCCTCGGTCGGTCCCGGCCCGGGCCGAACCCGCGCCCTCGGCTGCCGGGGCTGCCCCTCCCGGCGTCAGGAGCCCCTCCAGGAGCATGGCCGATGCTACAGTCAAGCTCTTCTGTGCCACTTGCCAGTGCGAGCTGCAGGTCCATCTGCTGTTGGTCGACTCGATGGCCCACCTGCTCGAGCTGAAGGAACGCGGGGCGGCCTCGATGACCCTTCAGCGGATCCGGCAGATCATGCAGTTGGACCAGCCGAACTGAGGCGAGGCCTTGGCGGCTCGCCCAGACCGAGGTGTCAGCCGCCTCGGCGACTCCCGCGAGGGCATAGCACCCCTCCAGGACCTCATCGCCCACGCTGACTTCGAACTACTCTTTTACTCGGACGACGTTGTACGTGGTGACAGGCCGCTGCAATCCCTTCAGTGTCAGCTCACCCACCGGTTCGACGTTCACTAGCTCCTCTACCGCCGCGTAGACTCGCTGGCTGATGAGGATCTGCCCGCCTCGGGCCTCGTCGCAGAGACGGGAGGCGAGATTGGTCACGGTTCCAATGGCGCCGTAGTCGAACCGTCCCTCGAACCCGATCTTCCCCAGCGTGGCGTAGCCCTGGGCGATCCCCACCCCGAAGTCCAGCTGGTGACCGCGCTTTCGCCACTTCCCACTCAGCTCGCCCGCACACTCGCGCATGGCTGCCGTCATCCTGACGGCCCGCACCGCCGGGTCAGGGCAGGGCAGGGGATCGTTGAAAAAGACCATCAGCCCGTCCCCCGCAAAGCGCTCCAGCGTCCCTTCGAAGCGGAAGATCAGGCTTCCCATGGCCGCGTGGTACTCTCGGAGGACTCCCATCACCTCTTCAGGCTCCGCCGTCTCCGAGAAAGCCGTGAACCCCCGGAGGTCGCAGAAGACCACTGTGATCTCCCGTCGGTGGCTGTCCAGGAGGCGCTCGTCCCCGGAGGAGACGATGAGTTCCGCAAGCTGGGGGGAGAGAAACCGCTTCACCCGGCCGACCCGCTCCAGCTCGGCGAGCTGCTCTTGAACCCGTTGCTCGAGCGTCCGGTTCCACTCGGTAAGCTGAGCCGACTGCGCTTCGAGTCGGGCCGCCTGCTCCCGAACCGTGTCGTGGAGGCCCTTGATCCGCAGCATCGACTTCACCCGGGCAACCAGCGCAGCCTGGTCCACGGGCTTCGTCAAGTATTCATCGCCACCTGCCTCGAGACCGGCGACGACATCTTTTGAATCCGCTTTGGCAGTGACCAAGACGATCGGCATGAAAGGGAGAGAGGGATCCGCTTTGAGGTGTCGGCAGACCTCGATCCCATCCATCTTGGGCATCATGACGTCCAGCAGGATCAGGTCCGGCTGCTTCTCCCTGGCGATGGCTAGGGCCTCTTCGCCATCAGTCCCGGTGAGGATCTCGTAGTCGTGGGTGGCGAGACGCGTCTGGAGGATGTCCAGGTTCGCGGGGTTGTCATCCACGATGAGGATCCGCGGCGGCGTTCTCACGGTGGACCCCTCGGCAGTCACCTATGGCAGATACTCGCGAATCTTGGCCAGGAGCTCGCGCGGGCTGTACGGCTTCGACACATAGCCATCGCAGCCTGCCTCCCTGGCCTTGACGTCGTCGCCGCTCAGCGCGTAGGAGGTCACAGCGATGACCGGGATCGGGCGGAGGGCAGGATTGGCCTTGATCCGGCGCGTCGCCTCGTAGCCGTCCAGACCCGGGAGCTGGATATCCATGAGGATCAGGTCGGGCGGCTGCCTCTCCGCCGAGGCCACCCCCTCTTCCCCGGTGACCGCCTCGACCACCTCATAGCCCACGCTCGTGAGGAGGTCACGCATGATGCGCCGGTTGTCCTCCTGGTCCTCAATCACTAGGATCCGCTTGCTCATGTGACCTCCACTTGCCGCTCGACGCGAACCGGCAGCGTGAACCAGAAGCTCGAGCCCTTCCCCGGGCTCGATTCCACCCAGATTCGCCCCCCGTGCATTTCGATGATCCGCTTGGCAATCGAGAGACCGAGCCCCGTGCCGCCCTTTTTCCGGGTGCTGGAGCTGTCGGCCTGGTGGAACTCTTCGAAGATTTTCTCCTGATCGGCCTCCGTGATCCCCGGACCCGTGTCGGACACCGAGACCAGGAACGCGCCGTTTGAAGCCGTCACCTCCACCCTGATCTCACCGACCTCGGTGAATTTGATCGCGTTGCCGACGAGATTCAAGAGCACCTGTGTGACGCGCCGTTCATCGCCCTTGCCGGGAGGCAGGGTTGGAGGGACCGTGACCTTCAGCGCGAGCTTCTTCTCCGCCGCCAACGCCTCCACCGCGGTGAAGACCGTCTGAACGACCTCCTGCATCGAATAGTCGTTGAGTGACAGGATGAGCTGGCCCGCCTCGATCTTGGAGAGATCGAGAACGTCGTTGATCAGGCCGAGGAGATGGCGCCCGTTCTTGTCCAAGCGCTCCAGGACATCCCGGATCTTCCCGGGCACCTCGCCGTAGATACTGTCCAGGACCAGCTCTGTATACCCCAGGATGGCGTTCAACGGAGTTCTGAGCTCGTGGCTCATGTTGGCGAGGAACTCGGACTTGTGCTTGCTGGCGGTCTCGAGCTGGCGCCCCTTGTCCTCCAGCTCGCGAGTTCTCTCCTCCACCTTCTGCTCCAGGTTGGCGTAGGACTCTTGGAGCTGGCTGGTCATCCGGTTGAACTCCTCGGCCAGAGTCTCCAGCTCGTCTCCGGTGCGGACCTCGATGCGGTGGGCGAGATCCCCCGCGCCGATCCGGGCCGCACTCCCCTGCAATGCCCGAATGGGTGTCACCATCCTCCGGGCGAGGACCAGGCTGGCCAGGACCGACAGGCCGAGGCCCGCCAGCAGAAGCAAGCCCGTCCGGAGAATGGAGGCGTAGAGCGCCTCAAAGGCCTCCGCGAGGGGCTGTTCGAGGAAGACGAACCATCCGAGCGGGGCGATTGCGGCGTAGGCCGTGAGGACCTCGCGCCCCTGGAGGTCTCGGGCAATCGTGGCCTGTTGGTCCCCTTCCCCTGGGTTCCGGGGACTCACGCGAGCGGCCTCGACCTGGGGGAGTGAGGAGAGATCAGTCTTCTTCAAGACCAAGCTGATGTCCGGGTGAGCGATGAGGTTGCCATCGGAGTCGACCGCGTACGCGCGACCGGCCTTGCCGACCTTGATCTGGGACACCACGTCCCAGATAAATTTCAAATTCAGCTCAGCGACCGTGACTCCCGCGTCCGCTCTCTGGCCCGCGATGGCGATGGTCATGTACGGCTCGGATCCCTTGCGAAAGTAGACGGGGCCGAAGTAGGTGTTCCCCGACTTGGCCTCGACAAACTTCGGCTCCTGAGAAAAGTCCGCTTGCCTCCCCGCCACGTCCAGGCCCAAGCGGGAGACCTGGAGTTGCTCCGTGCCTGACGGATCCAGGTAGCTGACCTCGGTAACGGCCGGGACCTGGCGGAAAAGTCGGAAATACTCGAGGCGCCGCTGGTCGGCAGTCACGGCGCGGGCGCCCCACGGAGACCGGGCGACCCAGCCAATCTGGCGCTCGATCTCCTTGACAAACTGCTCGATCTTGGACGCGGCGGCGGCGGCCTTCTCCCGCTGGATGCGGACCAGGGCCGCCTTGTTTTCCTTGTGGGAGAAATAGATCTC
>JBHIAB010000213.1:0-5640 GCA_046758385.1 Methylomirabilia bacterium | reverse complement strand
GATGTGGCGGTCCACGCACATCCCTCTGCCGAAGCCGTCCGCGCCCGCCGGGACCAGGTCAAGCAATTCCGCGAACGGCGCCATGCGGGTTCAGTCAGGGCTGCCCTCCATGGGCTTCGGGAGGAATGCGGCAGGGGCGAACAGCACAACCTGATTCCGGCTCTGGTCGAGGTGGTCCGCGCCGGTGCCACGCTTGGCGAAGCGGTCGGAGTCATGCGTGAGGCGTACGGGCATGAGTACGATCCCGCCGGGCAGCTCCGGTCGGTCATCTGACAGCGCGGCGAAGATCAAGGTCGCGCTCGCCAAGGTCAGCATGGATGGCCATGACCGGGGCGTGAAGGTCCTGGCACGGTTCCTCCGCGACGCCGGGATGGAGGTGGTCTACCTGGGGAAATTTCTGCCCCATGAGGTCGTTATCGAGGCCGCTATCCAGGAGCACGTCCAGGTGGTGGGACTGTCCTTCCTGTCGGGGGAGCATCTCGCTCACACTCGACGCTTCGCTGCCGCGCTCCGGAACCATGGGCTCCGAGATGTGCTCTTGTTGGTCGGTGGAGTGATCCCCCGCCAGGATATCCCGCAGCTTCTAGAAGGCGGGGCCGATGGGGTCTTCGTAGCCGGCACGCCCGTGGACGACCTGGTGAGATTTATTCGTGCGCGGGTGCGAAAGAACGAAGGTGGCACGTGACAACTTCTGAGTCCATGTAGGAGATATGGTGATGAACTTTACCCCGACAGCAAAGGTCAATGCGCTTCGCGAGAAGTTGACGGAGTTCATGGAGCGCGTTGTCTACCCGAATGAACGGACGTTCTACGAGCAGATCGAATCGTCAGGACACAAACACCACCGGCCGGAGATCTTGAAGGAATTGAAGGTGAGGGCTCGGCAGGCTGGGTTGTGGAACCTGTTCCTGACCGATGAGAAGTACGGGGCCGGCTTGACGAACGTGGAGTATGCGCCACTCGCCGAGGTGATGGGCCGCGTCCTGTGGGCGTCGGAGGTCTTCAACTGCTCAGCGCCGGACACCGGCAACATGGAGACCTTGGCGCAGTATGGCACCAGCGAACAGAAGGCGCAGTGGCTGGAACCATTGCTGGAAGGCAAGATTCGTAGCGGCTTTTCCATGACTGAACCGATGACGGCGGGGTCTGACCCTACGCAACTGGAGACGACTGCCGCTCGGGCCGGCGATTCCTACGTCATCAACGGTCGGAAATGGTTCACCACTGGTGCGATGCATGCCCAGGTTCTGATTGTGGTGGCGGTGACGAATCCGACTGCCGCGCGGCATCGGCGGGTAAGTCTCTTTCTCGTGCCGGCGGACGTCTCGGGGGTCACCGTCGTGCGATCGGTGCCAGTCTACGGATACGTCAGCGGTCCCGGAGAATGCGAGGTGGTGTTCGAGGACGTGCGCGTGCCGAGGAGCAATCTATTGGGCGAGGAGGGGGAGGGGTTTACGGTCGCTCAGGCCAGGTTGGGGCCGGGCCGGATTCACCACTGTATGCGCGCGGTCGGCATGGCCGAGCGCGGGGTGGAGCTGATGTGCCGTCGTGCCAAGACGCGGATGGTGGTGGGCGGGCTACTGAGCGAGAAGCAGATGGTTCAGGACTTCATCGCGAAGTCTCGGATCGAGGTAGACGCCGCACGATTGATGGTCCTTCATGCCGCGTGGAAGATGGACACCGTTGGGAAGAAGGAGGCGTGGCCCGAGATCTCCAAGAGCAAGGTGCTCTGCGCCCAAGTGGCTTGCGAGGTGGTCGATCGCGCGATCCAGGTCCATGGGGCCTTGGGCGTGACCGATGACGTCCCGTTGGCGGCGATGTGGCGGTATGCTCGCATTCTGCGCCTCGGGGACGGGGCCGATGAAGTCCACAAGGCCAAGCTCGCGGAGTATGAGTTGAGGCGGTGGACGTAAGCGCGCAGGCCGCAAGCGTGGCGCCCGCACATTGGGGCGGGCGATGAGGAGACGAGTCCCAGCCGGTGTGAGAGAGGCGTAGGGTATATGGGGGCGGAGCGGCAGCGTCCTCACGAGAGAGGCTTGGGACAGCCGCCTGTTCGCGAGGAACCGCTCGCCGAGGGTGTAGTCGATGGGCTGCAGGCCGGGCTCGAGAGATTCATTGGACGCCACGTTGGATCGTCTGTTTCGATCGTCGCCCTTTCCCGATTGCCAGGCGGAACAATGCGTGACGCCTGGGCGGTGGACGTCGATGTCTCTTCGGGCTCCTCGGCGGGTGTTCATCGTCTGATCTATCTTGAGGACCGTGGCGGCACTGTTTTCCACAGCCGGCTACGGCGCGAGGGCGAGTTTCAGGTGCTCTCGGTGATGCACGAATCCGGGGTGCGGGTTCCGAAACCATACTGGAGGATTCAGGAGGATGATCCGACCGGCATCGGTGCCGGTCTGATTCTCGAGCGCGTTGAAGGGGAAACTCTTGGCCGCCGCCTCGTCCGGGATCCCGCCTTTGAGACCGTTCGCCCCCACCTGCTCGCGCAGATCGGCGAAGAGCTCGCCAGAATCCATGCTGTCCGGAGCGACGCGCTCGGGTGCCTCTCTCGTTCATCCGTCGAACCGGCTCCCGCCGAAGCCCGGTTGGGCGAGATCGAGCGCCGGTTGCGCGAGATCGGCGAACCACATCCTGCCCTGGAGCTAGGGTTGCGTTGGCTCCGTGCCCGGGCTCCACAGTGCGAGCGCATCGTGGTGGTGCACGGCGACTATCGGCTCGGCAACTTCGTCGTCGACCCGAGCCAAGGCTTGCGCGCGGTGCTGGATTGGGAGCTGAGCCATCTCGGTGACCCGGGCGAAGACCTGGGATGGGTCTGCATGCGTTTCTGGGGATGTGTGGACCGGCCAGGCGTTCCGGGACTCGGCCCGCGGCAGCGGTTTTTCGATGCCTACGCCGCGACTGGCGGCAGGCGGCTTGACGCTGAGCTGGCGACGTACTGGGAGGTGTTCGCCAACCTCCGGTGGGCGGTGATCACGTTAGGACAAGCCCACCGCCACCTGTCGGGTGACGAACGCGGCATCGAGCTGGCAAGCATCGGTCGTCACTGCGCCGAAGTGGAGTGGGAGTTGCTCCGCCTCTTGAGATATCTCTGACTGCCATGCAAGACCGGCCGACGGGTCTCGAACTGCTCGACGCTGTCCGCGACTTTCTCGAGAAGGAGGTCGTCTCAAGCATCACCGATCGCCGCCTCAGGTACCATGTGCTGATTGCGGTGAATGTCTTGCGGATTCTCGAACGCGAAGTTCGGGACGAGGAGTGGCGGTTACGCGCGGAGCTGGACGCCTTGCATGAGCTCCTCGATCTTCCACCGATGGCCCCGCCCACCGATCCCAGAGGGCTCCGCCGGCGCGTGCTGGAAGCCAATCAAGAGCTGTGTGAGCGGATCCGGAAGGGCGGGGGCGACAGTGGGCCGTGGCGCCAGCGCGTGCTATCGCACGTGCGGGCCGCCGTGGAGGAGAAGCTCTCGATTAACAACCCCGCGCAACTGAAGGCCTTTCTCGCTGAGCTGGCGGACCGATGACTGTGCTCAATGGACGGCAAGAAGGCTTGGGTGGCTGTGCAAGGTGAGAACGTGGTCGCGGTCATAGCGCGGGCGCCTCTAGAGTCGGCTGTTGGCGAATCTGTGGAGTGGAACGTCGAGCCGCACCGTCGGATGGGCCATTCCCGAGGCACCGGGATTGGCCCTTTTGGGGGCCGCTCGACCTGGGTGCGATCGGCGGGGACGTTCGAAGAGGAGGAGAGCAATGCATGAGCGCGTGCAGGTTGGGGCTGCCCAGGTTGCGCCCAGATTCTTCGACAAGCAAGGGACGCTCGAGAAGACCCTGCGGTACATCCGGCTCGCGGCCGAGGAGAAAATTGATTTGCTCGTGTTCCCTGAGACCTACTTCGCGGCCTATCCGTACTGGCGCGGCTCGGTATCGGTCAAGCGCTCGACGGAGTTGGTCGTCGAGATGCAGAAGAGCGCCATCCGCGTGGGGGACGAAGCTGCCCGGGCCATCGAGGCTGAGGCCCGGAGGTGCGGGGTGAACTGCGTGGTGGGCTGCAACGAGTTGGACGATCGTCCCGGGAGCCTCACCCTGTACAACACCCTCCTCTTTTTCGACCGAGACAGGGGGTACGTGGGTCGCCACCGGAAGCTCATGCCGACCCATTCCGAGCGCGTCTACTGGGGGATGGGTGACGCGTCAGACATCAATGTGTTCGGGATGGATGTCGGTCAGGTAGGCGGCTTGATCTGCTATGAGCATCACATGACCCTGCTCCGGGCCGCCATGGCGATCAAGGGGGAGGAGATCCACTGCTCGGTGTGGCCGGGCTGGTGGTCGGTGGAGCAGCACCTGGGCGACAAGAAGGCGGAGGCGGGCTCAGGCCGGTGCGACATCGAGCCGGCGATCCGCGAGTATGCGATCGAGAACCAGAGCTTCGTGGTCTCCTCGAGCTGGTACCTGCCGCCCGAGGCCGTCCCCGCCGGGCTCCGAGACGAGATGGGCTACAACCTGGCGGTGGGGGGGAGCTGCGTGGTCAACCCCGCGGGCGTTTATGTTGCCGAGCCGGTGTTCCGGAAGGAAACGATCGTTTCGGCCGCAATCGATGCGGAGGACCGGCGCCTGGCCAAGGCTTACTTCGACTGTGTTGGCCACTACGCGCGCTTCGACCTCTTGACCGTCCAGATCCGGCGCGAGGGCTGGACCCCGACGGGGGCACACTGGCTGGTCGAGGGGCCGTCCCCCACCGTGCAAGCCCGCCTCGCCGAGGTCGCAGCCCGGTACCGAGTCGAGCCCGAGCAGATCGTGGACCTGGCCGAGAAGGTCCTCGCCGCCGAGCGTGGGTAGAACAGGAGCCGCGGCGCCGATAAAATATGGGAGCTGACTGGTCCCTCAGGTGATCAACGTCAACAAGCTGTTCCGCCGGCTCTCCATCCGGGCCAAGCTCGTCATCGCCTTCTGCCTCCTTGGGGTGGTGCCGGTCACGGTGGTGGGGGGGTACGGGGCCCTGCAATCGTTTTTTCTTCTGAACGACGCCATTCAGGATCGCTTGAGGGTAGGGGTCGCTCTGAAGGCCGAGCAGATTCAGCGTTTTCTCCGGAACATAGAAGGTGACGTCGGCTTCTTGAGTCGCCTCCCAACCCTTCAGGCCCTCATCAACCTCGCACCCGGGGCCCGTGACCAGCGTCAAAACCTCCTGAACCGCCTAGTACTACTGTGTCATAAAACATCAACCGGCCCGCGGCACATGCCCACACGAGGGACACGGGAGGTGTTTAAGCAAGGCGCGGGCGAGGAGTTGATAGACCGTGGCAATCGAGGTGGGCACATGGCGTTCAGGCCGTACCGGGCGCGCCCCGCGGGGTGAAGGTTTTGGGAAGGCGAGCCGGCCGGAGGAAAGACAGCGGCTCAGGGGGGGAGAGCCTCGCGCGTTCGGCCGCGAGGAAGGCGTAGGCCGCAGTACATAAGGTGCCGTGATGGTGAAAGCCGCGCCAGCCGCGTCCCTCGAAATGGTCGAGCCCAAGTTCGTCTTTGAGTTCCTGATAGTCTCGCTCGATCCGCCAACGCAGCTTGGCCAGCGGGACCAGCTCGGCGATTGGCGTGGTCTCCGGCAGGGTCGACAGCCAGTACTTCGTGGGTTCGGGGGCTCCTC
>JBHIAB010000212.1:0-5741 GCA_046758385.1 Methylomirabilia bacterium | reverse complement strand
GGCAGAACTCGACGATCTCCCACATCGTCAGGAAGTAGCCCGGGTAGTCCAGGGCTTCGATGAGGGCGAGCTCCTTGTCGAGCTGCTCGACGACGTCGGAAGGGATCTTCCCGTGGTAGCGGCGCCTGGCTCCCTCGAAGGTGAGGTGGCGCAGCCATTCGGAGGAGGTCGTGCCGTCGGGGCGGCGCTCCGAGGGGTAGCGGTACCTGAGCTCGGCCAGGGAGAATGTGCACCGCTCGGCCACCTCCTCCGTTCGGGCGAGGGCGACGGGATCATCGGAGAACAGCGCGCGGAACGCGGAGGGAGACTTGAGGGCATGCTCGGCGTTGGGCTTGAGCCGTGGGCCAGCGGCCGGCAGCGTGGCGCCATGGCGGATGCACGTGAGCACATCTTGAAGGCGGCGCCGGGCCGGGGTGTGGTAGAGCACCTCTACGGCCGCAACCAACGGCAGGCCGTAGCGGGCGGCCCGCTCGCGCAGAGACGCCTCCTGCCGGGCCTCCTCGGCACGCTGGTGTCGAGCAAGCAGGGCGTAGAGCCGGTTGCCGAAGGCATCGCTCAGCTTGCTGGCGACACCTCCTGGATCGGACTCGCCGACGAGGAGGCTCTGATCCCCGCCCCACAGAGCGATCAGGCCCTTCGAGCGCCCGGAGACCTCGTCCCACATGATGGAGCATTCGCCTTTCGGGGAGCGCAGCCGGCCGGCGGTGATCAGCCGGCAGAGATTGGCGTACCCGCTCCGGTCCTGAGCGAGGAGGACGAGGCTCGAGCCATCTTCGAGGGTGACCTCTGACCCCGCGATCAGACGGAAACCGAGCTCGCGGGCCTTGACGTGCGCGCGGACCGTTCCGTGCACGCCGTCACGATCGGTCAGCGCCAGGGCTCGTATCCCCAGGCGATGGGCCTCTTCCACGAGCTCGTCGGGGCGGCTCGCGCCTTCGAGGAAGGAGAAGTGGCTCTTGCACCAGAGAGGGACGTAGGACGGCACGACCGAAGCTATACGACCTGCCCGTGGAGGAACCACCGCCGGGCGTGGCGGTCGTAGTAGACCCACAAGAGATCGCCTGGCTGGATCTCGGCAAAGTGGTACTCTCGATGAACCTCTCGCATCCACCACGAGCCGGACACGATGTACGGCCCGAGGAGCCTCTTGACCGGGCCGTGCCTCGCTTCCAGCGTCAGCCATTCTTCATCAGCGAGCTGGCGCGCGTGCGATGGGAGGGGAACCGGCTTAGCCAGAACTCGGCGGACCAGGGTCCTCAGCGTCACTTCGCGCGGTCGGGGGGGCGCGACCTGATCCAGTGGCTCCCACGCGAAGCTCGCCTCGGGCAGGTGCCCCCCCGTGAGCTTCGCCCGCACCACTGCCTCGTCTCCGAACTCGGCTCGGAGGCGGGCCAGGGCCTGGTTGGCGGCGTCGAGGTCACGTCGGGGCTGCTCGGCGAAGAACCGGAGCTGCTTGGGCTCTACCGGGCTCCCCCGCGCTGTCAGCTCGATCTCGACCACCCCGGCAGAAAGCTCTGCGGCCTCCAGACGCAGGCGCACCAGGTCGAGCACCTGCTTCGCATCCAGCGTCGGAGCCGCGGGACGTATGGGCTCGGTGCGCCGTTCCTTGTCGTCGAGCGCGAAGTGCAAGGTCAGCTCCGCCACCGCCTCCCCCCTCGTCGCCAGCGCGGCCAGCAGGGGATGGAGAAGTCCCTTGGCGAAGAAAAGTAGACGGGTGGCCTCGATCTCCGGGGCATCGAGCACCAACCGCTCTCGGATCGGCTCCTCATCCACGCGCGGTTGAAGCGGCATCCACAGCTCCCCCGCGGCCATCCGGTGCAGGCGGTAGGCTTCAAAGCCGAACCGCTCGAGCAGCCCGCCTGCGGGCAGGCGCAGCAGCGCAGCCACGCTCCTGATCCCGAGTCGGTCGAGGGCGTCGCGTAAGCGGGAGTCGAGCTCGAGGCGGTCCAGGGGAACCTCCCCAGCGGCTGCCCGCTCGTGGGCGGGGTCCTCAAACACCACCGTCCCCCTCCGCGCCCTGGCCACCGCGAGGGTGCCAAAGCGCGTGAAGCCCGCGACCACCGTCGCCCGGAAGCCTGCATCCAGCAGGTCGGAGCGGATCGCACGCGCCCACTGCTCGCGGGACGGATGGAGCCGCCCCAGCCCCGCTCCGCTCAGCCAGAACACACCCGGCTCCTCGAGAGATGGTTCGACGTCGGGGGTGAAGCGTCCGAGCCGCTTCGTGAGTGCCGCGATCTCTGCTTCGATCTCGGCGAGTGAGACCACCCCGGCGCGCAGGTGGGGAGTCAGGGAGAGGCCTGCGGCGTATCTGAGGCCGGAGAGCACACCGGCCCGCCGGGCCTTCTCGTCGACCCACAGGATGAGGCCCTGGGGCTTGTCCTCGGCGACCACGGCCACAGGCTGGCCCCGCCACTCGGGATGACGCCGGAGCAGGAGCTGCAGGGGGAATGCAGGAACGCTAGCGCAAGCCAGCCGGACCACGGCACACCTCGACGTGCGTCCAGGTCGGACCCCGGCGTTTGTCCTTGAGGATGCGCAGCGCGCACATGAACCGATCTTCGGCGATCTTCCTCCTCTGGGCGTGACCTCGAAGGGAGACGAGTGGGCCCAGCGAAGTGGTCTCGTTCTCCGTCAGGCAGAGGAGGGCTGTGTGATGCCTCTGCGCCAGGCCTACCAGGCGCATCTGAAGGGGGGTGGGGAGGGCAGCATTCGCACCGAGGTCGAGCACGATCAGGCCGAAGGCGCCCGATCGTACGAGCTGGTCTGCCGCACGGGCCACGGCCCGGGCCGCAGGGACGCGAACGACCAACAGCGCGTCGAGGTCCACGCCGCCTTCTGCCGCGTCGGGTGGGTAGAAGGTGTGCTGCCCCGGCGTGACCCAGGCCACCGGTTCACCCTGCCACTGCGCATCCAGGACCAACCCGAAGGCGAGAGTCAGCGAGGCCCTGGCACCCATCCCTGAGAGCTCGACCAGGCGTCCAGAGAGTTCAGTGAGGCTCCACTCTGCCGGTGCGCTCGGCGCGAAGCGTCCCCGTTGAAGGTAGCCATGGGTGATGAGATTCCGGAGCCTGAGTGGGGTCTGAAGCATGTGTGTCAACTCCACCGAGAGCTGGGAGCCATACCTTAACACCTGATGAGTGAAAATCAAGCCACAAAATGTGGGGTGATATGGGTACAAACGCACTACAGATGCGAAAAAAACGGTGAAGTGCGACGGAGCCGTCCGTTCACATGCTCTCGAAAGCGGTCAGATCATGTGCTCGTCACAGGACGAGTAAAGGGGTGCTTGACAGATGTCCCAATTGGCGATACTAGGGAAGCGGGTTAGAGGGCCCTCCAGGTTCTGCACCAGCGACCCGTTGGAGCGACCGAACAGGGCGGGGGTGTGTGTTTCTTACGCAGGATCCTTCGTGCTGAAGGATTGCAGGAGGACATCATGAGCGCATTCATCCGACGTAAACCGGTCCGCTGGTCATTCGGTTCCTTAGCCTCAACTCTCACGCGTCTCGCCGCCTTCGCGTTCGTGGGATTGGCCCTGGCGGCGGCGCCCGCCCACGCGGCGTCGTACACCATGACCATCGCGCATCTGTACCCCGACGACCTCACGAACAACGAGCAGGCGCCCTCGCTCGAACGCTTCAGGCAAATCGTGGAGAGCGCCACCAACGGGGACCTGGAAGTCAAGGTCTTCGGTGCCGGCGCCCTGGGGAGCGAAGTCGAAACCGGGAAGCAGGCGCAGACCGGCAAGACCATCCAGTCGGTGCTGATCTCATCGGGGGCGGCTTCGTCGTTCTACAAGAACTACCAGATCGTGACGACCCCGTTCCTGTTCCCGAGCTACAAGGTGGCCTGGGAATTCTTCGATTCCCAGTGGTTCGCCAACTTCATGCGCGGCATGCTCAAGCAGAGCGGGCTGCGCTACCTCGGCACCTTCGACGACGGCGGTGGGTTCGTCGCCTTCACCAACAACAAGCGGCTGATCAAGACGGTCGGCGACATCAAGGGCCTGAGAATCCGGGTCGAGGAGAACCCGGCCCATATCGCCACCATGAAGGCACTGGGCGCCTCGGCCACACCGTTGCCTTGGGGCGAAGTGCAAACGGCGCTGGCGACCGGCCTGGCCGATGGCCAGTTCAATGCGCCGGGCACCAACGACATCTTCAAGCTCTATGATGTCACCAAATTCACCACCTGGAGTGGTCACGTGTACAACACGATCACCTGGGTGGTCAGCGAGGCATGGTTCTCCAAGCTGCCCGAGAAGTACAAGAAGATCATCGTCGGCGCCGCGCGCGAAGCCGTGGCCATGGGGCACGGCATCGCCACGCAGATCACCGTCATCGGCTGGGTGAACTCGTGCAAGAAGTTCAAGGCTTGCTACATCCTGCCCGACGCCGAGAAGGCCAAGATGCGCGCCATTGCGCGCCCCGCCTTCAAGAAATGGATCACCACCGACTTCGGCGTCAAGGCGGCGCTGGTCGACGGGCTCTGGGCGGAGGTCGACCGGATTGCGGCCAACCTCGACGAAACCTGGACGGACAGATACCTGCGCTAGTCCGATCGGCGCAGTGGGGAGCGGCTAGCCTCGCGGCGAGCCGCTCCCGGCTAGCGCGTCATCCCCGCTCTCTGCCCCCGACGCGGCCATGATCGCACCGCAACGCTTGCGGCGCATCAGTGATGTGCTGAACGAGATCGTCATTGCGGTGAGCGTGGCGGTGGTGGTCGTCATGCTTTCGATGTCGTCGCTGGGGATATTTTTCGGCTTCGTCCTGGACAGTCCCCTGACGTGGTCCTACTCCCTGACCCGGTTGTTTCTGCCCTGGCTCGCGATGCTGAGCCTCACCGTCGCCTTCAAACGGGGCGAGCATATTGCCATCACCCTGGCGGTCCGGAATCTGCCGGCAAGGGTTCTGCGGGCCGTGCAAGTCATAAATCTATCGGTCGTGGCCCTCTTTGGCCTCGCCCTGCTGTGGTATGGCTACGGGTTCTTCGAGAATTCGACCCAGCTCTTCATGGTCTCGGATCGCCTCCAAGTGTCCCACAAATGGACCGCGGCCTCAGTGCCCCTGGCCGGCCTGGTGATGTGCGTGCACCTGCTCAGCGGGCTGTCGTTGGTCGAACACCCCGAGGTCGCCTCCGACATCGAACGGTGACCGCCGCTTTAGCCATCTTCGGCGTCTTCGCCCTGGCGGGTCTCCCCATCGCACTGGTGATGCTGGCCTCGGGCCTGGCCGGCGCGGTCACCATCGGCGGCCTCGATTTCCTGGAGATCATCGCCGACCGCTTCTACGCCGGAGTCGCGGGGTTCGTCCTGATTGCGATCCCCTATTTCATATTTACTGCCGAGCTCATGAACCGGGCGGGGCTGACCGACCGCCTGGTGGCCTTTAGCAACAGCTTGTTCGGCCGCGTTCCGGGCGCGCTGTCTCACGTCAACGTCACCGTCAGCGTGTTTTTCGCCGGCATTACGGGCGCCGCGGTCACCGACACCGTGGCGATCGGCAAGACCCTGATTCCGGCCATGAAGCGGGAAGGCTACGACGCCGACTACTCTGCGGCGGTGACAGCCTGCTCATCGATTATCGGGCCCATCATTCCACCCAGCATCATCATGATCGTGTATGCCGCGACATTGCGGAATGTGTCGATCATTGGCTTGTTCGCTGCCGGCCTGATCCCGGGCCTGATGATGGCCGTCGCCCTTCTGGCAGCGAGCGGCTGGCTGTCGTGGCGCCGTGGCT
>JBHIAB010000211.1:0-5757 GCA_046758385.1 Methylomirabilia bacterium | reverse complement strand
CCAGGAAATCACGCGATCGGTAGGTCGACTCCTGGCTAATTTGGACAGCAGTGGCTGCAACTATACTTCTTCCGCACAGTCGAGACATTCTAAGCTCCTTGGCCGGAGGTGATTGATATGGTCGAGAAGCTGGCTACCTTCTTCTTGTTCGTCGCGTTGGTTTCCTCTGCTGCTGGCCCCAAGTTGAAGGTATCGTTGAAGGTTTCAAAAAGAATTGGCCGTCGAACCTGTCCTTTGGTTGCGGCCTCACGATTCCCGACTCCAGTGTGGTGCTCCTGTGGCGCGGTCTTCGACCGCTGGGTGACGCCGCAGGACGCGGACGAGGACTTGCTCCGCGTTAAGGAGGAACTTCTCATGGCTAAACAACCCGTTGCTGTCGCGACACTTCCGAAACCAATCGGGCCGTTCAGCTACGCCGTCCGTTCGAACAACATGCTTCATGTTTCCGGAGCGGTGGGTGTGGACGAGAACTGGAAAGTCGTCGCCCCGAACGATGTCGTTGCGCAAAGCAGGAAAGCGCTGGAGACGATCAAGGCCATTCTGGATGCCGCGAAAGTCCCGCTGACGGATGTCGTGAAGATGACGGTGTACTTGACGAATGCGGCAGACTACAAGGCCTTCAACGAGGTCCGCCGCGCCTTCTTCCCGGAGCCGTACCCCGCGAGCACGGTAGTAGTGGTCAAGGAGCTCGTTATCAAAGACGCGGTAGTCGAGATCGAAGTCATCGCGGAGGCCCGGTGAACGTCTAGATAGGACCCCAGATAGCGTGTACTGAGCCACAATGGCTCTCTTGAACGCCTCTCGTTCGGGTGCTTGCATCAGTGCAGGAAACGGGGACACAAGAAGGCTTGCGGCGTTGTTTAGGACCACCTGCAAGCTCCCCCGGTCTATCGGTTTCCTGACTGCGCTGACATGGTCGGTCCTGAGCTCGCCCCCTGTCAAAGTTACGGCCTCAATGCCCTATCCGTGGTGCGTCTGCGGCGTATTCACGCTGATGTAACGGACCTTCTCTGTCCGGCAGCTGCCTCGCTTGCGGTCGTGGTCGCAGCCGTAGGCGTCAAGTCCGCCCCGGTGAGGCCACACATCGGGAGGAGTGGCGACAGCGGCGAGACCGACGAGGACAACTAGCCGCACGAGGCGGTGCATCGTGCGCCTCACTTCGGAAACGCCAGCAATCCGGAGCGGATGGAGTCCTCCGTTGCATCCTCCGGTGACACCCAGCGATCAAAGACTGTGCCACAGGAGCACCACACCCACAGCCGATAGCCGTGGGGCGTCGGCTCCTCGGCATCTGCAGTCATCTCGCCGCAGGCGCGGCGGGCGTGGACGAAGTCCTCAAGGTCGGCGAAGAGGCTCACCCGTACACGTCCACTACCTGCCCCGGCCTCACCCCGTACTCCAGCCGGATGACGGGTCCCATCGCAGCGGGCGTGAACCCATCCAGCCCGCCCGGCGGCCCGTCGTCCCCGCCCGCACCTCCCACCCCCTGCGGCCTTTTCCGGGCGGCGTGCTCCACCGGGGTCTCGGAGACCGGGAAAGGCGCACGGTCGGCTTCATCGGTCCCATCCGAAACCGCCGGGCCATTGTCCCCCTCCGCACCTGCCCGTTCAGCATCGCTGCCCCCTGTCTTTCCGCCCGCTTCCAAACCCTGCGCCTCGGCCTCCGACGCCGGTCCTGGGCCTTCCGCTTCGTCCTCTTCCAGCCGTTCCACCAGCAGCTCCTGCCGCGCCTCGGCCTCCATCCGGGAGGCCGCTGCCGCTGCCCGGCGGTCCTGCCCTGACGGCTGCGCCGGGGCCAGCGCAGCCCGCCGGATCGTCTCGGCCTTCTGGAGGGTCGCCTCGGGGTCCTCGGGCACGGGCGAGGTATCGATCGACACCTCCCCGCCCACCGCATACCGCCGGCCGTCGGGCCCGATTTCGTATTCGAACTGGATGCCGCCCCTCACGTACCGGCCGCCCGCCACCACGTGGGCTTGCTCGTGCGCCCGTACCTCCCGGTCCCGCTCCTTCAGTTGCTCGACCTCGGCCTGCTCCTCTTCGCTCAGTTCCCGTCCACTTGCCGTCTTTTCGGCCGTGGGATTGGCCTTCCTCTCCTCGTCCCCTTCCCCGACTCCCTGGGCGTCCGACTCGGGCTTCCCGGAAGCGCCCGCAAGCGCGCGCAGATCGGGAATTTCAACCCCTTCCACCTGAACGGCCTGGGGGTCGGCCGCTTCGACCTGTGCCTCGGATGCCGCCAGACCGTGGACGGCACCCCCGCTGTCGACCTGGCCCTGCCGCGGCAGGGACTTGGCGGCCGCCACCAAGGCCCGGCCGGCCTCGGAAAGCTCAACCCGGTCTTCCCGCCGCTCCGCCTCTGCCTGAGGCGAGAGACCGGGCACCGCTTGCTCCCGGGTCGGCTCACTGGCCAGACCCGGCAGGATAGATTCCAGATGTAATACGGGAGCAATTGTCATTTCAACAGCCCGCTGGCTCAGAAAATCTTCGGAAACCCCCCATTCTTATTCTTATCGGCAGGGTGGCAGTGAAGCGCCAGGCGTAGGGGCGGTTTGCGAAAGGTAGCTCTCGGAACCCAGGGGGCCAGCCCAAGGGCCCCAGGACCCTAAGCTTCAACGTGCGGGACCTATACGCGGCTGTCCTGGGTGGAGACCTGTACCTCATTATTCCGCCGTGTCCGTTTGGCATATGATCTCTTCTCCTCCGAGCGTAGATTCTTCCTTCGTTGGTTCTTTGCTTTTTGCGAAGAAGTTTTCAGTGCCTCACGCACTCGCTCTTCGCTTCGCGTGCTCTATCCTCTGGTGATCACTAGCGGGCAGGTGGACCGCGCACGCAGAAAGCCCTACGGCAAGCACGCCGTCGCCAGGAGCGCGATGGGCACGGCCGGGGCGCGCGGGGTGGACGCCACCGACATCGAGCTCACGCTGGCTGCCCGGCGGACCGGGATCCCCCGGTGGCCCATCGTGAACGTCGACGGCTCGCAGGTGCTCACAGCGGACGAGTTCCTGCTCGGCGCCCACCTGGACATCTACCACCCCGAGGTGGCCGCCCTGGCCCTGATGGCGGCTGGACATCTTCAGGGCCATCCGGACGGTCTCAGGCCGCGGCCGGTGGATCCGCTGGATGCCGGCCGGGGAGGACGCGCATGAGACGCGAGCAGATGGAGACTGACGCCCAGGACGTCGGGATCCTCGATCACACATCCTCCGCCTGCACCCTGCGGGCGGCGCCAGCTCGCCCACTGGACCGTGCTCGCCTACCTGGCCGGGGACAACGACCTGAAAGGCTCCGCCCTCGAGGACATCAACGAGATGGAGCGCGTGGGCTCCCGGCCAGGCGCGGTGGAGAGCTTGGTCCAGGCGGATCGGGCCGCGGGCTACGACGCCTCCGAGGGCGACTGGCGGAGCACACGGCGCTACTACATCACCCAAGGCGCCGACCCTCGGAGCATCACCTCGACGCTCCTCGCCGACCTCGGCGAGACGAACACCGGCGATCCAACGGTGCTCGAAGAGTTCCTCGGCTTCGGGGTGAAGTACCTCCCCGCGCAGGCCTACGCCTTGATCCTCTGGAACCACGGGTCGGGCTTCTATGTGCCGCCCGAGATGCTCTCCCGTGACGGAGCGCCCTCCCGGCGCGAGCTGTGGGCCCGAGCCACACCCCGACTCCGGCGGAGCTTCTTTTCCACCACCCGCGAGTGTCTCCTCCACCTCGACCCTCAGCGCCAGGGGATCGGCTACGACGACGGCTCGCTGGACTGCCTGGACAATCGCGAGCTCAAGCGCGTCCTCGCGAGTGCGCATCGCCTGCTCGGGCGCAAGGTGGACCCGGTCGGAATGGACGCCTACCTCATGACCATGCTCGAGGTGGCCTACCAGATCCGCGACCACGCCCTGGTGCTGGTGGGCTCGGAGGAGCTCGAGCCCTTCCCGCCGTTCCGCGACCCGTCGGCCTTCTACCGCGAGCTGGACTTCGCCCGGCGCACCCGCTGGGCCGACTTCCTCGGGGCCTACCTCGCGGGTGCCTAGTGACTCAGGGAGCAGCTACAAGCGGAGGAAGCCGAAAACGGCCAGGACGGCGGTCAGGAACGTGAACCAGCCGGAGACAATCCAGATGAAGATCCGGATGGTCCTGTTCAGGTCGGTGAGTCGGTGATTCATGTCCACGCGCAGGTCATCGATGCGCTTGTTCGTATCGGCAAAGCGCTGGCCGACCTCGGAGAACCGCTGATTCATGTCGCTCCGGAGGTCATCGAAGCGCTTATGCAGGTCGTCGATCCGTTTGGAGAGCTCTTCGGCCATACCCACACCATATCCCGGGACCGGAGACACATCAAGGTTCCCACTCGGATACACCCTGGGGTCTGCCCGTGGCTGAAGACGGGGAACAGCGAATGGAGCACCCCCAACACTCAAACTCGCTGCCCCTTCACCCTCACCACTTGGTCGATCTCCGGGAGCGGAGCGGGCTCGGCGACGAGACGATCCTCGCTGCGGGGATCCGCTCCCTGCCCCCCGCGGAGTGGCCCCGCAAGCTGAGCCAGCGTCTCGCCGCGCGCTCGCGCGGCGCTGGCCGATCTCACCGTCACGCTGCTGATCACCGAGGGAGAGAAGAAAGCCCTCAAGGCCGATCAGGAGGGGCTCGCGTGCGCCGCCTTGGGCGGGCTCTGGTCGTGGCTCCTCGACGGCCAGCCGCTCCCCGATCTGGACCGGGTGGACTGGTGTGAACGTGAGCTGCTCCTGGCGCCGGACTCGAGAGGCCTCCCGCTCCGACCAGCTCCCATCGGGGGTTGCCCTGCGCCACACGGATCCGGGCCCCTCGTCAATCTCCCGGGAGGCGATACTCCGCTGGCTGGGCGGCGAGAGTAGCGGCTCCATCGCCCGGGCGCTGGACGAGCTCCAGCAGTTCTTCACCCGCTATGTGGTCTTCCGCGACGAGCGGGATCCGCTCCTGCTCGCGGCGTGGGTGATCGGGACCTACTGCTACCGGGCGGTGCGGGTGTTCCCCTACCTCGCCCTGCGCTCCGCCGAGAAGCGCTGCGGGAAGACCCGGCTCCTCACCCTCCTCGCCAAGCTCGCCTTCAACGCTTCGCCGGTGACCACCTTCCCCACGGAGGCCCAGCTCTACCGCTCAGCGGCAAGGACCGGAGGCGCTCAGCTCTTCGACGAGGTGGAGACCCTCAAGAGAGACAAGGATCGCTTCGAGGCGTTGATCGCCGTCCTGAATGTCGGCTTCGAGAAGGGCGGGGTGGTGAGCCGGCTGGAGAAACGCGGGGACCGGTTCCCGGAGGTCCACTACGAGGTCTACGCCCCGCGGGTGCTGCCCGGGCTCACCAGCCTGAGGGACACCCTGGAGGATCGGTCGATCCCCGTCTTCATGCTCAGGAAACGCCGCGAGGAGCCGGTGGCCCGCCTCACCCAGCGGGTGGAGGCCGAAGCCCAGGAGCTGAGGGACCAGTGCGCGCTGGCCTGCCTCGCTCGCATCGGCGACATCGTTACCGCCTACGATGCGGCGCCGGCCCTCCTGGAGAAAGAAGCCATCGACGACCGGGCGGTGGACCTCTGGCTCTCCCTGATCGCCCTCACGCTCGTGGCCGACGCCGAGAGCGAGAGCGATCGAACCGTCCGGCTGCTCGCCCTTGCCCGAGAGCTCGCCGGGGTTCGGGATGCCGACCAGGAGGCGGGGACGACCTCGCGGCTGCTCGAAGCGCTAGACCGAAGTTCCTCGAGCCAACCGAATGAAACTCTGTGTCTTGTTTGGAGAA
>JBHIAB010000210.1:0-5782 GCA_046758385.1 Methylomirabilia bacterium | reverse complement strand
GCGCTCCGCTACGAGTCGAGAAGCGGAGAGGAACTGCTCGACGTAGGGAGACCCCTCGGCCATGGCCACGGGCACGCTGTGAGCAGTGAAGACGAGCGGGATGTCCGCCCGGCGCTCAGCCGGGGCTCCCTCAAGGGCGACCCGCGCGCGATCGGCGCAAGCCTCGATGAAGGCAGGATGATCGAACCAGGGCGGCGCGTAGGTCACCTCCGGCGCCCCAGGCCCGACCTTGGCACGCGCCGCGGCCACATTTTGCTGATAGCGCTCCCAGGAGGCTTCCGTCTGAAGCGTGGAGAGGATGATGCCGAGGGTGCCCCGACACCCCTTCTTCCTCATCTCAGCGATGGTGTCCGAGAAGTAGGGGTGCCAGTTCCTCATCCCGACAAAGACGGGGAGGACGATCCCTTCGCGCTCGATCGCCGCTCGGAGCGCGGCTGCCTGCCTAAACGTCAGCTCGTTGAGCGACGACCGGCCGCCGATTGCCTCGTAGTGGTGGGCCACCTCCTCGATCCGGTCGGGAGGGATCCGCCGTCCCCACGTCACGTTAGCGAGAAATGGGCGAATCTCCTCGGGCCTGGTCGGACCCCCGAAGGCTATCAGCAGCACGGAGTCAATCACGGTGCGCCACGCTTGGCTGACAGCTCGTGGACCATCTCCACCAGGGCCACCGCGTGCTCCACCGGCGTCTGGGGGAGAACACCGTGCCCCAGATTGAAGATGTGGCCAGGACGACCGCCGGCCCGCTCCAGGATCAACTCAACCTGGCGCCGGATCTCCTGAGGCCTGGCCAGCAACACCGCGGGATCGAGGTTCCCCTGCACCGCGACGTCATCGCCCACCCGTCTCCAGGCCTCGCCCAGATCGACCCGCCAATCGAGCCCGATGACATCGCCGCCTGCGTCGCGCATGAGCTCGAGTAATCCTCCGGTCCCCGTGCCGAAGTGGATGACCGGGACCTCCGCGGGAAGGCCCCTGATCACCTGGCGCGTGTAGGGAAGCACACCCGTACGGTAGTCTTCGGGAGAGAGCGTCCCCACCCAGGAATCGAAGAGCTGCACAGCTTGGCAGCCCGCCGCGATCTGGCCGGCGAGATAGGCCGTGGTGAGCGCCGCTAGCTTCTCCACCAGGACCCGCCAAGTCTCGGCTTCACTGTGCATGAGGCGCTTGGTACGGAGGTAGTCCCGCGAGGGCCCGCCCTCGATCAGGTATGAGGCCAGGGTGAACGGCGCCGCAGCGAATGCGATCAAAGGCAGACGCCCCCGGAGGTCCCGCCTCACCAGCCGGACCGCCTCGAAGACGAAGGGGACTGAATCCTGGACGTCCACCTCCCGGAGCCGCGCGAGGTCTTTGCCGCTTCGCACCGGGCGATGGATGACCGGGCCCTCGTCTTTGGCAAACTCCAGCCCCACCCCCATGGGCTCGAGTGGGAGCAGGATGTCCGCGAAGATGATCGCCGCATCCACACCGAGCCGCTCGACCGGGAGCATGGTGACCTCGGCAGCAGCTTCGGGGTTCTTGCAAAGCTCGAGAAAGCCCAGCCGGGCCCTGAGCTTTCGGTACTCAGGCATGTATCGACCTGCTTGGCGCATGAGCCAGACCGGAGTGACGTCGGCGGGCTCGCGCCGGCACGCCCTGAGGAAGCGATGCATACTAGGCCGAGCGTAGCCCCCCCCTTCCGGTGAGTCAAGGAACAGGGATGATGCCAGTGAGGGCTCCCGCGGCCGCGCCCTGTCACCCGCCAGGCCCCTCGAACGCCTGCACCAGCGCTGGCATGTTCACGGCCACGAATTCATCCTTGCAAAGCCATAGCTTCGCATCCCGGTGCAGTCCGAGATACATGGCACGAGCTACATTGAACGTCCTGTCCGGGTTCCGTTCCCACCCGGTATCCTCCGCGATCTGCCTCACGTCCGATGCCAGCGGGGAACCGCGCTCGAAGCGCACCCGCCAGCGAGCCACGTGCTCGTCCGCCGCGAGGAAATCCCGCTTGTAGTGATTGCACCGTTCGTGAGACACGACGAGGTTTTCGATTCCATTGTCGGGATACCGGGCCCACGGGATGAAGTGGTCGACCTCCGGCCGCCATCCGGTCGCGCGGCGAAGGAGGTCGCCGCAGTAGAAACAGCTGTTGTGCTGAATTTGCTGCAACCCGGGGCGAACCGCATCCGTCGGAATGCGGTCCACCCCGAAGAGGAACTCCTCCAGCCGGGACTCTTCGAGCCGGTTCATCTGGGCCACCTTCAGCGCCCACTTGCGATGAATCAACGGCCGCAGCAGCCGGTTGAGCTGCACCAGATCGTGGGCAACCCCCGGGCGAAGCAAAATGCGATTGTCGAACGGCCCGCTGTGGCCTTCCTGATACCGGGTAACATCTTTCCTCCGGACATCCTGGTCCCAGCCGAGGGTATACAAGAACCGCTCCTGCAGGTTGCCGATCACCTGAAGCCGAGGGAGCGGCATCTGGATCAGTTTCCATTCGACGAAGTTGATGAGCCCGTCAAAGGGACCCTGTGCATTCGCCCGCGCCTGGGCCAGGGGCGAGGAGGGATCGGAGGAACTCCGCTGCCGGAATTTCACAATCGCCGCGAGGATCTCGGCTTGACTGTCCCGTCCTCCACCGCCCTGCTTCAGGACCCTCAAGCCCGATCCGGTCTGGTACGGGGCGCTGTGTGGCCAGTAGATTTCCACCATTTTCCCCGCGAGCTCCCGGGTGGTCACTGCATCGGGGGCCATCCCGGCCCTCGATCTCTTCTCGAAGCAGAGGTCCATCAGCCCCAGGAGAACCGCATACTTGTACGTCGCGGTGAATCTGCCCTCGTGAAGCACCATGAAAATCTTCTCGGCCAGCGCGATGGCGCCCCGATCCCCTGGGTCCAGAACGGCCATCCCTCACTCCTCCTGGTAAGGCGCGCGGGCAGGGAAGATCCAGCGGATTCCGCCGCGCGGATCTTCGACATCCCCGGAGTAGCGAGGGATCACGTGGAGATGCGCGTGCCCGACCGTCTGGCCTGCTGCCGGCCCCGCATTCAGCCCGATGTTATAGCCGTCTGGAGCCCGCTCGGCCTCGATCCGCCGGCGAACCTCGATGACCAGGCGCCACATCTCCGCTTGCTCCGACTCCGTCAGGGCGAAGAAGTCGGGCTCATGCCTGCGAGGCACGATCAGGGTGTGGCCGGGGCTGAGGGGGAACGCATCGGGGAAGGCAACCGCAAGGCCTCCGGCTGCCACGAGGTCGCCCGAAGCCGCCCGGTCGCAGAAAACGCATCTCCTCCCTTCTTGCATGGGGCGAAGCTATCCGAGAGAAGATGGCCTGTCAACAATCTGACACGGCCGACATGCTAGAGGAGCTCGACTCCGAGTTCCAGAAGAGCCTCAAGGTCGCCGCCGGAGAGCGCCGGGCGGGCAAGGCCCGCAGCTTTCGCGAGTGCCTCAAGGAGCCACCCACCGCGCGCCGGGCTGGCCGGGAGGGAGGTGAAAAGTCTACTCTGGAGTATACTACTCAGGAGTAGACATTGTGCCGGATGGAGGGCCAATGAAATTCGTTGACCGCGAGACAGAGTTAGGGTGGCTGCAGCAGCGCTGGAGTGCGCGCGGTGCGCAGCTGCTTATCGTGTATGGCAAGCGCCGCGTGGGAAAGACGGAGCTTCTCAAGCAGTTCATCCGGGACAGGCGGGCCATCTATGTGCTGGCCGATCGTCGGCCGGAGCAGGAGCAGCTCAAAGAGGTCGCCGCCCGCCTGGGGAGACACTTCGGCGACGCCTTTATCGGGCGCAAGGGGTTCGAGACCTGGCTCGAGGCCTTCGAGTACCTCAAGACGCAGCTGCCTGGAAAGACGGCGAAGGGGGCTGACAAGCTCGCGCTCGTGATCGACGAGTATCCCTACCTGGTCGAGAACAACCGGGCCACCTCTTCCCTGTTCCAGAAGGGATGGGACGAGACCCTAGCCCACTTGCCGCTCCACCTCATCCTGTGCGGGTCCTCGGTAGCAATGATGGAGTCGGAAACCCTGATCCAGCGGGCCCCTCTCTATGGGCGGCGCACCGGAGATCTCCTGGTGCGGCCGTTGGATTTCGCAGGCGTCCGGCAATTTCTGCCGAAGCGCTGGTCGTTCGAGAAGTGCGTCGAGGTGTACGCAGTGCTGGGCGGAATGCCCGGTTATCTGCAGCAGTTCGACCTGGACGCCGACCTGGAAGAGAACATCCGTGAGCAAATCCTTACGCCCGGGGCTTTTCTCTTCCGCGAGGTGGATTTCCTCCTGAAGGAGGAGCTGCGGGAGCCGCGGAACTACCTCGCCATTCTCCGAGCGATCGGTCAGGGCAAGCGGAAATTCGGCGAGATTATCAACGACACGGGGCTGGCGAAGAACGTCCTGCATAAGTATCTCCACGTCCTGGAGAACCTCCAACTGATCGTGCGCGACGTGCCGGTCACCGAGAAGGCGCCCCAGCGATCCAAGCGGTCGCTCTACAGCCTCCAGGAGCCCTTCGTCGCTTTCTGGTTTGAGTGCGTGTACCCGTACGGTAGCGATCTCGAGCTTGGCGAACCCGGGCCGGCTCTCCAGCATGTTCGCCAGATTCTGCCCCACTTCTTGGGCCGAGCCTACGAGCGGATCGCACGGGAAGTGATCCGGCGCAGCAATGTGCTACCGTTCCCACTACATCGGATCGGCCGCTGGTGGGATAACCAGGATGAGATCGACGTGGTCGGCATCAATGAGGAAGCGAACGCGATCCTGTTCGGAGAGGTGAAGTGGAGCCCGAAGCCTATCGGCACCGACATCCTCCGGAAGCTTCAGGCCAAGGCCACACGGGTGCGGTGGGGGCGGAAAGGTCGCCGGGAGGCGTTTGGGCTCTTCGGCCGAAAGGGGTTTACTCCAGAGATGCGGAAGGTGGCACGGCAGGAGGGGATCCTTCTCTTTGAGCGGACCCAGCAAATTGGGTAGCGCCGGCCTGGCCCTGCCTGTGCAGGAGGGAAGTGGTGTCCTCGGGGTTGTCGGAGGTGGGCAGAGCCGCTATCATGACGCCCACGGGAGGGAAGGCGATGCCGTTCATGGCGGGGAAGCAGGCGTTTCTTGAGATTCTCAAGCAGGAGGGCGCGGAGTTCCTGTTCGGCAACCCTGGCACCACCGAGCTGCCCCTGATGGACGCCCTGGCGCGGGAGCGAGGGATCCGCTACGTTTTGGCCCTCCAGGAAGCTGTCGCGGTCGCCATGGCCGACGGCTACGGCCAGGCCAGCGGGAAGCTCGCCGTGCTCAACGTGCACGTCTCCCCCGGTCTCGGCAACGCCATGGGGATGCTCTACGACGCCTGGAGGGGCGGCTCCCCGCTCCTGGTCACGGCGGGGCAGCATGACCAGTCCTTCACTCTCACCGAGCCGACGCTCTGGTCCGACCTGCCGCCGGTGGCCCGCGCGTACGTGAAGTGGGCCTTCGAGATCCACCGCCTGGATGAGTTGCCGCGGGCTGTTCACAGGGCTGCCAAGGTCGCGCTGACTGCACCGACAGGGCCGGTGTTCCTCTCCCTTCCGGTGGACGTCCTGAATGCCGAGGGCGCCCTCGAGCTGGGCGAGCCCACCCGCGTGGACCATCGGGTCCGAGGCTCGCGCGACGCCCTGGAACGCGCTGCCGACCTCCTGGTCCGGGCGAAGCGTCCGATCCTGGTGGCGGGAGATGCGGTCGCTCAGAGCGATGCGCTGGCCGAGCTTCAGGAAGTGGCGGAGATCCTCGGCACACCGGTCTATCTGGAGGGCTGGGCCAACCGGTGCGCCTTTCCCTTCACTCACC
>JBHIAB010000209.1:0-5805 GCA_046758385.1 Methylomirabilia bacterium | reverse complement strand
TCCGCGTACGCGCCGGCCTCGGGCGGCGAGTGCGTCGCGAAGACGCCGGCTCCGACGATGACCGTCACCACCGCCGTGATGATCCCGAACGCGACGACGCGCGCCGGCCGCACCGGGGAGCGCCGTCCGGGCGCCCGCGACCGGCGCGCGAGCAGGACGCCGAAGAGCGCGACCGCAATCCCAGCCGAGAAGAAGCAGTACCCGCATACCGCGCCGATCACGAACAACTCGAGATAGGTGAGATAGGCGGAGAACGTCACCCCCACCACGGAAAGGAGGAAGGCGGCAAGCCACCGCCGGGCGGTGAGCCCGACGAGCGCAAGCACCCCGATGGCTGCGTAGAGCCCTGCGCCCCAGAGCGCCGTCGGCAGCCCGAGAAAGAGGGCATACCGGCTCGCCTGGACCACGTCACAGCCGCCCGCGGCCTCGCAGAGGAGCGCGCTGCCACCGCTCGCTTTGGTGAACGCAAGGTAGCCGGCGACGAGGAGGCCCCCGGCCGAGAGGCCGGCGACGGCCCAATCACGCCGTACCGTCTCTCGCTGCTGGCGTCGAGAGTGTTGCGCCATTACTCGGCTCTCCGAGATCCGGCGCGCTTGAGCACCTCTTCCGCCTTCTGGCGCGCGACCTCAAGGAGCTCACCTCCAGCAACGGGGTTGTGGACACCTCGCGCCCTCCTCACAAGGGCAAGCGCCTGGCGAGCCTCCTTGACCAGCACCTCAGCCTCAGGCACCTTGCGCCCGGCCCGGCGCGCCCTTGCCAATGCGGCATGAGCGCGCTCGAGCCTCTCGGTGACTTCCTTCGCCTCCTTGTCAAACTCCACTGTCCACTCGTTCAGGAACTCCAGGTAGTCCTCGTCGTGGCACTCGACACACTGCTGACCGATTGTCTTGCGCGAGTGCTTCTTCGACAGGTCATGGCACGCCGTGCAAGAAACCACTTCGGCCATAATGTCGGCCTCGATCTCCGCGAGCGCCGTCTTCACCTCGCCCCGGTAGAAGGCGCTCTGCGCGCGGTGACACGACTCGCACCGTTCGTTCTGGGGGCTGTGGTGGCAGGACAAGCACGTCTGGGAGGTGGCGGTGACGGCCTTGTGGACCTCCGCCGAGTGACAGGCCGTGCACACCGCGCCGAACTCGCTGACGTGCCGGCCGTGCGGCACCTTCTGCTTCGCGAACGTGACGGTCCCGGGCACCTTCACCCCCGCTTGCTGATGGCAAAGGATGGCGCAGTACCTGCCGCGAACCAACGGGTCATCGATCGTTACCGGCGCCTTGCCGAGGAGCCTGAACGCCTCGTCGAGCCAGCTGTTGGAGAGCTTTAGCAAATCAGCCGCATAAAAGACGTTGTGCACCCCCTTGCCAAGGGCGACGAACCGGATATTGAACTCAGCATCGTCCACGAGCTTCCGCGCCCGCGCGAGTTTGGGATTCTTCGGATCAGCACTCGCGAGCGCTCCCCGTGCTCCCGTGAGCTTCGGCGTGACAGCCTCCCGCATCTTGGCCAGCGTGTCCGTCCACCGCTGGAGCATGCCCCGATACCTCTCGCCATGGCAGCCCACGCAGGCTTGCTCACTCGGCCTGAACGTCTGGCCCACGATCCTCGCGGTACGTTCCGCCTCCTTAGGCACGATGTGGCAGGCGACGCACGCTACGCGCACCTGGAACATGTGGCTGGGGATCATCGGCGTCCCCTGGCCGCCCATGCCGAGATACATCCGGAGGATGCCCTGATGTTTACCTTGGTGGCAATTGCGACACTCGAGCTCCCCCGTACGATGCGGTTTCCCCACCGACCGGGGTTCGTCGGGCTTGCCAGGAACGGAGGGCCGCAGCGGGCCGGGACGCTGGGCCACCTGAGCGAAGGCGGACGCGACGGTGCACCCCAGCACGAAGATAACGAGGCTCCGGAACGGGAGGTTCATTGGCCCGGCCAGGCCGCAGCGAAACGTACCCGTGCGAGCGTGCCCGAAACGCGTCCGGCCGCCGGCATTCCAATCAGTGGTGGCAGCTTGTGCCTGATCTCGGTGTGGCAGCGCGCGCACTCAATGTTGTGCCCCGCCACGTGAAAATCGTGAATGAACGGGGTATCCGGGTAGCGCTCAAGCTTCTCCGGCTGGTTGTGGCACGTGAAGCACCGCGCACTTGGCGCCTCCCCCTCCCCTTCGATGACGTTCAGGTGGCACTTCTGGCAGGCGACCCCGCGCCGAACCATCTCCTTGTGACTGAACCGGATAGAGCCCACGACGATGTCGCCCTTTGGCGCCTGGTGACACCCGGTGCAGCCGGCGATGGGCGTGAGCTCCCGCCCCGTCCTCATCCCCTTGAAGTGGCAGAGGAAGCAGGTGGACTTGTTGACCTCGAAGTGCCTTTCTACCACGATCTGCGAGTGGCAGCTGGCGCAACGAAGCTGCCGGCCCATGATCGTCTGCTCTAAATGTGGCCGGTGGTCGAACTTGATTTCGAGCTTCGAGGCGGCCGTGCCGGTCTCGAGCTGGGTCGGGGAGTGACAGCCCGACCGGAGGCAGCTCGCGTCCTCGACCTCCGCGAAGGGCTTGGAGCTGTATGTCCGGGTAGCCCATTTGGCCACCTGGGAGACGGCCTGGTACTTGACCCAGAGCGTGTCGCGGAAGCCCGGAGGGTAGTGACACTGAACGCAGGCCACGTCGTTGTGCGTGGAGCTCTTCCACGCGTTGACGTAGGGTCTCATGATGTGGCAGGAGCTGCAGAACGTGGGGCTGGAGCTGAACTCCCAAAGCCCGACCAGCCCCGCACCGCCGACTACCAGGGAGGCGGCCAGGGCCATTAGGAGGAAGGGTCCGCGACGGCGCCACGCTGCGCGCCGATCGACCGTCTGGTCGTCCCTTCCCATCCTAGGTCCTGGCGCCCATCACCCAGAGACCGCTACCGCTTTTTGTGGCAATTCTGACAAGAGTCTTCAGCTTCGACCGCGAACACGACCTTGCCCCCGATCTCGGTCTTCCCATTGTGGCAGGTGCCGCAGAGCTTGCCCTCCTTCATCCGGGCCATGGTGAACGGGCCCTTTGTCTTTCCCCGCTTCATCTTGAAGACCTTGACGTGGCAGGCCCTGCACTTCTTCACGTTCTCCTTATGCTTGGCATGGCTGAAGGTGACCGGCCCTGGGCTCTCCTTGCCCTGCTCGAAGGTAAAGTCTTTCGGGATCTTGAGCTTCGCGTCACCCGCGGGAACGGCCAGGAGCCCGATTCCGAACCCGATGACGAGCGCCAAACTTCCGAACCGCGCGAATCGCATAGGCACCTCCCTCCTGTTGGTTAGTTGGTGGATCTTGCGGGTTACTTCGTCGACGCCACGGCGATGCTCCGAAGAAACCCTACCAGGTTCCCCATCTCATCGCCGGAGAAGCGTGGATAGAACACGGCCCGCGCCACCGCAACCTCGGCCATGCGCGGCGTGTGGGTCCACATGGTGGCAGCCCATCCGGCCGGCCATTCGTAGTCCGAGCGCAGCTCCGCCAGGTCCGGCCCGACCGGCCCTCCCTCCCCCTTCAGGCTGTGGCACTTCAGGCATCCCTTCCGGATCAGCGTCACGTGGCCCTTGAAGAGATCCGGTGCCGGATCACGCGCGGGGTCGGCCCAGAGATACGCCATCAAATCGGCCATCTCCAGAGCGCTGATTTCTGGCCACTTGAGCCCTTCCACCTCGAGCACCGCGAACATGGCCGGCACGTGATTCCAGAGCCGGCTCGCCAGCTGGAACGACCCCTGGGG
The DNA here is from genome assembly GCA_046758385.1 of Methylomirabilia bacterium. GTDB lineage: Bacteria > Methylomirabilota > Methylomirabilia > Rokubacteriales > CSP1-6 > JBHIAB01. The sequence goes on along the minus strand of JBHIAB010000209.1, from coordinate 2,060 downwards.
CTTCCTGAGCTCCTCGAGCGCCGGCCCGAGCGCGGGCTGCCCGCGAGGTAGGTGGCAGCGGGAGCACCGCTTCTCCTCGAAGGCCGCCCTGCCGCGCGCCGGATCTCCCTGTCTCTCGCCAGCCAGCCCCAAGCCGGGGCCCAGGAGCCCCGCGCCGAGTAGGAGCGTGGCGAGCGTTCGGGCCAGTGTCATTTCGTTGCAACCTCGGTGTAGCCGAGGTACGTCAGCACGATCATATAGACGATAATGCCGACGCCGATCCAGGTGAACAGGCGGCCTGGGTCGCCACGCGCCGTCCGCCGGTCCAGGAACGGAATGAGCAGGAGGAACAGGCCGCCCAGGCCGAAGCCGACGACGCCTACCACCTCCCCCTCAATGCTCAGGATGTAGCTCGGCAGGTACTTCAGCGTTTTGAACATGAACATGAAGTACCACTCGGGCTTGATCCCGACCGGCGCGGACGCGAACGGGTCCGCCTTCTGGCCGAGCTCCGCCGGGTAGTAAGCCGCCAACGCGGCCAGGAGCGCCAGCGCGCAGAGCCACCCCACCAAGTCGCGCAGGAGGAAGTTGGGGAAGAACGGCATGGCGCGCTTCGCCCCACCCTGCCGCGCGACGCCGGGGGGAACGCTCATGCCATGCTTCTGGACGAGGAAGAGATGGAGCCCCAGGAGCAGGGTGATGACCAACGGAAGAACCGCCACATGGATCCCATAGAAGCGCGTGAGCGTGGCCCCGGTGACGTCCTCGCCACCACGGAGCAGCCGTCCGAGAAACGGACCGACCAGGGGAACAACTCCCGTGATCTCGGCCCCGACCCTGGTGGCGAAGAAGGACAGCTCGTTCCAGGGCAGAAGGTAGCCGGTGAAGCCGAAGGCCAGGGCGAGGCCCAGGAGCCCCACGCCCGAGAGCCAGGTGACCTCGCGCGGGGGGTGGTACGCCTTTAGGAGCAGCACGCTGAACAGATGAATGAACACAATGAAGATCATCAGGTTCGACGCCCACGAGTGGATCGAGCGGATGAGCCAGCCGAACTCCACCTCGGTCATCAGGAACTGGATGGACTCGTACGCCTCCTCGGCGCTCGGGCGGTAGTACAGGAGGAGGAGAATGCCGGTGGCGACCTGGATCATGAAGAGAAAGAGGGCCATCCCGCCGAAGTAGTACCACACGCTGTGCCGGTGGAGCGGAACCTCCTTCTTCTTGACGATCTTCTCCACCTCGGCCAGGCCGATGCGCTCGTCCAGCCAGATCCGGAGCCTGCCGTGCGGCGAGCCGGGAGCCGCCATCGTCAGGCGCTCTTGCTCACGACGATCTGATCCACCCGCACGTTGACGACGTAGGGATCGAGAGGCCGAGGAGGCGGGCCGGCGATGTTGATGCCGCTCAGGTCATAGTGCCCGTTGTGGCAGGCGCACCAGATGTGGCTGAGATCGGGCCGGTACTGCACGATGCAGCCGAGGTGCGTGCAGACCGCGGAGAAGGCCCGGAGCTCCCCGGCAGGAGTCCGGATGAGGATCGCCGGACGGTTTCCGAACTTGAAGATCCGCCCAGTGTTCGGCTTGACGTTCTCGGGCTTGATCGGCAGCGTCACCGCCTGGGCCGTGGATTCCTCGATCTTCGGTGGGATCAGGTAGCGGCTGACCGGGTAGAGCACCGAGATAAGAAACGCCCCGGCGCTCGTACCGAGGAACCAGTTAAGGAATCCCCTGCGGGTCGGCTCGTGGTCCAGCCTGTCCTCAGCCATCGCGTGTCTCTCCCTTCTTCGCCCTCTCCCCCCTTGACCTTCATCCTTCATCCCCCCCTCACCTTACCCACTCTCCCCGCTACGTCTTTCTGTCGAGCTGGCGGATCTTGAGCACAAAACCCACGATGAGGGCGAAGATGATGACCAGCGACACTGCGAGCCCCTTCCGGCGGAACTGGAGCTCTTCCAGAGCCCGCATCCCCCGCCCGTAGGCCTTCGCGCTGATCGCAAGCCCGGCCTCCACCTCCTGGTTCACCGGCTCGGCGGTGAACGTGTGGATGGCTGCGCGGGCCTTGACCAGGGCGTGCCTGGCCCC
>JBHIAB010000208.1:0-5828 GCA_046758385.1 Methylomirabilia bacterium | reverse complement strand
CTCGCTCAGGTGGTGCAGCAGGCTATTGGAGATGATGGCGTCAAAGGCGTGCAATGGGAAGGGGAGATCGGCAACGCGAGCCTGGACGAGGCGGACCCGTCCGCTCAGGCCCGTCTCGGCGATCGCCTTCCGGGCCTCGGCGAGCATGGTGTGGGATCCGTCCACCGCAACCACTGAAAGACCGGGCAGGCCACGGGCTAGGCGGATCGGGATGTCCGCAGGGCCACACCCGAGGTCGAGGACACGTCCTTCGGTCAGCTCGGGAAACGTCGAGCGGAAGCGGTCCACGAACCCCTGGTTCACTTCGGCGAAGTCGGCCCGCGCATAGGCGAGGACCTGCGCCGGGTCCTCCATCAGCTCGGGCTCGAGGACCCGCTGCATCAGAGGGCTGGCTTGATGGACCCTCCGAGGGCGCGGACCACGGCGACCACGTTGTCGTCAGGCACCGGCGGCGGGACGACACAGCCCGGGCCGACGATCAGGCCAATCCCGGCGGTCTGGTCGACGGCATCCTTCACCTCCGCCCGTATCTCTTCCGGCGTCCCTTCCTTGAGGGTGCCCCACTGGTTGAGCCCGCCGATCACCGCACCGGGCACTTGCCTTTTGCCCTCTTTGAGTGAGGGGCCCGCGACCCGATCGTCCCAGTTCCAGGCGTGCGCGGGGAGTTGAGCCAGCCGGGCAAGCATCAGCTCATGACCGTGGGCGTGGAGGATCACCAGGGGGGCCCGGGCCATGGCAGCCTCGAGGATCCGCCGGTCGTAGGGTTCCCCAAACCGCGCGTACTCCTCCTCGGTGTGGAGCCGAGCGGAGGCGGCCTGAATCGCGAAGAAGATCCCCGCCACCCCCTCGTCGAGGCACAGGCTCACGAAGCGAGTCACGGTCTCCGTGATGGCTTCCAGCGCCTCCACCACCGCCTCGGGGCCCTCCCGGAGATCCTGGTTCAGACGATCACCCGAGAGCTTGCGTGCCAGGGAGAGTGGGCTGAAGACGGTCGGCACGACTGGAGCATCCGCTCGCGGGTCCATCATGATCCGCACCAGCGTCTCCAGGTGCCGCCCGTAGGCGCTCGCAGAGATGTCCAGTGGGCGGATCTTCTTCCAGTCGGCGGCAGAGGTGACAGCGTGGCTCGCGCAGGGACGGTTACCGCCGGGCAGGACAGTTTCGGACTCCACACACCCCCAGTCCTCCACCGCGTGCCCCGCCGGGGGTGTCACCTTGAGGAAGTCGGAGCCGTAGCGCTGGTGAAACCTGAGCGTGGCTTGCACGAGCCCCACGGTGGAGCGATCGGCGTCGGGGAAGTGGCACCACACGGCGTAGGGGACACGGTCCACCGGCTCACGCTGGATCGCTGCCCGGATTCGTTCGAGCTTGTTCACGATGTTCTCCACCTTTCCATTTCGCGCTCATGGGGAGAAGCTCATGCAGTCGACGAAGACGTCCTGGAAGTCGGGGTGGGCTGCCAGGGAGATGTGCTCGATGCGCCGGGCGAGCCGCTCAGCCTCCTCCCGCTGAGGCTCAGAAACCAAACAAAGCTGGGCGCCGAGTGAGGCGGCATTACCCACGTAGCGGATTCGCTCGTCAGGGAGGCCCGGGATCAGCCCGATGCGCCGGGCGCTCTGGATCGATAGGTAATTGCCGAAGCCGCCCGCGAGCATCAGCTCGGCGACCTGCTCTTCGGGGATCCCGGCCACCTGCAAGAGCATGCGCACCCCGGAGGCGATGGCACCTTTCGCGAGCTGGACCTGGCGGACATCATCCTGGGTCAGGACGATCTCCCCAGACGCTCCCGCCTCGCCCTCCCGCACCAGAATGACCTCCCGTCCCTCTCCGCGCACGCGGATGCGATCCTTGAATCCCGACGGCAGCCGGTCCCCGTCTTCGGCGCGGATCAGCCCGGTCGGGTCGACGACCCCCCGATCCAGGAGGGCAGCGAGGACATCGATGATGCCGGAGCCGCAGATCCCGAGGGGGGCGGTCTCACCAATGGTGTGGATCCTGAGATCGCCGTCTTCCACCCAGACCCTATCGATGGCTCCGAGCGCGCCGCGCATTCCGTGCTTGATCTGGGCTCCCTCCAGGGCCGGGCCGGCCGGCGCCGAGCAAGCCCAGAGCCTGTCCCTCGATCCGAGAAGCACTTCGCCGTTGGTCCCGATGTCCACGGCGATCCGGATCTCCTGGCTCTCGTAGATCCGCGTTGCCAGGGCGACGGCGACGGCGTCGGCGCCGACGAAGCCAGCCACGATGGGAAGCAGGCAGACCCGCGCCTCCGGGTTGACCTTCAGGAAGAGCTCGCGTGCTGGGAGCACGAGCGGGTGCCGCATCACCGGGGCGTAGGGGGCGAGGCCCACGTGCGACGGGTCGATCCCCAGGAGGATATGGTGCATGCAGGTGTTCCCCACCACCACTACCTTGTAGATCCATTTGGAAAGGACGCCGGTCTCTTGAACAATCTGGTCAATCTGCTCATTCAGTAGGTGGATGATCCGGCCCTGGAGCTTCTTGAGGTTGCCCGCGTTGAACTGGGCGAAGGCGATGCGTGACATCAGATCGCCGCCGAAGACCGCTTGCGGGTTCAGGCTCGACACCGAGCCGAGCTGCTCTCCGGACTCCAGCTCGAGCAGGGTCGTGACCACGCTGGTGGTGCCGACGTCCACTGCCAAGCCGAACTTCAGCATGGCCGTATCGCCACGCTCGACGGCCAGCACGTGGCGCCCGAAGGTGGTGACCGTCACCTCGCCGGAGCCCTCCCGGAGTGAGGAGGGAAGTTGCTTGAGGATTCCCACCGGCACGTCGTGGCCGGCGCCGATGGCCACCAGGAGCTGCTCGACGTCCGACGTCTGATGATGCTCCTCCCGCGGGAGCGAGACCTTGACCACCTGCTTGGCGATGCCAGCGTCGATGGTCACTCTAGCCATGTCCTCGAGAGCGCGGTCGGTCCCCAGGATCTGGAAGGCCTGCTCGTCCAGCGCCGGGGCCACCTGGACTGTGATGGGTTCGGTGATCGCGCACTGGCAGGACAGACGGTAGCCCTCGCGGACCAGGTCGTCCCCGAGCTGGAGCGTGTCCATGATGGTCGGAGGTGGGACGGTGCCTTGCACGAACTTCACCCGGCAAGAGGTGCAGCGACCGCGACCTCCACAGGTGGCAGTGATGTCAACCCCGGCGGCGTGCGCGGCCTTGAGAATCGTGGTGCCGAGCACCACCTGAAGCTCGCGGTCATCGGGCAGGACAGTGATCGTGATCATAGCCATTCCCAACGTATATTAGCAGGAATGTCTCCCGCCGTTTGCCTTGACGAGAGCGGCTGCCCCGGGTAGCGTGTTGGACAGGACGAGCACGAGTCGGCGCAAATGATGGCAGGACTTGAGCCGGTGGGCCGTGTCAAGGGGGTCTAGAGCAATGGCAGAACAAACTCACGGGGCTGTCGTGAGTCGGGGCACCAGCGAGATCGTCTGGCGTCCGACCCCCGAGGTGGCGGCGCGGAGCTGTATCGGTCGCTTCATGGCCCGACACGGGCTTGCGTCGCTGGAAGCTCTCCAGCGCCGCTCGGTGGAGGACCCGGAGTGGTTCTGGGATGCGGTGTCCCGAGATCTGGATTTTCAGTGGACGCGCCCGTACAGGCGGGTCCTCGACGCCTCAGGCGGGATTGCCTGGCCGCGGTGGTTCGAGGGGGGCGAGATCAACCTGGCAGCCAACTGCGTGGACCGGCACCTGACCTCTCCCCGTCGCAGCAAGCCGGCGCTGCTCTGGGAGGCGGAGGACGGTCAGGTCCGCACGTTGACCTACACGGAGCTGTCCCAGGAGGTAAACCGCCTTGCCAATGCCCTCAGGCGACTCGGCATCGGGACGGGCGACACCGTCGGGCTCTTTCTCCCCATGAGTCCGGAGGCAGCCGTCGCCGCCCTGGCGATCATCCGGATCGGTGCCATCTTCACGCCGTGCTTTTCGGGGTACGGGGCGCAGGCCATAGCCACCCGCCTCCAGGACTCAGGGGCGAAGCTCCTGATCACCGCGGATGCCTTCCCGCGCCGAGGCCGGGTCGTTCCCACTAAGGCCGTCGCTGACGAAGCCCTCGCGGAGTGTCCGACCGTGCGCAACATGCTGGTGGTTCGGCGGCTCGGCGTCGAGATTCCCTGGACAGCAGCGCGGGATCACTGGTGGCACGAGGCGGTGGCCGGTCAATCCTCTGAGGCTCCTGCGGAACCTGGGGAGGCAGACCGCCCCTGCCTCTTGATCTATACGTCGGGGACGACGGGCCGGCCGAAAGGGGCTGTCCTGACTCAGGGAGGGCTCGGCCTGAAGGTGGCCAGCGACGTGGCCTACGTCTTCGACGTGGGTGAGGCGGACACGGTGTTCTGGCTGACTGACATGGGCTGGCTCATGGGTGGCTGGCTCATCCTGGGGTCTCTCCTCCGGGGCGCCACGGCACTCCTCTTCGAGGGCACACCGGACTACCCCGGGCCAGACCGTTTGTGGGCGCTGGCAGCCAAGCATCGGGTCACGGTGATAGGCCTGTCGCCGACGGCGGTGCGGTCGTTAATGCCTCACGGGAGTGAGCCCGTGCGCCGCCACGACCTCTCCACCCTACGGATTCTCGGCTCTACCGGGGAGCCCTGGAACCCCGAGCCATACCTCTGGCTGTTCGACACCGTGGGCCGGGGGCGCCTGCCCATCATCAACTATACGGGCGGCACCGAGAACTCGGGAGGGATCCTCGGCTGTTTTCTCGTTGCGCCGATAAAGCCTTGCTCCTTCGCCGGCCCCATCCCCGGTATGGCCGCGAGGGTGTTCGATGAGGACGGCAAGCCCGTGCGCGGCCAGGTGGGAGAGCTCGTCATCACCCGGCCGTGGCCGGGGATGACGCGAGGGTTCTGGCAGGATCCGACTCGCTACGAGCAGACGTACTGGTCCCGGTGGCCCGGCGTCTGGGTTCACGGGGATTGGGCTGTGATCGACGCCGATGGATTCTGGTTCCTGCACGGGCGTTCCGACGACACCCTCAAGATTGCGGGTAAGCGGGTTGGCCCGGCGGAGGTGGAGTCTGTGCTGGTGGGTCACCCGGCTGTCGCCGAGGCCGGCACGATCGGCGTCCCGCATGAAGTCAAGGGCGAGGCGGTGATCTGCTTCGTCATGGTCAAGCCGGGTCAGAGCCCTTCCCAATCCCTGCGGGCCGAGCTGACCGAGCTGGTCACGCGCCAGATGGGCAAAGCCCTCCGGCCTGAGCGGGTGCTCTTCGTCCGGGACCTCCCCAGGACACGGAGCGCCAAAATCATGCGGCGGGTCATCCGCGCCGCACACCTCGGGCGAGATCCGGGCGATCTCTCTTCCCTCGAGAACCCGGAGGCTGTGCAGGCCATCACCAGCGCAGAGTAGAATCCCTCGAGCTGTGTGTTCGATCAAAAGGAAGGATGCTCAGCGCGAGGGAATTTGTCATCGAAAGGGGGTGAGCGGGTGGCCAGATTGGTGAAGCATGATCGAAGCGAGCCGTACAAGGTGGAGCAGGGGGGCCAGACGATCGGGATCTGCGGCTGCGGGCTCTCCAAGAACAAGCCCTTCTGCGACGGCGCCCATAAGAAGACCCGCGACGAGGAGTCGGGTTCGGTGTATCTGTACGACGCCGAGGGGCGCGTGAAAGTGCCCGCCGAATATTGACAATTTGGCTCGGAGGGAGGGGATCTGACTCCCCTCCTTCCGCGCCTTCCTCCCACCCTGCTGAACGCGTCCCTCCTGAAAGGTCGTCCGTCACGATTTTGTTGCGCTTTTCGGACTGATGGGGTTATCTGACCAGTCATGGTCAGATGGCTTGGGATCGTCATTGGGACCCTGCG
>JBHIAB010000207.1:0-5859 GCA_046758385.1 Methylomirabilia bacterium | reverse complement strand
CCCTGGTCGAACGCCTCCTGGGCCCAGTGGATGTGCCTGTCGCGGGCACCGGGGAGCCCGGCTTCGGTCAGTGGGGTGCGCCCGGCAGTGAACAGGATCGGGACGTGGGCGCGCGCCGCGCCGATGATGCCGGCGAGGGCATTGGCCGTCCCCACGATCACGTGGACCATGACGACCTGCGGTCGACCGGTCACCATGGTGTAGCCGTGGGCCATGGCGACGGCGGTCGTCTCGTGGGGGACGGTGATGGGACGGGGGAGCACCTGCCCCTGGGCCTCCCGTTTGGCATAGGCCTCGATGATCGGCGCAAAATCTGTCCCGGCGTTCGCGAAGAAGAACTCAACCCTGCGGGCCGCGAGCAGTTCCAGGTAGGCTTCGGCCACGCTCTCCACGGTCGCTCGCTTCAGCATGACTTGCCTTCTCGTCCGCGACGATGTCGTCGGGTAACGGGGCTTTAGTTGGCGGGACTCAGCCGGAACGCGTTGGCTCGCGAGAAATACAGCTACAGGGAGTCAGCAGGGAGGAGGAGGACGCGGGTCCGGCGGACGGCGATCCCCTCGGCCGGGCCCTGTCCCCGATGGGCGATTACCACGCGGAGGCCCTGCCGGGCGGTGACAATGACGAGTTCGGCTTCCTCCGGAGTCACATGCCACGCCCGGTCTCCCGCACGGAGTGGTCGGCTGATAGAGAGGGCCGCCCATGCGGAGATCGGCCGCCAGCGCGCGCGCAGCGGAGCGACCAAGGAGCCGAGGCCTACGAGCGCCGCGGCCAGCACGGCCTGGGCGGTCCCGCTTATGCCTTGAAGCAGTGGCGCAGCCAGGGCCCACAGGAGGACCCACGCCGCGACAGCGTCCAGCCGGCGGAGCCAGCGGACTCGGTTTGTCCAGCTCAGGACGGCGGCAGGCAGTGGCTTAATCGGAGTTCGCATCGGGCACGCATTCTAACATAGCGCTCGCGGGTGAAACAGTCCACCCCGATCCGAAAGAGACCCGAGGCCGGAATCACAAAGCCCACCCTCATGGCCTGTCTCGAGGTCTCTCCCGGCGACCGTGGCCGCCGTCCTGAGTTTCGGATCGGCGTCCACAAGATTTGACCTGAGGAGCGCAAGAGGCTCTGCCGAGCCCCGCGGGGATGCGCAGAAACATCCGCTTGCGGTTGGGCGTTTCTCACAAGTAGGATGACTTTGTTAGTGTGTTTTGATCATATCGCGGGGTAAGACGTCTGATCGAGGGCGCTGGCCGTCTAGACGGGGAGCGGATCGTGGACCTACGGGGAAGGAGAGCCATGGCTCAACGCATACGCGGACCAATGTGGGGCGTGCTTATCGGGCTTGTTGGGGTGTGGCTCAGCGGGTGTGCCGGCGTCAGCGCTGTCGTCCAGGGATCGTCCGGGAGCGGGCTCGAGGCGGCTCCGCCCGTGCCTGGGGTGGCCCTCCCGGCACCGGGGCCAGAGCCCTCAGTGGAATTTGCTGAGGCAGGGCCGGGAAGGATGGTCGTGCCTGCGTCGTTCGAGAGCCCGGCGGCCCCGCGAGAGCACCTTGAGCTGGCCCTGAAGCCTCGAGGTGGAGCGGAGGAGACGACGGAGCTCGACGCGGCCGCTGAACAGGACCTGCCGGAGTATGACCCGTGGGAGCCGTTTAATCAAAGTGTGTTCGGCTTCAACCGGGGGGTGGACCGGCACGTCCTCAAGCCGGTTGCCACCGCATACGACGCCGTGCTTCCCGATCCCGTCCAGCGAGGGCTCCGCAACCTGTTTCGCAACGTCGGGTTTGTCCCGCGGCTGGTGAACAACTTGCTCCAGCTGAAGGTCGGTGGGGCGGCCCGCGAGCTGGCTCGCTTTGTCATCAACAGCACCCTCGGGCTCGGTGGTCTCTTCGACGTGGCCAAGAACGGCTTCGGCATCGAGAAGAGTGTAGAGGATACTGGCCAAACGCTGGCGGTTTGGGGCGTTGGGCCGGGCCCGTATCTCATCTTGCCGTTGCTGCCGCCGCTCACGGTTCGCGACGGGGTGGGGGCGGCAGTCGATGTCTTTCTCAACCCCCTCACTTACTTCGCGCCGGTCGAGGTCCCCGTCGGCGTCGGCGTGGGCGACGCCGTCAACGAGCGCTCGCTGAACCTTGAGCTCTATGAAGGGGTCGAGGAGTCGGTGCTCGATCTCTACACCTCCGTCCGGAATGCCTACTTACAGCACCGGCAGCACGCAATCGGACAGTAGGGACACGCGCCCGCTCTGGTCATAAGCCGAGGGCCGCTCGTCGATCGAGCGGCCCTCTGGGTGTGTCCCTCTCCTTGCTGGGTCCTCTCGGGATGAGGTGATCCATGGTAGCTCAGCACGTCGGCATGGCGGTCCCGCGGCGTGAAGACCCGGGGCTCATCACGGGGGAGGACCCCTACGTCGCTGACATCGATTTGCCTCACGCCCTCCATGTGGCCTTCGCGCGGAGCCCTTACGCCCACGCCGAGATCCGACGCATCGATGCCGCCCCGGCCCGGCGCATGCCGGGCGTCGTGGCAGTCCTGACCGCGGACGATCTGAACCCCCACGTGGGCGCGATCGACATGATCATTCCCCGGGACGCCTTCGATGAGGTCAGGGGGGAGGGGCGCCAGGTCCTTGCCCAGGGCCGGGTGCGGTGTGTCGGCCAGCCGGTGGCGGTGGTGGTCGCCGAAACTCCGGAGCTTGCAGCAGACGCGCTCGAGGCGCTCGTCATCGAGTACGAGCCGCTTGAGGCTGTGATTGACCCGGAGGCCGCGCTGGCTCGCGGCGCGCTGCTCGTGTACGAGCATCTTGGCACCAATGTGGGGATCCGGTGGTTGCGCACGGCGGGAGACGTGGACCGCGCATTTGCGCGGGCGCCTGTGGTCGTCCAAGCGCGCATGGTGAACCAGCGCTTGATGGCGGTGGCCGTGGAGCCGCGCTGCGTCGCCGCTGACTACGACGCGAAGAGTCATCAGCTCACCTTGTGGGCGAGCACCCAGAACCCCCACCTGCTTCGCGGCTGGGTGGCCGAGCATCTCGGGGTGTCCGAAGATCGCCTGCGGGTCATTGCCCCGCGGGTGGGCGGCGGGTTCGGCTCGAAGGTCGCGCTCTATCCCGAGGATCTGATCGCGCCGTTCCTGGCCCGGAAGCTGAGACGCCCGGTCCGCTGGATGGCGAGCCGGCGTGAGGACATCCAGTCCACCTCCCATGGGCGGGACATGGTGGCCCACATGCGGCTCGCCGCGGATCGCAGCGGACGCATCCTGGCCCTCGACACGCGCATCATCGGCAATCTCGGGTGGTGTCTGTTCAGCGATGGCCCGTTCCTGCCTGTCCTGGCGGGTCAGATGGCCACGGGTTGCTACGACATCCCGGCGGTTCGAGCCGAAGTCCTCGGCGTCTTCACCAACACCACTGGTACGGCTGCGTACCGCGGCGCAGGCCGGCCTGAAGCGGCCTATTTCATCGAGCGGATGGTCAACCGGCTGGCCGCCAAGCTCGGCCTGGATCCGGCAGAGGTGCGCCGAAAGAACTTCATCACGCCTGGGGCCTTTCCGTATCAGGCGCCCATGGGACCCAGCTATGACAGCGGAAATTATGCTGGCGCCCTCGAGGCCGCCTTAGCCCGCGCCGACTACAGAGCGCTCAGGGAGGAGCAGGCGCGCGCGCGTCGAGCCGGGCGGCTCGTAGGGATCGGGCTTGCCTCCTATGTCGAGATTTGTGGCTTCGTCGAGGAAGAGGTTGGCGATGTCGTTGTGGGTCCAGACGCGCGGGTGACCGTGATCACGGGCACGTCCCCCCACGGGCAGGGGCACGAGACGACCTTTGCCCAGGTGGTTGCCGACGAGCTGCAGCTCCCCCTCGACCGCATCTCCGTGATCCACAGCGATACCAAGCTGGTGCGCAACGGCATGGGCACCTACGGCAGCCGGAGTCTGGCGCGCGGCGGGATGGCCGCACTTGCCAATGCTCGCCGGGTGCGAGACAAGGCGCGGCGGATCGCAGCCCATCTCCTGGAGGCCCTGGCCGACGACATCGTCCTCGACGGCGGCGTCTTTCGAGTCCGGGGCGTGGCGGATCGGCAGGTGACGTGGGAACAGGTCGCGGATGCCGCGTTCAGCGGGAGGCTCCCTGCGGATCTCGAGCCCGCCCTCGAAGCGAAGGAGGACTTCCACGGAGGGGACCTTCTCTTTCCGTTCGGGTCCCACATTGCCGCAGTCGAGGTGGACCTCGATACCGGTCAGGTGAAGCTCAGACGCTACATCTCGGTCGATGACAGTGGGCTCCTCGTGAACCCTCTGATCGCCGATGGGCAGGTCCACGGTGGCCTGGCGCAGGGCATCGGGCAGGCGCTGTATGAAGCCGTGCTCTACGATGAAAGCGGCCAGCTCCTAAGCGGGTCGTTGATGGACTACGCCGTGCCGAAGGCGCAGGACCTGCCGAGCTTCGACATCGCTCACACGACGACGCCTTCCCCGCGGACTGCTTTAGGGGTGAAAGGCATTGGCGAGTCGGCCACTATCGGGTCTACTGCCGCCATCGCCAACGCCGTGCTTGACGCGCTGGCTCCCCTCGGGATCGAGCACCTGGACCTTCCGCTCACGCCGGAGAAAATCTGGCACGCGATCAAGGCCCGGCGCCGCAGGGCGAGGCGCCAACCTGCTAGAAAGGCTCGACGCCCAGCCCCCCGAAAGCGAGCCAAGGCGTCGGCTCAGCGAAAGCAGGCCAACGCTCGGCGCAGTTCGCCTCGCCGCCGCCGCTAAACCTTCCCCTCGGCAGCTTCCGACGATCACTGCCTTCTAACCCCGATCCCGGCCAGCGCGGCGCGAGCATGTCAGGGTCGGACTTTGGTCTTGGCGGGACGGCAAATGGGAGATCCTAACCTGTATACCCCGAGCGGGGAGATCGGCAAGAGGGGGTGAATGGTCAGCTTCATGAGCCCGGAGCCTCGGCCTGGGTTGGGGTATGCGCCTGACCCGGGCAACGTGAGCGAACTGTAGGTTGAGGGAAAGTCGCGACGGCCGCTGGGCGGAACTTGGTTGAAGTGCGAACATTGCCGGTGCTATGGTCATGGGCATCTTGCCGCCGAAGATGATCGGCGCATTCTGGCGGGTTTGCGGGTGATCCGGTGGACCGACGGCGGGAGGGAACGATGCCAGACGACTACTTCCAGTGGACCGAGGAGGCGTTCCGGCTCGATCGGGTCTTCTCCAAGCCCGAGGCGCTCCGGGGAGTGCGGGTTCTGGAGCTGGCCACCCTGCTCCTCGGGCCCGCGACCCCCTCGTTCCTGGGGGAGTTCGGGGCGGAAGTGATCAAGGTGGAGCTGCCGGGAATCGGCGACCCGCTCCGCCTGATCACGCCTCGAGGCCGCTTCTGGAAGAACGCGGCCCTCGCCTGGCTCAACGAGGCCCGCAACAAGTACCAGGTGGCCTTTGATGTCCGGGTCCCCGAGGGGCAGGCGCTGTTCAAGGCCCTGGCGGCTAAGTCCGACGTGGTCGTCGAGAATTTTCGAGCCGGCACGATGGAGGCCAAGTGGGGGATCGGCTACCGCCAGCTCCGGGAACTGAATCCCCGCCTCATCTACGTGGCGAACACGGGCTTCGGGCAGTGGGGCACCTTCTCCCAGGGCCGGGCCTCCTACGACGCCATCGCCCAGTCGGTGAGCGGCATGGCCACCATCACCGGCTTTCCCGAGCGAGATCCTCTGAAGTCCGGGGCCTGGATCGGCGACTACTTCGGAGCCCTCCTGTCCGCCGTTGCCGTGCTGGTCGCGCTCTACTGGCGTGACCGGACCGGCGAGGGACAGTTCATCGATCTCGCGCAATCCGAGGGCCTCATCCGAGCCCTGGACTGGACCTGGATCCATCACGGGCTCACCGG
>JBHIAB010000206.1:0-5892 GCA_046758385.1 Methylomirabilia bacterium | reverse complement strand
TACTTTTCTGCCGGTGTTTCAATGACTTCCGCGCTACAACGCAAGGGAACTTCCGACTAGTATGGCAAGGTGTTGCCAAACTGAACCGTCCCGAAAGGGCAGGGTTTTGGGACAGCCAGAGGGGCCGGCTGATCCTAGACACGCCTGCCCAAGTGGCCCCGGACCCTCACCACTTGCGGGTCTCAGCACAGTGGTAGACCAGTAAGCCCCGTTCTGTGCCCCCGCCAGGACCTGCTGATTACGAATCGGTCCAGGACCAAACTGAGCAGACCCAAGACGACCTATCCCCGCGAATTTCGGAGAACCCGAGTAGCCCATGGTGCTCCTCGATGCCCCCGGGCGCGTGTTCTGGTAGCAGCGTGGTAGCACGATCGCAACTACCGTCGCCCCCGCCCCCTCGGCAAGAGCTTGCCGCGGTGCCACTAGAACCAGAGGATCCGACGTCTGAGATCCAGGTCCTCCAAAAGCGCTCGGGCGGGTCCCGCGTGGGTGACCGCGCCTCGGTCGAGGACATACACCCTATCGGCTAGCGCCAGCGCCAAGTCCAAATTGTGCTCTACCAGGAGGATAGCGGTCTCCCCGCGGATCCCCTGGACAGCCTCGAAGACCTCCGACACGACCGCCGGCGCCAGCCCTTCGAACGGTTCGTCCAGAAGGAGCAGCTCCACGTTTCCCACCAGGGCGCGGGCGATGGCCAACATCTGCTGCTCGCCACCCGAGAGGGTCTCGGCCCTGGCCCGCCAGAGGTCCCGGAGTTTGGGAAAGCGCTCAACCACTTTCTCCTCGTTCCGCCCAAGACCGTCCCGGGCCATGCGCGCAATCGCCAGGTTTTCGCCCACGGTCAGATTCGGGAACACGCGGCGCCCTTGAGGAGCCAGCCCGATCCCCAGGCGGGCCACCGTTTCCGGCGGCGCGCCAGCGATCTCCCGCCCGCAGAACCTGATGCTGCCCCTCCGAGGCGGTCGGAGCCCCATGATCGTGTTCAGCGTCGCGGTTTTGCCGGCGCCGTTCCGGCCGAGCAGCGCGACCACCTCCCCAGCCCTGACCTCGAGCGAGACGCCGTGGAGGATATGACTTTTCCCGTAGAAGGTGTCCACCTCACCCACGGTGATGAGAGACCGGACGGCGGGGACAACGGCGGGGGCGACAGGCGCCGGGGCCGCGCGCCCACCAAGGTACGCCGCCCTCACCTCTCGGTGCTCCTGGATTCCGGCTGGCGTCCCGTCGGCAATGACGCGGCCCTGGTGCAGGACGGTGATCCGGTCGGAGAGGGCCAGCACGCGATCGATGTCATGCTCGATGAGGACCACGGTGACTCCCCGGGCGAGGCCCTTGATGAACGCGGCCACCCGTTCCCGCTCCGCGCTGGAGAGCCCCGCGAGCGGCTCGTCCAGGAGGAGCACCGTTGGCCGTGTGGCCAGGGCCAGGCCGATCTCGAGAAGGCGTTGCCCCCCGTAAGAGAGGGAGGAAGCCGTGGCAGACTCCACACCTTCAAGCCCGACCAGGCGGATAAGTTCTCGGGTCTCCCGAGTGATCTCGTCGAAGTGTGTCGCGGGGCGCCAGAGGTGGAAGCGCTTCGCGCTTCGGGCCTGCACCGCGAGGCGCACGTTCTCGAAGACCGAGAGCTCCAGGAAGATGCTGAGGATCTGAAAGGAGCGGGAGAGGCCGAGCTCCACGATGCGGTCAGCCGGTAGCCCATTCGCGGCCCGACCGAGGATGCGCATGGTTCCGGCGTCGGGCGGGAAGAGCCCCGAAAGCAGGTTGAAGAGCGTGGTCTTCCCCGCGCCGTTAGGGCCGATGATAGCCCTGAGCTCGCCGGCGCGGATCTCCAGGTCCACGCCGTCCACTGCGGGGACCGCGCCGAAGCGCTTGGTCAGGCCGCGTGCCTCCACGAGGAGCTCGCCAGTCTGCGGCTGTACGCGACCCGTCAGAGCCACGCCGGCTGAGCCAGGCGCCGGCACGAGCCGGCCCGCCATGGCGGCCAGCTCGGCCACCTCTGGTTTCAGAAGGCCCAAGAGCCGGCGGAAGACGCCGAGAATCCCGTCAGGAGAGAAGAGGATGAAGCCCATGAAGAGGAGCCCGAAGTAGAGGAGCCAGTTCTCGGTGAAGCTCGTGAGCACTTCCCGGAAGAGGATAAAGAACGCCGCCCCGACAGCGGGCCCGAGGAAATGCCGCATGCCTCCCACCAGCGTCATGGCGAGGATCTCCCCAGACATGGCCACGTGCACGAGGTCCGCGTAGGCGAACTGCTTGAGCAGTACGAGGAGCACGCCGCCGAGCCCCGTGAGGCCGGTGGAGAGGACAAAGGCGGCCCACTTGTAGCGCCGAACATCGTAGCCAAGGAAGGTGGCGCGTCGCTCGTTTTCGCGGATCGCCTGGAGGACAGTGCCGAAGGGGGCATGGACAATCCGCCAGGTGCAGAACGCGCCGGTGAAGACGATCGCTGCCGTCACGTAATAGAAATTGAGCCGGGAGGTGAGGTCCAGGCCGAGGAACGACGGACGGACGATCCCACCCAACCCGCTCTCCCCACCGGTGAGGGCGGTCCAGCGGTAGACGATGTAGAAGAACATCTGGGTGAAGGCCAGGGTCAGCAGCGCGAAGTAGACCCCCCGGCGGCGCAGAATCAGGAACCCCAACATGCCCCCGAGGACGACCGCGGTCCCCAGGCCGACGGCGAGGGGGACCCAAAACCCCTTGACCAGGTGGATCTGGGTCAACGCCGCTGCATACGCGGCCAGGCCCAGGTAGGCGCCGTGGCCGAAGGAGGTCAGGCCCGTGTACCCTAGGAGGAGGTTGAAGCCGAACCCTACCAGCATGAAGATGGCGATCTCGGTGGCCACCGAGGTGGTGGTCCCGAACCAGGGCATCACCGCGGGGAGGATGAGGAGCCCGGCTGCCAGGAGCGCCAGCGGGTGGCGCCAGAGCCGTGCGCTCAATCGAACTGCTCCCAGCGCTCTCCAAGCAGCCCCCGCGGGCGCAGCAGGAGCACCAAGGCCATCAGCGCGTACATGGACGCCTCAGCGGCCGGTGGCCAGAAGAGGACCGCAAGGCTCCGGATGACTCCTACGAGCAGCCCCGCCAGGACCGGGCCCCAAAAGCTTCCGAGGCCACCGATCACCACCACCACGAAGGCCGCGATGCCAATCTCGTTCCCCATGGCGGGATGGATGCCCGCCAAGGGCGCGGAGAGCACTCCGGCCATCCCGGCCAGCCCCACCCCAGCCCCGAAGACCGCCGTGAGAACCGGACGGAGGCTGATGCCCAGGGCCCGGACCATCTCCGGGTCGCGGGTGCCAGCCCGCACGATCATCCCATACCGAGTCTTCTCGAGCGCGAGCCAGAGGGCCGCGACCGCGATCGCAGTCACGGAGATGGCGAAGAGCCGGTAGCGGGAGTAGAGGAAATCGCTGAAGGTGACGAAGCCCCGGAGGTCTTCCGGGATGTGAAAGGGGAGGCCCGTGGCACCCCAGACGATGCGGATGGCCTGTTCGCCCACCATGGCCAGGCCGAAAGTGAAGAGGAGCCCCAGAAGCGGATCTCCCCGGTAGAGGCGGCGGAGGAAAGCCGCCTCAATTGCCATCCCCACAAGGGCGACGAGTACCGGCGAGATGACCAGCGCCGGGCCGAAGCCCCACAGGCCCTGGACTTCCACCGCCAGATATGCCCCCAGCGCGTAGAAGGCCCCGTGGGCAAGGTTAATGACGCCGCCGATGCCAAAGATGAGCGAGAGGCCGAGCGCGAGCGTGATGTAGTAGGCGCCGACCAGCAGCCCGTTGGCGACGTGCTCGAGCAAGATAGGGAGGGTGAGCGGCGGCATGGCCGACGGGGCGGGCCCGGTCTGGCGGGCCCGCCCTGCCTCACTCAAACGATGGCGCTCAGAGCGCCGGCAATGTGCAGGGATTTTCGGCTTCGGTGGGCTGAATGAGCTCCAGGGACTCCCCCTTCGGCGGGACGGGCTCCACGATCTCGAAGATGTCCCACTGGTCGCGGGCCTGGGCCTTGTCCTTCACCTTGACCACGTACATGGTCTGCAGGAGCTGGTGGTCCCGGTCGCGGAACCACGCCTCTCGCCCCTTGAGGATGTCGAACCTCGCCCCCTTCTCGAGGTACCTGACCAGGTCCTGGCTCTTGAGGCTCTTGCTCCTTGCGATCGCCTGGAGGACGATCTTGATCCCGATGTAGTCGCCCCAGGCCTGGTTGTCTGGGGGCTTGCCGTAACGTTTCGTGAAGCGAGCGGTGAACTCCGGGGAGCCGGGCTCCTTGAGATCGTGGTACCAGAGGCTCTGCCAGTACCCGCTCAACGCCTCGATCCCGGCCGCCCAGAAGGGGACCGTGTCCATCACCCCGCCAGCGAGCGGGAAGGGGGCCCCGAACTCCCGGTATTGCTTGAGGAACGTGGTCTGGTCGGTCCCGGCCAGGTTCAGGTACACCAGGTCGGGCTTGATGGCCCGCAGCTTCAAGATGTAGGAGCTGTAGTCGAGCGTGCCTGTGGGGACCATGTCATTGCCGAGATTTATTCCGCCGTTGTCGCGCAGGAACCTCGAGGAGACCCGGTAGAGGTCATGCCCGAAGGCGTAGTCCGCCGTAAGGAAGTACCACCGCACCCCCTTGATCTTCCCATGGCGCTGCTGCCAGCGCCCGATCGTCTTCGTGTACATGGTGTTGCCGCCTTCCACGTGGAAGAGGTAGCGTTGGCAGCGGGCGCCCCTCCCCGCGTCGGAGTTCCAGCCTGTGTTGACGTAGAGGATCTTGTTCCGCTGGGCGACCTCGCTGATCGCCAGCCCCGAGGCCGAGGAGATCTCGCCGATCAGGAAGTGAACTTTCTGGCGCTCGATGAGCTTCTGGGCCTTGGTCACCGCCACGCCAGGTTTCGGAGTGTCCTCCTTGAACAACTTAACTTTTCGCCCAAGGACGCCGCCCTGAGCATTGGCCTCATCTACGGCCATCTCCGCCCCCATCACGCCGTAGGCGCCCAGCTGTCCGAGAAACCCGGTCCGCGGCGTCATGTGGCCGACCTTGATGACATCCTGAGCTCGGAGCACAGCGGGGACACCCAGGACGCCAACTGCCGCTCCCGCGGCCACGCCGGTCTTGAGAAACTCTCGACGCTCCATGTGCTTCATCGTCATTCCTCCTCTGGAATCAGGTCTTGAAATCCTCTCGGACTCGAAGGGGAGCCCCCGCTCAACCTCGGCATCACGCGCTCACGCCAGTAGATCTTTCCTTCGAATCTCCTCATCCGCTTCCAGGGTCTTGCGCGTCCCTTCCCGTGATCGGTCAGGTAAATCCCGTTGGCCAGCGGACCCCCAACGCCCTCCGTTTCAGCTTCAGAACCTGGTCAGTCAGATTGCGGATGAGCAAGGGCACCAGCCCCGGCGTAGGCTTGTCCATGAGGAGCAGCAGGGGGTTGCCCATCAAGGCGGGCCGGCTGGCAAGCATCTGTTGCTCGCCTCCGCTCAGGTACCGTCCTAGCGCCGAGCCCGTTAAGGCGCCCAAGCAGGACTCAAAGCGTCACCTTTATAAGTCAATGCGGTCGAGCGAGTCAAGGGCCTATTCTTACCCATCGCCACGACCCTGACTCCCGGGCGCACCAGTCACCCACCTCGATACGCTCCGGACGCGTCGAGACGGTCACCGGGCGGAGAATGGCGTGCGTTTGCAGAGCCGACCCCGTCCCGAAAGGGCAGGGTTTTGGGACAGTGGAGGTAAGCGCCGCATGCCTGGTAGACGGCGACAGCAGAAACCCAGCCGGTGCCGGTAGCCGGAACCGACGCCGTCAGCCCTCCCCACACCATGGGCGGCAGTTCCAACAGGGCGGCTCTTCGCGCCTGCTGCACTAGCCTCGATTTTCACGCTACCAAAGGGACTAACATTTTCGGGCCCGCGTCA
>JBHIAB010000205.1:0-5897 GCA_046758385.1 Methylomirabilia bacterium | reverse complement strand
TGCGCCTCGGGCGTGCTCCCCCCGGGCAAACGCCAGGAGCTCGAGGCGCTCTATCAGAGCCTGAACCCGCTCCAGCTGCGCCGCCAGATCGAGCGGGAGCTCGAGCGCCTGTGGGCTCTAGCCGCACCTGATCCACATCGCAACGGCGGCCCCGAGCCCTCCGCGACCATGGAGAGGTCGGAATGATTGACATCGAGCCACTCCGCCATCGCGTATGGGGTTCAGGATCGCTTCTGTGGGGCCGGGCCATATCTGAGTACCCCCCACAATCAGCCTCTCTAGCTGCGTCCGACTGGCCCAAGGGAGCGTCGGCGACCCACCGCGCCGGCGCCCAGGGAGTAACCCTGAGTTATGATCTACAGCTTACCGGAGGGTAACCCTCAATTATGAGTTACTACGCAGGCTCATATCCTTGGTCCCTCCTCACTCGAGCTGACAAGCTGATAGACTGGGGCCTCAGCGACACCAAGTCCACATACATCGGCCCTCTAGAGCCTGGCAGTGTGGTGGGCTACCGGGCCGAGGTCAGCCTGAGCGTCCTGGAGGGGGTTCGCACCGAGCGCTACAACGACGTGCAGGGTCACTTCAGGATCCGCCAACGGTGAGCACGACGTTCAAGCTCCGGGAGGGCCTCACGGCCCAGCTAGCCCCGGCGGGAGCTTTCGCTCTAGCCCCTCCTCGGGACCCCGCCGCTGGATCCTCCAGTTCGCCAGCTTCACGAAGAGGGTGTTGCGGTGGACGCCCAGGCGCCGGGCGGCTTCGCTCAGGTTCCCGTCCACGCGTTCCAGCGTCCGCAGGATGTACTGCCGCTCGAATTGCTCCCGAGCCTCCTTGAGGGGCACCGCGACCTCGTCGGTCCCCCCCACCCCATGCTCGGGCAGAGCCAGGTCGAGCGGGAGATCCTTGAGCCGGATCACCGGCCCAGTGGCCAGCGCCACCGAGCGCTCGATGATGTTCTCCAACTCCCGCACGTTGCCGGGCCACGGGTACTCCAGGAGCACGGGCAGGGCGCCCTGAGAGACGCTGCGCACCTCCTTGTGGAACTCCCGGTTGTACTTCTTGATGAAGTGGTCCACGAGCCACGGGATGTCCTCTCGCCGGGCTCGAAGGGGCGGGACGGTGAGCGGGACCACATTGAGCCGGTAGTAGAGGTCCTCTCTGAAGATTCGGTCCTTCACGGCCTGCTTCAAGTTTGTGTTGGTCGCGGCAATGATCCGCACGTCTATCTTTACGCTTCGCGTGCCACCGAGGCGCTCCACCTCCCGCTCCTGCAGGACTCGGAGAAGCTTGGCCTGCAGGTCCAGACGGAGGCTTCCTACTTCGTCGAGGAAGAGGGTGCCGCCGTGTGCGAGCTCGAACTTCCCCGGTTTCTTGGCGTGGGCGCCGGTGAAGGCCCCCTTTTCGTGGCCGAACAGCTCGGACTCGAGGAGCAGCTCGGGAATGGCCGCCAGGCTCACCGCGACCAAAGGCTGGCCCCGCCGGGGGCCCTGGCGGTGGATGGCGCGGGCGATGAGCTCCTTGCCGGTGCCGCTCTCACCCGTGATGAGCACCGTGGCCGTGGTCTGGGCGACCTGGGCGATCAGCTCGTAAAGCCGGACCATCCGGGGGTGACGCCCTATGATGTCGTCGAACCCCTGAGCGCGCGCCAGCTCAGAACGGAGTGCCAGGACCTCCCGCTGGAGATCGCGCCGCTCGACGGCGCGGCGGACGAGCGAGGCGATCTCGTCCACATCGAAGGGCTTGGGGATGTAATCGTAAGCCCCGAGCTTGATGGCCTCCACCGCCGTGCGCAGCTCTTTCACCGCCGTCACCAGGATCACCTCGACGGATTCGTCCAGCGCCTTGATCTGCCCGAGAATGCCCGTCCCGCGGGCATCCGGGAGGCGGACATCCAGGAGCACCACGTCCACCTCCCGAAGGCGGATCGTCTCGAGAGCGGAGGCGCCGTCGGGGGCCTCGAGCACCTCCCACGAATCGGCAAAGATCTGGCGGATGGACTCGCGCACCCCTGGCTCATCGTCAACCGCCAGAAGGGTGGGACGAATCCCGTGAGGCGCTTCCAGTAGGTTCCGTGCCACGGCGAAGGAATCAGCTTGGGGTCTGGAGGGCCACGTACTGGTTCCGGCCCCCACTGCGCTGCAGATACACGGACACCGTCTCCCCCGGCTTCACTGCGGCAATGAGGTTGCGGAACTCTTCCACACTCTCGACGGGCTGCCCCTTCACCGCCAGGATGGCATCCCCCGGACGGATGCCGGCCCGATCCGCCGCCCCTCCAGGCGTCACCTCGACGACGACCACCCCGCGCTTCGCAGTCAGATCGTGCTCCTCGGCCAGCTCGGGCGTGAGGGTTGCCGCCCTGAGCCCCCAGCCCTTCTCTCGCGGCGCGGCAGCCACCACGGCTTCCTCTGCCGGCATCTCCCCCACTTTCACCCTCAAGTGCAGCCGCCGCTTGTCGCGAAGGACGGTCAGCGGCGTGATCTGATCGGGCAGGGTGGCGGCTACGTGCTTCTGGAGATCGGGGACCTCGCGGACCGGCTCGCCCCCGAAACCGGTGATGATGTCGCCGGCCTTGAGCCCTCCGGCCTCTGCCGGGCTGCCCTCCATCACATCGGCCACGAGCACGCCGCTCCTGGGCTCCACGCCGAAGGCGGAGGCGAGCTCATCGGTCAGGTCCTGGATCACGATCCCTAGCCATCCCCGGACGACGCGTCCCTTCTCGATGAGCTGGCGCATCACCGAGCGGGCCATGTTGATAGGAATCGCGAAGCCAATCCCCTGCCCGGCGGCCACGATGGCCGTGTTGATCCCGATGACCTGGCCGTCCAGGTTCAGGAGGGGACCGCCCGAGTTCCCGGGATTGATGGAGGCGTCGGTTTGGATGAAGCTTTCGTAGGTGGCGACTCCGACCCGGGTCCGGCCCGTGGCCGAGATGATCCCCACGGTGACCGTCCGATCGAGGCCGAAGGGGTTGCCGATGGCGATGGCCCACTGGCCAATGCGGATCGAGTCCGAGTCTCCCAGCTCAGCCGCCGGGAGCGGCGCGGGCGGGTCGATCTTCAGGACCGCCAGGTCGGTCTTCGGGTCCCGTCCGATCAGGGTGGCGGTGAACTTTCGCTGGTCAGAGAGCTGAACGGCGATCTCCGCCGCTTTCTCGACGACGTGGTTGTTGGTCAGGATGAAGCCTTGAGGATCGACGATGAGCCCGGAGCCTGCGGCGCGCGGACTCCGGGGCGGGCGACGGGGTAAGAACCGCTTGAAGAACTCCTCCCCGAAGAACTCGCGGAAGCGCTCCTCGATGTCCGGTCCCTCGGGAAGCGGCCCCTTCTTGGGGACCGTGCTGACGTTGACGACGGCAGGCATCGCCCGGTCAGCTACGGAAACGAACGCCTCTTCCAGGGCGAGGAGGATCGCCTTGGGATCAATTTCCGCCGCGGCGGTGGAAGCCGGTCCCCAGCCGAGCAGCAGGCAGACAGATGCGAAGACGAGAACACGCAATCCGATGGACACTAGGAACCTCCTTGGTCTAGGACAGACAAGAAACCAGGATGGCATTGTACCCCCGCTCCGGACCGCCGCCAAGGGGGGAAACGGGGGAACTGCTCGCGGGTCCGAGCGTTACGGAGCGAGCGTTCCCGAGCGAGATGCGCGAAGCTCGACGACCCGGCGCGTCCGGGGCGCAATCGGGGCAACGGCCGCCCGCCGGAGCCCCACCATCCACACGATTTCCTCGGCGGCCAGCACGAGTGGGAGTCGCTCGCGCTCCCAGCGTGGAAGCTTGGCATCGATGAGAAACGCCTTCAGGCGCTTTGCTCCCGGGGCCCCGAAGGGATGAACCCGGTCGCCAGGGCGCCGGCTTCGGACCGTGAGCGGAAGGCGAAGTTGATCGGCGTCAAAGGCCACGTGCCAGGGGCCGGCCGGAGGTGCGTAAGCTGCTGGGCATTCGAAGGCTTCGGCATGCAGCACGATCCCGGCTTCCGCGAGTTGGACAGTGCCCGGCACGGGGATGGTTTGCTCACGGAGTGTGGCCTCCCCCCCGCGGGAGAGACGCAGATGTCCCTCGCTCCGCTCAAGGACGGCCCGCCCGATCCGGAGGGGACCGGCGGGCCCCTCTCCTTCGACGGCAGATCGGAGAAGTCTCCAGGCCCAACCCCGGAGAGGGCCCCGCTCGCCGAGTCGGGACAGCGCCAGCCGGAGAAGCTCCTGGCTCTCGGCGGTGGAGAGCTCACGCAGGCCGGCCAGCGGCAACACGATCTCCTGATCTCCGCTCCGCGCCAGCCGATCCAGTTCCCGTGTGGCGAGCTCTTCCAGATCGGAGACCAGAGCCCGCGTCAGCGCGCCGGCGCGGCAGAGGGCCTCGACGATTCCGGGAGAATAGTTGGCAGCGAGGAATGGGAGCAGATCGTGGCGGATCCTGTTCCTGAGGAACTTGGGATCGCGGTTGGTGGGATCCTCACGCCACGCCAGGCCCGCATGCCGAAGCTCCTCCAAAAGCTGACTGCGGCGGGCCTCGAGCAACGGCCGGATAAAGAGCCCCCGGACCGGCGGGATCCCGGCGAGGCCACGGGGACCGGCGCCTTCGATGAGCCGCATCAGGACGGTCTCAGCCTGGTCATCGGCGGTGTGGCCGAGGACCACCCGGGAGGCTCCGACCCGCGTGGCAGCGCGCTGGCAGGCGGCGTAGCGGGCGGCCCGGGCTGCCGCCTCGGGGGAGCGGCCACCGCCTGAGACGACGCGCACGCGCTCCACACTCACCGGCACGCCCCAGCGGCCAGCGAGATCCTCCACGAAAGCCTGATCGGCGTCCGCCTCTGGGCGAAGGCCGTGGTTGACGTGCACGACGTGGAGGGTGAGCGCGAGGCGCGGCACAAGGGTCCGGAGGACGTGGAGAAGCGCCACAGAATCGGCGCCGCCCGAGACCCCCACCAAGACGGTTTCGCCGCCAGAGAGCATCCCGTGGCGGCGAATCGTGTCGAAGACGCGACGGACGAGGTCAGTGCCGGTGATCACATTCGGACTGCAACCCCACCCATACCTCCCCGTCCTCGAAGTGCTCCTTCTTCCAGACAGGCACGGTCTGTTTCAGGCGGTCGATGGCGAAGTGGCAGGCTTCGAAGGCCTCGCGGCGGTGGGCGCCGGAGACCGCGACGGCCACGCTAGCCTCCCCGATCTCGAGTCGCCCTACCCGGTGAGCCATGGCGACCCGCTTGACGGCAGGCCAGCGGAGGTGGACCATCGCGCCGATCTCCCGCATCTTGGCCTCGGCCATGGGAGCGTGGGCCTCGTACTCCAGGAACTTCACCGGGCGCGCCCCGGTCTCGTTTCGCACGACCCCCGAGAAGACCACGATCCCGCCCGCCTCCGGACTCCCCACCGCGGCGGTAAGCTCCGCTTCTGACAGAGGTTCGGTGGTGATGCGATAGAGGTCATCCGCCCCCCCGCTCACCGGTGGGAAGCAGCAGAGCTCCTCGCCGGGGCGCAGCGGGGCCTCGGGATGAACATACTCTGTCCCGATCGCAAACAAGGTGTACGGGCGGTAGGCCTCAAGCTCAGGATGGCGCGCGACCAGGGCGGCCCAGGCCGACTCCACCGTGCCACCATCCGCGACCTCCACCTCGAGGCACTCTCGTCCCGTCGCCTCACGATAGCGGGCGAAGAGCCGCACCGCGACCTTCATCGCCGATGGCCCTCAGCTCCAGGGTCCGTTTCGAGCGCCGGCTTTGCCGGCGCCACCCCTGGGGGAGGCCTCCGGGGGGGCCGCCGAGGGGCTCGGCGGTCGGTCGGGATGCCGCTTCAGGAAGCGCCCCAGCGCCACCGTGGCCACCGCCGTCGAGACCGGGTTGGCCCTGATGCGGCTGCTGAGGGCGGCCAGGGCCGCCTCCGCCCGGTCGAGGTAG
>JBHIAB010000204.1:0-5911 GCA_046758385.1 Methylomirabilia bacterium | reverse complement strand
TGCGGGCCCTTGACAACTCCTTCTGATCCACGTAGAGTCTCGCGAAGACCGTAACCAGCCAGGTGCTCCTGGGAGGCACGATGCCCTTTGACTGGGTTCCTGGACACCTCTCCTCGTCGCGGAGACGGGCGCGGCGTTTGCGTGTTGGGAGCGTCCAAACCACGTGTGTGATGTCAGGCTCAAACGGAGAGCAAACTGATCGACGGTTCAAGAAGACGGTTTCTCAGCGGTTTTGTCTATCGCGCCATGTTCTGCGGTTTAGGAGGATGTGTAACACCTGATGGCAGGGAGTAGGGTCTAATGTGCAAGCGCACCAAAGGCCAGCTCGAAGCGCAGATCAGCAAGCTGATGGTTGCGTTCGAGAAGGAATACATGGGACGCGGCCCGACTGACGTGAAGACTTACCTTCTGCGAGACATGGTCCTCGTGCGGCTCAAAGGGGTGCTCACACCTGCCGAACAGCAGCTCGTCAAGGCCCAGGGAGTGGAGCTGTTGAAGCAGGTTCGGTCGAAACTCCTAGAGACCGGTCGGGAAATGCTCGAAAAGGGGCTCCGGGAGCTGACCGGCTGCCGGGTCGTCAGCATGCACTCGGACCTCAGCACGAGGACCGGGGAGAGGATCATTCTCTTCACCCTCAGCGAGAACCTCGAGGAGAGGCTCGCTTGACCTCCCTGCCGAAATGGTCCCTAACGAGGAGGGGCAGTGAGCTGTACGGGCAGGACGCTACAGAGCGAATCGGGAAACCGCCTTGACAATCGCTCTCACGGTAGTTAGATTCCTTTTGGAATGCGGCAATAGGTCGTAGGCGGACTGGGCCTGAGGCAACCCTGGGGGGTGGCCGGGGGCAGAGTAGGCCGATGCCAAGCCTGATGAGAAGGCGGCATCGGCCTTTTTCTTTCGTCATGGCGAGAGAGCTTGTCGTCCGCCGTCAGAGAGGGAGGTGCCATGATGACAACCCGTCGAGGGATGAGGAAGCGACTAGAGACCGAGCTGCGCCGGGTGGAGGAGCGGCTCCGAAAGATTGAAACGGTGCCGATGCCTCGCGAGTGGCCCGCCCCAGCCAGCGAAGGGGCCCACACTGGGGATTTTTGCGACCTGGTGCAGGCTGCCGAGGCCAAGGAGATGGCCTACGAGACCAGAAGCCGACTCGTGAGACGGTTGACGGATCTCCGGGAAGCTATTCGCCGGTTTCGGGAGGGGAGCTACGGGAGGTGCGCAGACTGCGGTCGGCTGATCCCCGAGATGCGCCTCCTGGCGCGGCCCGAGGCCACCCGGTGTGCCCCCTGCCAGGAGCGGCGAGAGATGAGCCAGCTGTGATGCGGCGGGCTCTCGTGGCAGGAGTCCTTGCGTGTCTGATCTTTTTCCTGCTCGAGTTGGATCGCAGCCTCCTACCGGCTGAACGTCGTGCGCATTGGCGTCCCGCCGCTCCTCAGTCGCCGGGAAGAGAGTGTGTGGATAGCTTCATCCGGGAAGTCGGATGCTCTCTGGGTTCTGAGGGGCGTCAATTGATCGGACCCATCATGGCCCCTACCTCGACACAGTGCCTGGTCCGATGATGTCGGAAGGAGGGTGCGGTGAGTGAAGACATCTTTCTCCGTCTCCGAGGAGGGCTCACCGATGACTCCGTGGCTGCCCAGGCCGTTCGGAGCTATATTGCCGAAGTGCTCCTAGACGGGAAAGGGTTACGGCTGAGTCCGTTGGATCTGGCCATCTGCGCAGCCAAGGAGTTGCGGGACCAGTGCAACGCGGCCTTAAAGGATCTGGGGGAATGACTGAGCGGTGGAATGTCCGCGAGCCAGTGGCGCTCCATGTCCTCGCGCTCGTCGGGGAACAGCGGCAGGAGCTGCTGCGGGTTCGCTATGACGCGCCGGTGCAACTCCTCGTGCCGCCACCACAGACTGCTCAAGTCGGCCCGGTCGGTGGGCGAGCCCAGCGAGAGCGGGATATCGACGCACACCGGTTTGAACAGGCTCGTGCAGGGTGCCGACGTTCCGGTCACCCAGTGCGATGCCCCCGACATCGCTCGCACGCAGCATAAACCCGAAGAAACCGGGGGGCCAGGCTCGTAGGTCTGTAGGACCCCTGAGCGGACGGGCTGCTGTCATCCCCTCAGCTGGCAGCGGCGCGGCGAGCAGGCCGAGGGCGAGGGCAACGATGAGGGCGTTTGCTCTGAGCCTCATCGTGGTCCCCTCCTGTAGACCCGCCGGGTGCGCCTGTGTCGAACCGCCCCGCCGGTCTGATCCGGGGATCTCCCGCCTCTGGATCAGCTGCCACGCCTCAACGCGCGTCACCGCTCGGTCAGGATGATCTGGAGCACCCGCTGGATGCGGAGCGAGGGGTGGTGCCGGGGGGCTTGTGGTTCTCGGGCATGGTGAGCTCAGCTGGGACGTTGGCCGAGGGACTACCCAGGTCAGAGAATTTCCCTCGCCTGGGACCGACCCCACCAGAGGAGGGCCGAGAGGACCAGAGTGATGATTGTCGGCATCCCTATGAACCAAGGGGCACTGCTGTACTCCTGGGCGATCCACGAATACAGCAGCGCCAAGCCCGCGAGGAGAGTGCCCAGCGCAACGGTCGTTACAAAGGGACCTTGTTTGGCCCCCCGATTGTCCCACTAGCCTCGGGATCACCAGCCTGGATACCGCGAACGTATGACGGGCCGGATGCGCCGTCAAGCAGATCCGGCTGGGGAGGGAAAGCACGCGCAGCCACAAGGTGACACGGGCGTCGGGCCACCCTCAGCGTTCGTGCTGTCGGCTGCCCAACGTTGGGGAGAGGTACTCTTGACCCACCTAAGCCGCGCGTCATAATGTCGTTGCCGATGCCCCGTATCTTTTCAGCGCCCGCATCCAAACAGGTGTCCTTACAGATCGTGGTGGAGACCCAAAAAACTAGCTCTTGCTCCAAAAACTGGGGGGCGGCAGGGGCGTACTAGGGGGAGCCGGCCCCGGTTGTTACGCCCCGCCGGAGATTTTGGAGGCCGTCGCAATCATGGTGTACGGGAGCCCTGCCCCCGAGGGGGTTTCGACAAGCGATATAGAGCGGCACAATCTAGGCGGCGTCCGACGCTGGGGCTTACGCCGGCACGCCTTCCGCCGTCTCGTGATCCTGGCGGTCGTGGTCGCCGCGGCGGGGCTACACGTGGCGACCGCGGCGGTTCCGGATATCTACGATGAGCTCCCCGGGCAGTACGCGGCCACGTCCTGGGAGATGGTCGAATCTGGAAACTGGCTGATCCCTGCCTTTGAGGGTATTCCACGTCTTCAGAAGCCACCGCTCGTCTATTGGGTCACGGCCACGTCCTTGCGCCTGTTCGGGCGGAACGAGTTCGGCGCCAGGCTCCCGACTGGGCTCGCGCTGATCGGCCTCATCCTCGTAACCCGGGCCCTGGGTGCACGGCTTTACGGACCCTCGCGCGGCGTTGCCGCCGCCGGGATCCTGGGGACATCGTTCGGCATGGTGTTGCTCGGCAAGCTCATCATGCCGGAGCCGTTCCTCGCGCTCGGGATCGCGCTAAGCCTGTTCGCCGTGGTTCGCGTCGTCGAGGATGCACCGCGACGGCACTGGTGGTCGCTGACGGCGTGGGTCGCGGCCGCCTTGGCCACCCTGTCGAAAGGACTTCACGGGTTCTTCCTCCCCGCCGTGATCGTCGCGCTCGTGGCGGGGCTGAGCCCGGCGAGCCGACGCCCGCTTGCTGTCCTGGCCCGCCCCCAGGGCATCGTGCTTTTTCTGCTGTTGGTCCTGCCATGGCCGCTTTACATCGAGAGTCAGTTTCCCGGCTACCTGGCGGACAACCTTCTCAACGAGCAGCTCGGCCACGTGATAGATACGCATTTTCCTCGCGATTCCGAGCCTACGCCGCTCGGCCTGCTTTGGGCCCAGCACCTTGTCTGGTGGTTCCCCTGGGGGCTCTTTGCCGTTGCGGCAGCGTTGAACCGGCCCGGTGGGCGAGCGCATCCCGTCCGACACCTCCCGGTGGTTTGGCTGGCGACGATGGCCGTAGTGGCCAGCCTCACCGGGCAGCGACAGGACTACCACACCATGTTCGCCTGGCCCGCGTTCGCATTGCTCGTCAGCCGCGCGTGGGACGGCGGCTCGGACCGGCGGGGGGTGAGACTGGCGCTTGTGCTTCCGCTCGTGGTGCTGCTGGCGCTCGGAGTTCTCGGGCTGGCCGTCTACGCCCTCGGTGGGGCCGAGCTGGCGGGCGTGGGGAAGACGAGCGCGCCATTTGGCGCGCGCAACAGTGTCCGGGGAGTGGTAACAGGCATCGCCGGCGTCGAGTGGCGGCGGTTGTGGCCGCTCCTGGTGCCGGCAGCGGGCGGTTTGCTCTTGGGGGCGAGCGGGGGGCTGGCGCTCGTCCGGCGCCCGGAGACCCGGGGGTGGTCGTGGGTGCCGGTCGCCGCGGGAACCCTGGGGACGCTCCTTGCCGCGGTGGCGGGGCTTCAAGCCTTCGCCCCGTTCTTCGGGCTCAAGACGATAGCCGCTGCGCTCGAGCGCGAGGCGGCCCGGGGGGCGATCGTTGTCTACGACGGGCCGAGCCACGGCGCCAGCAGCCTGTGCTTCTATGCCGATGTCCCAGTGAAGTGGCTCGAACGCGCGGAGACGGAGTTCGCGGTGCGTTCCCGTGGAGTCGGCCGCGATCGGTTCGTCACGGGGAACGAGGTGATCGCCCAATGGCGCGCGGGGGACCCTCTTTGGCTCATCACTGAGGAGACCCGGCTCGGGATGTGGCGCGGTCGTCTCGGAGGGGATCTCGGCCCGCCCGTTTCCCGCAGCGGCACGCGCGTCCTGCTACGTAACTCCGCCCCTAGTAGGCGCTCGCAGGCCCGGCGGCTCGCGGGCACATTTTCGAGCGCATCAGAGGGTCAGCCGTTGACGCCCGCCGGGGAAGTCCTTACTATACGAGCGCGGGCGGATAGCTCAGGCTGGGAGAGCGCAGCCCTTACAAGGCTGAGGTCACAGGTTCGATCCCTGTTCCGCCCACCAGCTAAGAATCGATGATTTCTGAGGTTTCTGGTCCATTTCCCGTCTTTCCCGCCCACGGCCGGAAGCCTCAGAAAACCCCGAAAACCCCCGGAACCACCCCCTGAAATGGCAACGGAATCGCAACGGGTTTCAGCGTAGTTTCAGTCCCGAAAGGAGGGAGAGGCGCTGCTCCCCACAATCATTTTGCCGAGTCACCAGCCCTGCTGGTTTCAATTCGTGCAGGAATAGCGGGAGAGGACGATGCCTGGTCCGAGTGGACCGCAGACGTATTATGCGAACATTGTCACCTCAAACGTAAATGTAGACGAACTTACGCTAGAGTTTCGACGGCTCACGTTTCCGCACCGGGACTTCGTCGGGAGCACGAGCCAGCCAGTGGTTGTCGTGCTATCTCCTACTCCAGACGAGATAATGGAGGAGGAGCCGCTGGTCACGGTTGTCTTGACCTACACGGCGGCGAAGACGCTGGAGGAATGCCTCGACCAAGTATTCCCGCAGACTGAGCAGGGACGGCGCGAGGGACGGACGTGCTGCTGAAACAAGCGGAAGGTCTCTTGCGTCTACAGGGATTAGTGGTTTGAAGGTGAGCGAAGAATGGTCACAATTCGGCATCCTTATCGGTCTGGGGGAGCCCCCCAGTGGTTCTGTGGTTCCGCCCATCACGAACGCCACACTCGGGTCGACTGGAATTGAGCTGCCCCAGTGTTTGGTCGGTTCATGTGTGCCGTCACTTACGTGCAGCGAACTGCGGAGCATCTGGCCCGCGCAACGGAAATCCATACGCCGCGAGCGTGAGTTTCGATGGATGAAGGAACACGGTGAGGAGCTGCGAAGGCTGGCCGGACAGTGGATCGTTCTTGAGGGGGATGAGATGATCGCCCACGGCCATGATCCCGTGTCCGTGGTGCGAGAAGCTCGCAGCAAG
>JBHIAB010000203.1:0-6008 GCA_046758385.1 Methylomirabilia bacterium | reverse complement strand
CCTCGCCGTCGCCCTGGGATGCGTGAACATCGCCCACCGAGAGGAGGGCGCCTGGCACGAACACCGGCATCCTGAGGCTCACGCCGGGCCGCACCTCTCGCACGTCGACGTTCCTCCCGTGGGGTCCTGGGGGGATTGTGCGGAACTCGCCGTGGGCCGCGGGAGCGACGCCGATGATGCCGGGCATGGGCGATAGTTGGACCTCGGCGCTCGACGGATACCGGGCAATGCCGCGCTGACGATCGATCCGCGCGACGACGATCGTCTCGTGCTCGACAAAGTCCCGGAGGAATGCGAGCTGTCGCGTCAGCATCTGCCATCCCCAGTCGCCCACCTGGACATCGAGCACTTCCACCTCCAATACGTCTCCGGGCTCCGCCTCCCTCACGTAGACCGGTCCGGTGATGGGGTGCACCCGCCCGCGGTCGTAGCCCGCGAGGGTCGGCCGGACGGGGTCGATCTGGCCGTCATCGGCGCTCAGGGTGTGGAAGCGGATCGTGTCCCCGTCAGAGACATGAGCCACCGGGGGGAGGTCACGGTTCCAGCGGTTGTGTTTCTGGGTGGTTGGGATCTCGAGCCTTGACACGGGCACCTCCTCGTGGCTGATGACCGCAGTTGACTCGCACCGGACCCACGATTATGATACTCGCCATTCTAAAGGACGGTCAGGCTATCGCGCCAGTAGGCGCGCGGCGGGTCAGGACGTGCGAGAGCGTATGGGAATTCTGGAACTGGTCGCTGCAGGAGGACGGGGTGCGGGGGCCGGACGCCTGCGCGGAGTCGCATGATCGGGGCGACGCATCCGCGCCTCGGAGGCGAGCGGTTCGTCTCCGGGGCGGCGCGGTATGTGGCTGATGTCCGGGTGACGGGCATGCTCGAGGCCGCGGTGCTGCGCGCGCGCCACGCCCACGCCCGCATCATCTCCATCGACGTTCGGCGGGCGCTAGCGGTGCCGGGCGTTCACGCCGTCCTCCCTCGGGCATCCCCCGTACAGGATTGCACAGTGTGGCATCGCGCTCATGCCGCAGGGACGCCGCATCTTCCCCTCGCTCACCGTCCGCGAAAACTTGCTTCTGCCCACCAGCCCGCTGGCCGGTGGTAAGGCCTCGGGGAGCAACCAGTCCGGCCGCTGGAATTTGTCCGCGGTACTGGAAGGATTCCCTCAGCTCGCCGAGCGGACGAGGCAGCTAGGCGCCTCCCTAAGCGGGGGCGAGCAGCAGATGCTTGCCATCGGACGGGCGCTGATGCCAAACCCGGAGCTCATCCTCATGGACGAACCCTCGGAAGGATTGGCGCCGGTGTTGGTTCGGCAGCTCGAGGAAATCATGCAGGGTATCCGGCAGCAGGGCCACTCTATCCTCCTCGTGGAGCAGAATTTCGGGCTGGCCATGGCCGTGGCGAACTATGTGTACGTGATCACTTCCGGGCGCATCGTCTATCATGGCGTGCCGGGGGAACTTGCCGGGGAGGCGGAGATCCTCGACCGATACCTGTGTATCTAACCCAGTTCTTTCCGCTGCTGCGTGAGGATGAAATGAGGTCGGCTCGTCCCGTCCCGGCTGCATGCCTGCTCCTCTGAGAGCTTTCCGGGTCGGGCGGCCCCGTGGAGCAGGCGAGCCACGGGGGAGGAGGAAACCGAGTGAGTGTGCGAAGAGAAACCCTGCCGACGATCCCCGGGCTCTTCCGGGAGCGCTGCGCGCGGAACTCCGGCAGGGTCGCGTTCCAAGCGAAGGAGTATGGCATCTACCAGGAGGTCACGTAGACGCAGTATTGGGAGCGCGTGAAGCACTTTGGTCTGGGGCTAGCCGAGATCGGCATCCCGGCTGGCGACCGGGTCGCCATCATGGGGGATCCGTGCCCGGAGTGGTGTTATGCCGACCTTGGGGCGCAATCCTTGGGCGCCATCACCTACGGGATCTACTCCACGTCCTCGCCGTCTCAGGTGCGATACCTCCTCGAGAACGACGGAGCCGCCGTGGCCGAGAACCAAGAATACGTGGACAAGATCCTGCCGCTTGCCGAGGGTCTACCGGCGCTCCGGAAGATCATCGTGGCGGACACCCGGAGCATGTTTCTCTACCGCGACCCCCGCCTGATGACGTTCGCCGAGGTCGAGGACCTGGGACGGCGGCGCAGTGAGCGGGAGCCTGGCCTGCTCGAGGAGGTGATTGCGCGGAGCGACCCGGATGCCGTTGCGTTTTTGGTCTACACATCGGGTACGAGCGGCCCTCCGAAGCCGGCCATGATCAGCCACCGTAACTGTCTGACGGCGCTGGTGGGTGCCTTTGGGGAGTTGTTCCCCGGGCTCCGGTCAGAGGAGCACCGATCGGTGTCCTATCTCAGCATGGCCCACATCCTGGAGCGAGTCCTCACCGGCTACCTCCCGCTGGTCTATGAGGTCGTTCCCCACTTTGGAGAGAGTGTTCAGGAGCTCCCTCAAACGCTCTTCGAGACGCAGCCCACGTTCCTCTGCGAAGTTCCTCGCGTGTGGGAGAAGATCGCCTCGCAGGTGCTGGTGGCGGTCCAGTCCACTTCCCTCGTGAAGTCGGCCGCCTATCGCTGGGCGATGTGGATCGCAACGCGATGTATCGAGCGGCGCTGGGCAGGTGTCCGGGTTCCCTTCGCGCTGGCCGCCCTCAACGCGACGGCTCGCCACCTGGTCTTCCGGCGCATCCTGCGAAAAGTGGGTCTTCTGCGCGTCCGCTATGCGATCTCCACTGGAGCCCCCCTGCCGCCTCGAATCCAATCGCTGTGGCAGACTTGGGGCGTAGATTTGGTCAATCTCTATGGGGCCACCGAGGCAGGGGGCGTTATCACGAGCCAGCGGCCGGGTTTTCCCCGCCCGGGGGACGTGGGGACTCCCGCGTCGGTGAACACCGTGCGCCTCAGTGCGGACGGTGAGGTCCTCGTTGGGGGACCGGGCGTGTTCTTGGGCTACTGGAAGAACGAAGGAGCAACACGGGAGGTGAGGGACGGCGAGTGGCTGAGGATCGGGGAGATCGGGGAGCTTGACGCGCACGGGGCGCTCCGGCTCATCGACCGCAAGCGCGACATCATCGTGACTGCCGGCGGGAAAAACCTCTCGCCGACCAACATCGAGAACGCATTGAAGGCGAGCCCATACATCAGCGAGGCGGTGGTGTTTGGTGAGGGACGCAGCTACCCCGTCGCGCTGATCGAGATCGACGCTGCCACCGTCTCCGAGTGGGCTCGCGCCCACGGGGTGATCTACAGCGACTTCGCCAGCTTGGTCAACCACGGGAGCGTCCGCGATCTCATCGCCGAGGAAGTGGGCCGGGGCAACGAGCACCTGGCCCGGGTTGAGCAGGTGAAGAAGTTTCGGCTCTTGCCGAAGGAGCTGGACCCAGAACACGAGGGCGATCCCCTCACGCCTACGCGCAAGGTGCATCATGACTCGATGCCTGAAGCTCCTGGCCCGCTTGGCTCTCGTGATAGCGCTGCCCGCGCTAGGTTCATCTCCGGCCAACGCTGCCAACCCGTACGAGGTGGGGGTGACGGCCGCCATCAGCGGGGGAGCCGCCACGATGACCGCCCCCATGGTGGAGGTGTTCGGGGCGTACATCAGGAAGCTCAACGCCGAGGGAGGGGTGAATGGCCACCCGGTCAAGGTCATCTACGAGGACGACCGGGCCTCACCCGCCCGAGCAGCCACCAATGCCCGGAAACTTGTGGAGCAGGACAAGGTGGTGCTCTTGGTGAACACCTCGCTGTCGTCCACCTTCAAGCCGACTATCGCCATGGCCAAGGACTCGAAGACGCCGCTACTCTTTGGAGGCGCGGTATGTCCCAAGGCGGTTTTTCCGCCGGCCGATCCGTTACTCTTCTGCTCGACATCATTTGCCGCCCTGCTCGACAGCGAGTTCGCGGCGCGCTTCATCCACGAATCGAGCACGGGGAAGGT
Organism: Methylomirabilia bacterium; assembly: GCA_046758385.1. Taxonomy (GTDB): domain Bacteria; phylum Methylomirabilota; class Methylomirabilia; order Rokubacteriales; family CSP1-6; genus JBHIAB01. The sequence continues at coordinate 2,086 of JBHIAB010000203.1, read as the reverse complement.
CCGGCTCGGGCTCGCGGGCATGGACATCCCCGTCGTCAGGGTCGGGCTCAATGCCGCGGAGGCGATCGGCAAGAATCTCGGGATGGAGGTCGTGGACAAGGCCATCATCCCGCGTACCGTGGTGGACTTCACCCCTTTCGCGTCCAAGTTGAAGGCGGCTAACTGGGTCTTCGCCTGGTCTCCGTGGCCGTGGGAGATCGGCCCGTACGAAGCCCTGGCCAAGCTCGGTTGGCGGGGAAACTACTTTCTCTACGCCTTCCAACCCCTGGAGGCGACCTATGGACGGCTGAACACGGAGAACCTCTATGCCCTGAGCGGCACCGCGCTCTTGGCCGAGGGCCTTCCCGAGCTCAAGGCAATCAAGGCTGTGGCCGCCGATGCCGGGGTCAGCCGCCGGATCGATCTCGAAGGGTGGGTCGCTGCGGTCGCGGTCCACGAGGCCCTCAAGGCCTGCGGCTGGCCGTGCTCGCGGGAGAAGCTCCGGGGTGCCATGTCTGGGATCTCCTTCACGGTGAAGGGGGTCAAGGGCGGACCAATTCGGTGGACCCGCGACAACCACTTCCGGACCGAGCAGTGGTACAAGGTCTACCGCTGGGATAGCACCGGACGCCGCCCTGTCGTGGTGAAGGACTGGTCCAAGGTCGATGTGGAGCAGAAGCTCAAGGAGCTCCGGTAGTCCCCCGCGATGCAGCTCATCGCCAACACGCTGACCCTGGCCAGCACGTACATTCTGCTGGCCATCGGCTACGTGGTGGTGTACCGGGCCAGTCGCGTGTTGAACCTCGCTCACGGCGAGCTGATGATGCTGGGCGGCTACGCCTTTTTCACCCTGGTGAGCGCCGCGCCGGGACAGCCGATCGTGGCTGTCCCGGCCGCACTCCTCGTCAGCACCTTGGTGGGCGTTCTGGTCTACCTCGTGCTCATGCGGCCCATGGCCGGGCATCCACTCTTCTCAGCGGTGCTGGTGACGGTCAGCCTCGGTATCCTTGTGCGAGGATTGGTCATCCTGGGGTGGACCGCAGACATCAAGTACCCGCTGGCGGTGATGGGCTACCAGAATACGCCAAGACGCTTCCCCGGCGGGGCGGTGCTCTCCGACGTCGACCTCCTCTCGATCCTGACCGCCGCGGCACTGCTCGTCGGGCTGTGGCTCTTCTTCAAGAAGTCGCGGCTGGGGATCCAGATGCGGGCCACGGCGGAGAATCCGCGACTCGCCGCGCAGGGAGGTGTCAACATTTCGCTCGTGTTCGCCGTGTCCTGGGCAATCTCGACGTTCGCTGCGGGCGCGGCCGGGGTGCTGTATGCCAGCAACGTGCGGCTGGATCCTGAGATCGGGGTGATCGGTCTGAAGGCTTTCCCGGTGGCCCTGGTCGGCGGGCTGGACAGCCTCCCCGGCGTCCTTCCCGCGGGGCTCATCATCTCGCTTTTGGAGATCCTCGCCATCCAGTACGTGAGCCCGCTCTTGAGCGACGTGGTCCCCTTTTTGGTCCTCCTGTTGATGCTGTTCGTTCGCCCTTGGGGTCTCTTCGGGACCAAGGAGGAGATCGAGCGGGTCTGACGTTGGGTCGCGGCAGCCCATACCTCAAGACCACATACCCTGCCGACTCCGCCGCCGTCGGCACCAACTTCCGGAGAAGTTGGCTCGCTCTTTTTGCGGCCGCAGCCCTGGCCTTCCCGTTCTTCGGCACCCCCCCTGATCGACCTCGCCTGCAGGACCGCGATCGCCGTGGTCGGGGTCCTTGCCCTCAATCTGTTGACCGGCTACACCGGGCTGGTTTCGCTCGGGCACGCGGGCCTGATCGCGGCCGGGGCCTTTACCTCCGCCATTCTCATGGAGGAGCTCGGGGCGCCGTTCCTGGTTGCGTTTCCGTCCTCCATCGGGGTCGGAGCCGTGCTCGGCCTCGTGGTGGGGATCCCCTCCCTCCGCCTCAAAGGGCTGTACCTTGCCCTCAGTGCCCTGGCGCTCCACTTCGTTATCCTCTATCTGGCAAGCGAGTATCAGAGCATCCGAGGCCTGGCGACCGGGCTCCTCGTTCCCCGGCCGAGCGTGGGGCCGTTCACCCTTTCCGGAACCACTGCCTGGTAC
>JBHIAB010000202.1:0-6074 GCA_046758385.1 Methylomirabilia bacterium | reverse complement strand
GAAGGCAATTGGTGCCCTGGCCATCCCAGGAGGGGGCCAGGATTCTGTGACGCGCCTGGCGTGGATGGAGGCGCTGGGGGCCACGGTGGTGGTCTGCACGCCCTCCTATGCGCTCCATCTGCTCCAGGTGGGGCGGGAGCGCGGGCTGGACCTCGCGAAGCTTCCGGTACGGATCACCGTGCATGCCGGAGAGCCGGGGGCGGGGATCCCCGAGGTGCGGCGACGGATCGAGGAGGGTTGGGGAGCCAGGGCGTTTGATCACTCCGGGATGACCGAGGTGGGGCCGTATGGCTTTGAGTGCGACGCGCAGGCCGGCCTCCACGTCAACGAGTCGGAGTACATCGCGGAGGTGATCGACCCGCTCGCCGGAACCCACGCGCCGGAGGGTGAACTGGTGCTGACGAACCTGGGACGGACGGGCTCGCCCGTCTTCCGCTATCGCAGCGGCGACCGGGTTCGCGTTTCCGCCTCCCCGTGCGCCTGCGGCCGGAGCTTCTTGCGCCTCGAGGGTGGCATTCTGGGCCGGATGGATGACATGCTGATCATCCGGGGCGTGAACGTCTTCCCCTCGGCGATCGAAGGCATCGTTCGGCAGGTTCCTGCGGTCGATGAGTTCCTGATCGAGGTGTATAAGCGCGGTGAGATGGGCGAGGTCCGGCTCCTCGTAGAGATCGACGGAACCCCTGCCCCGACGGCGCGTGAGATCCAAGAGAAACTTCGCACTCAGCTCGGGATCCGGATTGAGGTGGTCCCGGTCCCCGCCAGAAGCTTGCCGCGGTACGAGCTCAAGGCCCGGCGCGTCGTGCGCCGGACGGATTCATCCTGAGTACACGTAACGACAGCGCTTGTCACTCTGAACGAAGTGAAGAGTCTCAACAAGGTGAAGCGGCATCCCGTGATAGTTGTGTCGCGCGCGGTATAATGTTCCCGAACCCCCGGTTTTGGCTCTCTCCGCCGCGAAGGAGAAAAACATGGAGCGCGTGATGACCTTGCCAGCCCCGGTTCAAGTGCTGTGGGAGGAGCTTCAGGAGGTGCGCCAGGACATCTTGAAGGAGGTCGAGGGGCTCTCCCAGACCCAGATGGACTGGCGTCCCGATGAGCGGGACTGGTCCGTCGGTGAGATTCTCCACCACCTGACCCTGGCCGAGGTCAACACGGGCAAGCTCACCACCAAGCTCACCCGGGAGGCCGCCCAGACCGGGACGCTCGCACCGTTCCCCGCTGACCTCGCGGCGTTCGAGCCGCTGCCGCCCGCGCCTTCCGGACTGGGGGAGGCGCCCGCGGTGGTGCGGCCGGAGCAAGGGCAGCCTGCCGATCAGCTCTTGGCCACCATGAAGGCCACGCGGGAGCGGAGTCGTCAGTCCATGGAAAAACTTGCCTCTCTGGACCCCCGGTCCCTGACCTGGGCCCACTTCTCCCTGGGCGAGCTGAACCTCGCCCAGTGGTGGATGCTCCAGGCGCGGCATGACCGCAACCATCTCCAGCAGCTCCGCGCCGTCAAGGCTTCGCCTCGGTTCTCCAAGGCGTGAAATGAGAGTGATCCTGCGCAACCCGCGCCGTGAGCTGGAGGTGGCCGGTCGCCGGCGGGTGAAGGACCTTCTCAAGGAGCTCGAGATTCTGCCAGACACCGTGCTGGTGATCCGCGGGGGCGAGCTGCTCACCGCCGATGAGGTGGTGGATGACGGGGAGGAGATCGAGATCCGGCCCGCGATCTCCGGAGGGCGCTCATGAAGTGTCGGAAGTGCGGCGGGCGGGCGGTGATCGAGCTCCGTCGCCACAACGCCGCGTTCTGCGGGTCTGACTTTACCGACTTCTTCCGGAATCAGGTGCGGGCGGCGATCCGCCGGTCCAGGATGTTCGGGAAGGAAGAGTCGGTGTTGGTGGCGGTCTCTGGGGGCAAGGACTCGCTGGCGCTCTGGGACGTCCTCATCGAGGAGGGATATACCACCACGGGCCTGTACCTGGACCTTGGCATTTCAGACTACTCGAAGGAGTCCCGGGCCAAGTGCGAAGCCTTCGCCAGCACCCGGAATGTCCCACTCCTCGTCGTCGCCGTCGAGGATGCAGTGGGGGCGCCGATTCCCGAGTTGCCACGGCTCACGCGTCGCCCCCCATGCTCAGCCTGCGGGCTTTCCAAGCGCTACTTGACGAATAAAGCAGCCCAGGAACGCGAGTTCTCAGTGGTGGCGACCGGGCACAACCTGGACGACGAGGCGGCGACCCTGTTGGGGTCGGTCCTCCACTGGCGAACCGACTCGCTCTCACGGCAGTGTCCCGTGCTGCCCGCCACCCATCCCAAGCTGGTGCGCCGGGTCAAGCCGCTCTTCCGCCTTTCTGAGCGGGAGACCGCGGCCTATGCCTTTCTCCGACGGATCGACTACATCGTGGAGGAGTGCCCGTTTTCCAGAGGGGCCAGCTCCTTGCTTTACAAGGAGATCCTCAACCGCTTGGAGGATGCTTCCCCGGGGACCAAGCACAATTTCCTCTACGGCTTCCTCGACCGAGCGCGCCCGGCGTTCGAGCAGGCGGAAGGAGTCGAGCTCCAGGAGTGCGCGCGCTGCGGGCAGGTCACCACGGGCACCCTCTGCGCCTTCTGCAAGCTGGCGGACCAGGTCAAGCGCGCCCGGTGAAAGATGAGCTGATCTTCCACGGCACCGCCGGGGGTAGGCTGACGGTGGCCAAGCAGCTCCGCCGCTCCAGCGGTCTGAGGGCCATCGAGTTACAGGCTTGTAGGAGTCTCGCCTGGCTCGTAGAATGAGTCTGTCTGGCGGGACCGGAATTTGTGTGTGGCTCTTACATTTGTGCATTGCGAGGAGGCCATCATGCACCAGGCCGTGATTGTGGAGGCGGTGAGGACGGCAGTCGGGAGGCGGAACGGAAAGTTGTCCGGGATTCGCTCCGATGACTTGCTTGCCCACACCCTCAGGGAACTTGTTGCCCGGGCGAAGATCGATCCCAACGAGGTCGAGGACGTCGTGATCGGGTGCGTGGACCAGATCGGCGAGCAAGGGTTCAACATCGCCCGTAACGCTGCCCTCATCGCGGGCTTGCCGCTCGATGTGTGCGGGACGACTCTGGATCGGATGTGCGGGTCCGGCCAGCAGGCGGCCAACTTCGCCGCCATGGGCGTCATGGCGGGCCAGTACGACGCGGTCATCGCCGGCGGCGTCGAGCACATGACCCGGGTTCCCATGGGCTCCAACGCCCAGGGACCGGGCGAGGGTCCGATTAGCCCCAAGCTGGCCGACCGCTACCAGATCATCCCGCAGGGGCTTTCTGCCGAGCTGGTCGCCGAGAAGTGGGCGCTGGTGCGGGAAGCCCTGGACCAGTTTTCGGCTGGGAGCCACGAGAAGGCGGGCCGGGCCATCACCGAAGGGCGCTTTCAGCGGGAGATTGCCACCGTGACCTTGCCGGACGGAAGCGTTTTCGATACCGACGAGGGCGTTCGGATCCCCGTGGACCGTGCGAAGATGGCCAGCCTCGCCCCGTCCTTTAAGTCGGACGGTGTCATCACCGCGGCCAACTCGTCCCAGATCTCGGATGGCGCCGCGGCTCTGCTGATTGTGTCCGAAGCCAGGGCCAAGGCACTTCGGCTCAGGCCGCGAGCCCGTGTCGTTGCCACAGCGCTGGCCGGCGTGGATCCCACCATCATGCTCACCGGCCCCATCCCGGCCACCCAGCGCGTGCTCAAGAAGGCCGGGCTCACCCTAGACCAGATGGATCGGGTTGAGATCAACGAGGCCTTCGCTTCGGTGGTGTTGGCCTGGGAGCGGGAGCTCCGGCCGGACATGTCCAGAGTCAACGTCAACGGTGGCGCGATCGCCCTCGGCCATCCGCTCGGGTGCACTGGGGCCAAGCTCATGACCACACTGCTGCACGAGCTGGAGCGGACTGGCGGCCGCTACGGGCTCCAGACCATGTGCATCGGCTTTGGCCAGGGAATCGCTACCATCATCGAACGAGTGTGACTACGCGGGACCTTGTGTGTCATTCTGAACGGAGCAAAGCCCTACGCTCGGCCCCGGTGAGCCTGCTATCCGGCCACGGCCTCTTCGATGGCGCGGAGGAGCTCGTCTGGGTGCACGGGCTTGAAGAGGCAGTGACGGACTCCTAAGGCGTGGCCGCGCTTGCGGTCCTGCTCGGTGAGGCCCCAGCCGGTGATCAAGACCACCGGTATCTGGGGGTCCACCGAGCGAACCCGCTCGACAACCTGCCAGCCATTCATCCCGTCCATCCCGATATTGGTCAGCACTACCTCGAAGCGTCCGGAGGCGAAGTGGGCCAAGGCCTCCGTCCCACTCTGTGCGGCCTGCACTTTGTGCCCTTCCTGCTCCAGTATTTCCCGGAGAACCGCCAGCACCCCGGGCTCGTTGTCTATCAGGAGAATCCGCCTCGGCTGGCTAGGACGCCGGTGGGCCGGTCCTGAGGGCACGAGCGGGGACACCTGGCCCACGGGAAGGAGCAAGGTGAAGGTAGCCCCCCTCCCCACCTGGCTTTCGACCCGGATGTCGCCTCCGTGGCGCTTGACAATCGAGTATGCCATTGAGAGTCCGAGGCCCGTCCCGGCCTCGCCTTTCGTGGTGAAGAACGGGTCGAAGATGCGCCGTTGCACCTCCTCTGGAATTCCCATGCCAGTGTCGGAAATCACGACCGCCGCCCAATCGGATCCCTCGGGTCGGGTGATGATGGTGAGAGTGCCCCCCGAGGGCATAGCGTCTAGAGCATTCAGGATCAGGTTCGTGATGACCTCGGTCAGTGCCGCCGGCCGTCCCGGGATCAAAGGAACTCCGCCCAGGTCCAGCCGGAGCTCCGTCGGGATCTCGCGTTGTCCGCTCAGCTCCTCAAACCGGGGAAGGGTGATGGCCACCGCGTCCCGCATCACCTGGTTCAGGTCAAGCCGGATGAAGGCTTCGTCCGGCCTGAGCCGCGCGAACTGCTGGATCCGCTTGACAGTCTCTGCCCCACCGATGGCGGCTCCCTGGACGACCTTGAGCTTTTGGCGGACCATCTCGAGATTGGTGGGGTCCATCTCCATGAGCTGGGCGTGCCCCAGAATCGCCTGGAGCAGGTTGTTGAAGTCGTGGGCGATGCCGCCAGCAAGCTGCCCCAGCGCCCTGAGCTTCTCCGATTGATGGAGCTGAGCCTCCATCTCTCGCTGGGCGGTGACGTCCCGCACGATCGCCAACAGCCCCTTGAGCTCCCCGTGAGTTCCGCGCAGCGCGGAGAGGGTGACGGCCAGCTCGGCCTGGCCCCCGTCTTTGCGTGGTCGGCGCACTTCGAACAGCCGAGCGAGAGGTTCACCGGCGACCGCCGCCTTGGCGGGTTGGTAGTCTGCTTCTGGCAGGACCCGGCTAATTGGCTCGCCCAGCACCTCCGCCTCGGCGGCCTCGAAGATTTGCTCGGCTGCCGGGTTCCAGCCCACGATCCGATCCGCCGCATCCACAGAGATGATGCCGTCTCCCGCCGAGCGGATAAGCTGCTCCAGCCAGCGCTTGGTCTCGGCGATCTCGGTATAGAGGCGGGAGTTGCGGATGGCAATGGCCACGTATTCTGAGAGCATGCTCAAAAGCTCGCGCTCGGGGGTGTCGATGGTCCGGGTCGAGGAGCGGTGGTTCACCAGGAGGTACCCGACAGCATGCTCGCCTTCGCGGATGGGACAGGCCGCGCTGGTGGGGCTGTCGCTGGGCGGGGACAGCTCGCCTCCAAGCTCGATGGAAACCTCGTCGTAGCCCAGTCCGACTTTGAGCATCTCGGTGATGGTCGTGATGATCTCGCCCAGATCCAGCTGGCCGAGCAGCCCGCGGGAGATCTCCCGAAGGATCGAGAGCTGGGTCAGGCGCAAGGACTGTTCTGTCGTCTCCCGGCGAGCCGCTTCCTCCAGCTCCCTCGTCTTTGCGGTCAACTGCCGCATCTTCTGCACGAGCCGCGCTACGTGACCCCGCGCGCCCAGCTCCTCCTGGCGTCGGGCCAGGGCGCGGCGGGCGGTCCCCTCTAGGTCCTGTCGAGAGAACGGCTTGACCAGATACTCGAAGGCCCCGTGCGTGAGAGCGCTCTTGACGGTCTCCAGCGAGGCG
>JBHIAB010000201.1:0-6115 GCA_046758385.1 Methylomirabilia bacterium | reverse complement strand
GACCGTCGTTCGGCAGATCCTGCCAGGTCTGCGACGGGGGTGGCGCGGCCTAAGTGCTCTCGTTCGAAGGGCTTGGCGTGCGCGGGCTCACAACGCTCCACGGGCGTCGAGGATCACCCCGACGCCCGTGAGGCGCTCGCCGTGCGTGTGCGACTTGGTGCGAAAGACGGCCTCACCTCATCGCCTGCTCACCTTCACGAGCGGCAGGACCCCTTCCAGCTCCCCCTTCATGATCGGGTGCTGATTGCCGCCGGCGGCGCGCGACTTCCGGGTGACCTCCTGCTCGATGTACTGATAGAGCTCGTGGAGCGACACGATCCCGTCGTGGTCCAAGTCTGCCACTCCCTTGAGCCCCTGGATGAGGTAGTAGGTGAAGACACCGTGGCCGAGCTCGGGAAGCTCGATGGAGACCTCCGCCGGCCGGGAGGCCGTGATGATCGCCCGCCCTTTGGAGCGTGTGAGCCGCTCGAGGAAGAGATCATCCACGTTCAAGGCCCGCGTCCTCCTGGAGGCGAACGTGCGCCCCCCTGCCGCGCCGCTGTAACACGAATCCAGAAACACCACCACCCGCTCGGCCTCGAGCCGGCCAAAAATGGTCTGAAACTCGTCCATCGGGAGCGCGGTGGAGTACAGGTCTTCCGGGTCCGCGTCAATGGGAATCAGGTACTTGGCGAGGCCGTCCGACTCGATCCCTCGTGGGTCGGGCTCCGGTGCCCCGTGCCCCGCAAAGAAGATGATGACGATATCATCCTTCTTCGCCGACCGAGCCAGGAAGCTCCCGAGCGCCCACTTGATGTTCCGGAGCGTGGGTGGCCGTTCGGTTTTGTCCGTCAGGAGGAGGATGTTCTCCTTCTTGAAGCCTGCCTGGTTGATCAGGACCTTATAGATCGCCTCGGCGTCCTGGACCGTGTAGCGAAGCCTGGAAATCTGCCGACTCTGGTAGCGCCCGATCCCGATCACAACCGCCCAGCGCTCGATCTGGATGGCCCGGGCCGGCTCGGCCACGGCGACTCGCGGTCGCTCGTAGATGACCGTGCGGAGCTCCTGCTGGACCATGCCGTCCGGTTCACTGGCGCTGACCACGATCGCGTTCGCTCCCTCCCGGAGCGTTACCGATACCGTCACGGCCACGGACCTCTGGGGGGTCGGCGGGCTCTGTTGGAATACCTCCGTCCCGTTCAAGGTCACGCTGACCTTTGCGACGCCCTTGCTGGAGGTGATGACGGCGGCCACCAAGCTCTCCTCTGCCGTCGCCCGAGAGCCGTCCTCGGGGTAGCGGAACGCCACCGTGAGGGGCACACGCTTCTCGTAGTGGATCGAGCGAACCTCCTGAACTGTCATCCCGTCGGCGCCGGTGGCGGTGACGACGAGCGTGTTGGAGCCTTCGCGGAGCTGGATCGGGACATTCACCGCGAGGGAGGGTTGCGGTGTCGGCTTTTCAAGGCGCGAGACCTCGACACCATTGAGCGTGATGACGACCCGGCTGACTCCGGTTCCCCCAGAGGAGACACCGGCCAGTGCAATGCTCTCGTGATCCACGCGGACCTGGTTCTGGGGCGAGGAGATCGTCACCTGCAGCGGTTGTGGGACGGCACGCGGAGCTGGCACCGCCGGAGGAGTGGAGCTGGGGCGTGCGGGCTTGGGCACCGCCGCAACTGGCGGTTTCGGCTTGTCGTAGTAGACGCTTCGGCCTTCCTGACGTGTGTCCCCTCCCGCATCTCGGGCCGTGACGATGACGACGTTCTTCCCTTCCCTGAGCCGGATCGGAACATTGAGCGCCACTTCGCCCTTGGGCGCCCCCCCCTCGTCCTGTGTGACGACCTCCTGGCCGTTGACAGTGACGGCGACGCGGGCCACCCCCTTGCCAGCCGTCACCTTGCCGCGCACCACGACCCTTCCCTTGGTGACCCGCGCTTGGTCCTTCGGCGTTTCGAGGGCGACCTCGAGCGGCGCCGGCGCGGGCTGGTCAACGGCGACGGCTTGGAAGGCCAGGAACCGCAGGTCGCTCTCCGCCTTCACGAGCTGCCGCGCCTCGGGGGCGTACCAGGTGACCAGCTCCCACCGCCGGCGCGACCGGCCGTGTTCGATCGAGAGGGAGATCCTGAACGCTTGAAACGTGCCCGCAGCTACGTGAACCTCTTCGTGCGCCTCAACACTCCAGGTGAACGTGACAGGCACCCCTGCTGGACTGCGCGGGTGTTGCCAGAGTCCCGAGCTCGTCCCCCACTTCCCGACTTCCAAGGGCCAGGTGAGCTCCGGCGGGGGGTCGAACTCCATGAGGAGCTTCCCCCTCCTGATCTTCGCCAGCGCGAGGTCCTTGGTGAGGTGGATCTCCCGACCGGGGCCAGCGACGAAGACGTAGCGATCGTCCTCGATCCTGACCAGCTCGTACAAGCCGTCGTTTCTGATCCACTGCTCGCCCACGCTGTAAGTCGGGCGCTCGGCCCGCGGCCCCTTCGCCACGGCGCAGGTTGCGTCGGCAAGCAGCCCAAGCCCTGCAAGGAGGATCAAAATCCCCCGGACTGCTCTCATGTCGGTTCCCCCCTTCCTTCGACGCTATCAGGCACTCGCTGATCGCGTCAAGGCGGCGGAGCGGGGATGCGTGGGCGATAGCTGAGCTTCTCTGCGCGCGTGGTCAGGGCTTGGGGGTGGAGAGGAACTGGGCTTCCTGGAACTCCTGTGCGGCCAGATCCTTGAGGCCGACCCCCTCGTAGAGGTGGCCCAGGAGATGGTGCAAGCTGGGCTCGTCGGGATCGCTCGCCATGGCCGCCAGGAGCTCGCGACGGGCCTCGTGGTAGAGCCCCTGCTCGAAGAGGAGGCCGGCGCGCATCAGGACCAGGGTGTTTCGGGGATAGCCTGACAGCGTAGAGGGCTGGAGGAGGCCTAGGGCATCCTCAATTCGGGCCGCCTCCGACGCTGCCACGAGCTCGAAGTGAGCCCGCTGCGTCGGGTGACCCTTGGCCTTCAGCTCCCACGCGTACCGAGTCCCCGCGCGGAGGGCCGGTGCCGTCGCGGGGTAGCTGAGTGGCTGGCGCGAAAGATTGGCCTGCTCCCACAGGAGGCCCCCAGGACCAAACACGCGGACGCGATAGCGAAGGTAGTCGGAACCGGCCCACTCGAACGTCACCGGCCCGGGGAGGAGTCGGGTTTGCCGGGGAGCAAGAATGAGGGGCGACGGCACGCGGAGCCTCCGGACCGAGAGGGATTGATAGGTGACTTTCTTCTGCTTCCCGAGGAGGAACTGGGTAACGCTGGCCACGAGGGACCGCAGTTTCTCGGTGGCAGCCTCAGCGGTGGGCACCTGGACAGTAAAGGGGGAGTTGGCCGACGACACGATGCGAGTCCCGCCACCGCCGGTGAAGACGAGGACGCCCCGGCCGTCCCCCGTCGCACGCACCTGGTCGCCCGGCCTGAGCGAGAGCAGGGGCTGGGGCCTCTTCCAGATGGGCTCACCGGCAAGCTTCACTTGCACCTCGCCCTGCCCCATTCGGATCTCGGTCAGCACTGCCACTGGCTCGGCCGCCCAGGGCACCCCCCCAAGCAGCAGCGTCCCGATCACTCCCAGGAATCCGACTCGCCAGCGCATGCTCACCCCTCCCCCTTGGGCGCCCTCCCGTCCGGATAGACCCCCAGCACCTCGTACACACGAAGCGGACGGATCCGGCCCTTCACCGGCATCTCCCCGCAATCCTTGGCGTCCACCCGGTCACCGAGGAGGTTTCGCGTTTCCTCCGTGATGAGAATCGTGGTGCCTAGATCCTTGTTCAGCCCCTCGAGCCTCGCGGCCACGTTGACCGCATCACCAATGACGGTGTACTTCACCCGCGATGGCCCGCCCACGTTGCCCGCGAAGACCTCCCCAGTGTGGATGCCGATCCCCATGCGGAGGCGAGGCAAGTCCTCGGCCTCCCACCGCCGGTTCAGCGCCCGCAAGGCTCGGTCCATGGCGACGGCGCTCTCTACCGCGTGCAACTCGTGGCCGGGATCGGAGAGGGGCGCTCCGAAGATGGCCATGACGGCATCGCCGATGAAGTCGTTGATCATCCCACGATGGGCGAAGACGGCTGACGTCATGGCGGCGAAGTACTCGTTGAGGTGAGCGGCCACGGCCTCCGCCGGCATCGCCTCGGACAGCGGCGTGAAGCCCCGAAGATCCGAGAAGAGGATGGAGACCTCCCGGCGCTCCCCGTGCAGGGTGGGCGCCTCCGCCAGAACCTGCGCGGCCACCTCACGGCTCACATAGCGGCCGAAGGACTCCCGGAAGCGGTGACGAGCCATGGCCTCTGCCACGATGCCCAAGATGCAGGTGGCGACCACGGGCAGCAGGAAGTCCACCCAGTACCCACCACGGTTGAACGCGAAGTAGCTGCCGGGCACTCCGATCACCAGGGCCCCCGCGATGCAGAGGAGCGTTCCGGCCAGGGGGCGGACCAAGACCAAAACGATACCGGCCAGGAGAACCACTGCCACCTGAATCCCCAGGCTCATGATCCATCCCGAGGGGCGGATGAAGCTTCGGGTTGCCAACATGTGCACGAGGTTGGCGTGGACCTCAAGCCCGGACAGTGGTCCGTGAGGCGTTTGGAAGAAGTCCCGGCTCTCGCGGAACGTCCCACCCACCAACACGATGCGCCCACGGAACGGGTTGTCCCTGGCGATCTCAGATCCGGGCTCGCTCAAGGGCACCACCACTCGGCTCGGGATGGTCAGGAAGCTCTTCGCCGGCCCCACAAAGTTGATGCGCCACACCTCGCCTGATCGGATGGCGAGGGATGGGGCCGCGTCCCTGGCCCAGCCCCGATCAGGCTGCCACATCGGGAAAGCAACCGGCTTGCCGGGGCTGCCCAGCGCTGTCTTCAGCACCCCCTGATCCATACCTGCCAGGCGCGCCACAACAGCCAAGCTGAAGGCGGGCTCAGGAGGACCGGTGGCCCGCGGCACCAGGAAGGCCGCCCGGCGGATCACTCCATCGTTGTCCAGCGGGACACTGGGGGAGCCACGGACCACCGAGCGCCAGAACGCCGGCTCGGCGAGCGGCCCACTCCCGGGCCCCATCGTCTCGGCCAGAACGACCTGGCTCACCCCGTCCTCACTGAAGCCGAGGATGGCCCGGGCCAGTGTGACATCGTCGGCCTGCGTCGTGGGAGAAGCCAGCGTGACATCGAGGCCCACCACCGCGGCGCCGCTTCGCTGAAGGCCGCGCAGCACCCGGGCAAGATACTTCCTCGGAAGAGGTTGCCGTCGCCCCAGGGACTCGAAGGCTTCATCGTCAATGGCCACGATGATCACGTCGGAGGCGAACCGCTGCCCTTGCAGCCACAGGAGTAGATCCAGGGCCCGAGATTGGGCGGACTCGAGGTAGCCCATGGCCGAAGCGCCGGTGACCAGCAGGCTGGAGGCGATGCCGACTGCCCAAAGTTGAAGCAACCGGCCTCGGCGGGCTCGCCAATGGGTGCGAGAATTCACCGCTCGGCGTCGCGAAAGGGACGGGACCTCAGCTGGCTAGGCGGCTCAGGGTTTCCGGGGGACGCCCGCCTTCTCCGGCTGGACATAGCCCCACAGTCGCGACAGGTGGGCAGATCACCCTGCGCGGCGAAGCCTTCGATGACAGCCTTCAGCTCTTTTTCGATGTCCCCTCGACCGCCTGTCAGGGAAGCCCTGCGACGATCTTCCGGTACTCGGCCTCTGGGAAGGCCTTGAGGGTAGTCGTCCGAACGTTTCCGCGGGAGCCGAGTGCCAGGGCAAATTTGGCGGCCGCCTCATCGTTACGAGCTTCGGCAACGACGACGATGTCGTAGCTGCCCATGGTCAGGTAGAACTCCTTCAGTTCGCCCCCCATGTCCTTGAGCAGCTTCTTTGCCGCGTCCAGGCGCTTGGGCGAGTCCTTCACGTTCCGGATTCCCTGGTCGGTGTAACTGGTAAGGAGAATGTACGTAGGCATCGCTGACCTCCCTGTCTTTGAAGGGCCATTGACCAGCCCGTGCCGGCTCGCAACGGCCGGACGGTGAAGTTCGGGACTTGGCCGGAGTCTAGGCGGAGCCGGCAGGCACTGTCAACAGGCCGCATCGACTCAAAATTTGGGTTACCGAAGGAGAGGGCGTACATCAAAAGTCAC
>JBHIAB010000200.1:0-6137 GCA_046758385.1 Methylomirabilia bacterium | reverse complement strand
CCGCGGCCGACCGCGGGCAACAAACCGTGTCGGTCAGCTCCCGGGGCGTGAAGGCCACCCCGACCTCACCGCTGGAAAGCTGGACGGCCGTATAAAAGACTCCGATGCGCACCTCTGCGGCTAGTACCGGCTCGCCATTGAGGACCTGGCGCAAATCCGTCAGCCACGCTTCGACGGCATCCATCGCCTCTTCTCCTCTCCCGCTCCGTTCACTCATGGGCTCGCTGAGTGGTGAGCGGCGCAATGACCACGCTGTTGACAAGCCTCCCGATCTGGAGCGAGAGCCTAGTCACGAGGGGGTTGCCCCGCGCCGACCGGGATCTATCACTCGAAAGCCCCTCACCGGAGCTCAAAACGTCCAAGGTGCCCACCATGGCGGAGGACGGTGCTGGATGGGAACGGCACGCGCAACGACCGGCTAATGAACGCCCGCTTGGCCTCGATACGCCCCTCGTTGGCCAATCGCGGCTGATTCTACCACAACGAGACAATTAGGCGGAGACAACGTGCCGCCTCAGTCTTCCTCGCGCAGCGACCAGTGATCCTTTGGGCTTTCCAGCGGGATGCCGTTGCCGAGCTCGAGGGTCTCGACGATTTTCTCCCAGACCGGCGCCGCCCACCTGGCGTCGTCGGCCCAGTAACAGTAGGTCAGGAGCGCCTGGAAGGTATCGTTGGCGGCAAGCAGCCAACGCCCCCGGGTCTTTCTTCGCTCGCCGCGGTCCGTGTCGTCACAGTCGTACACGTACTCGGCCCAGGCCAAGCGGATTCCCGGGCGCTCGGACAACACAATAGGCGAATAGCCGGCCGCCTCGGCGGTATCTTCGAGGGCGAGCCGCAGTCGCTCTCTGAGGGGCGGTATGCTTGGGAGGGGCGGTGGGAGGCGCAGATATGAGAGCTCTAGCATGCATGACTCCGTGGGGTCCTTGAGCTTCACGAACCCCTCTGGGTCAGACTCCACCGACCAGCCCTTGGGCACGCCGAGCTCGACGTTACCGCGGTCGAGAATGAGGATTTTCTCGATCCCGCGGGCCCTGAGCCGCTGGATCCGCTTCACGTCCTGATCGCCGCCTCCTGACCAGCACAATTGTATCGCAATCGCCCCGCACGGAGCCCCGAGAAGCCCGTGGTGGGGCTTGCGTCGAGGGGAGGTCATCCTCTATGGTTGCCGAAAGCGCTCTTTGCGCAGGATGGCAGCGTGAACATCAACCCGTTAAATACCCTGAGGTGACCCATGAGCCCGGTGCCTTCCCTGATGATCGGTCGATTCGCGCGACTGCCGAGAGTCTCCGGCGAAACGTGGCAGGGGGGTCTCGTGCGAGTGCCCAGTTGGCTCCACGAGGGTCCCGACGGCAAACCTTACCGGCCATGGGCGGCGATCTGGGTCAGCCTGAGGACCGGGCTGGTCCACGTCAAGATCGAGGCGGAGCCGGGAGCGCACGACTGGACCCTGGCCCTCGAGGGGCTCCTCGAGTTCGGCCTGAAGCACAACCTCGCCGGATGCCGGCCGGCGCGCCTCGAGGTCGCCGACGAGGAGCTCGGTACCCACCTCGTGCGCGCCCTGGGCGACGAGGATCTCGCGCTCACGGTCTCCAGGTATCTCCCGGTTGTGACGCAGATGCTGGCCGAGATGGGAGAGCACATGACGGGAGCGCCGCTTCCGCCGGACGCGCTGGCCGCCGCTGGCGTGACCGTCGACCGGATGCGTGCCTTCGCGGCCGCGGCGAAGCGTTTCTATGAAGCCGCGCTGTGGCGCCACCTTACTGACGAGGACCTCATCCACGTCGAGGCTCCGGTGATGAAGCCGGGCCTGAGATACGTCACCGTCCTCGGTGCCGGCGGCCGGACCTTTGGCCTTGGGTTCTTCGACACGGTGGAAGAGTTCGAACGTCTCCAGGAAGGAACCGAGCCGGGGTCCTCCTTCGAGGGCCGAGGCACGTGGTCGGTGGTCTTCGGTCCGATCTGGGACATGCCATTCGGCGAGGTGGATCTCTGGGAAGACCACGGCCTGCCGGTCGCCGGGGAAGAGGCATATCCCATCGCGATCCGATTCGGTCCCCACAAGCAGATGCGCCGGCCCGATGCCGCGGTTCTCTCCCGCTTGGAGGGCCTTTTGCTCGCGCTCGCGGAGACCACCGAGAGCGAGATCGATCAAGGGCGTTGGAGCCGGCAGGTCGAGGCGTATGATAAGCTGACCACCTTCGAGCTGTGCATTCCCGCCCTGCTCGAACCGCTCGACGCGCCACCGGCTAGGCGGCGCGCCGGCCTAGCTGATCGGCGGGTGATGGAACGCGTCTTGACCGGGGTCGAGCGGTTCATGGCGCGCTCCGCGTTCGATGATCTCGAGCAGGCGAATGAGGCCATCCGGCGGCGCTTCTCCGGTTTCATCGACGACATTCCCTCCATGGCGACGACGCCTCTTGAGAAGGCCCAGGAGCTCGTGTACCGGGCCTTCGAGGCTCCAGGCCGCCGCCGGATCCAGCTCGCCCGCAAGGCGCTGGCGCTGTCCCCAGACTGTGCCGACGCCTACGTGGTGTTGGCCGAGCACACATCGGATCTTGAGCGGGCTCGCGACCTGTACGAGCAAGGGGTCGCCGCGGGCGAGCGCGCGCTGGGGCCCCGAACGTTCGCGGAGGAAGCCGGGCACTTCTGGGGCATGATCGGCACCAGGCCCTACATGCGCGCCCGTTTCGGGCTGGCGCAGAACTTGGAGGGGCTGGGCCGCATGAACGAGGCGATCGACCACTACCGCGAGCTGCTCCGTCTCAACCCCAACGACAATCAGGGCGTCCGGTACATCCTCCTGCCCGCCCTGCTCGTCTCGGGTCGCGACGACGAGGCCGGGGCGCTGCTCAGGCAGTTCGAAGGCGAACCCACCGCCCTCTGGCGTTACGGCCAGGCGCTGTGGACGTTCCGTCAGGAGGGCGACAGCCGGTCCGCGCGCGACCGGTTGCGCGAGGCGCTCAGATCCAACCGCCGTGTGCCAAAATACCTGGCCGGCGAAACGGAGTGGCCCGACCCTGAGCCGCAGACGTATGCGCTCGGCAGCGAAGAGGAGGCGGTCATCTGTGCGGGCGAACTAGGGGACGTGTGGCGGGCGACGCCAGGGGCCGAGCGCTGGCTGAACGCGTGGAGGTCCCAGGGGAGATCGCGCAAGCGGCGCGGGCGATAGGGCGTCCCCGGCGCATGCACGGCCCGGCGTTGCCATAGGGTGGCGTGTTGGCATCTTTGTCCCGAGATCACTTCAAATCATGGGGCCCTATTTAGCTCCCGTTGAAATCGAAGGGAAGGCAAATCTGAGGAGCTGTAAGCTGGGTATCCTTGTCGTTCTTGGCTGGGATGCCGAACGCTTCGTGAGCGAGTGGTGCCATTGAGCGACGGGGGTGCGTCGATGGGTAACCGGGTGCAGCGTGGAGTCGTGACTGCTGGGATTTTTTTGGCATTTGCGAGCTGGGCACATGCGGCGTCCGTCAAAGAGGGTCTCATTCCCTTGGAGCGATACACTTCTGAGAAAGCGCGGGTTCTGGCCCGCACCTACTCCACGGAGCTTCGGAAAATCTTCAACGACGTCTCGCGCTGCCTGCCGTGGCTCTCCGTGTTCAAACAGGGGCTGGGATTCCGAACGCCTCGCTCGGCTGAAGGCGATGACCGGTACCTGTCCATCTGGGTGTGGGTAGATCAGGCTGTCAGCTCTGGCTTCGCCTTCCTCCCTCCCGCGCGCCGCGCCTCTGGAATGTTCTCCCGCTACGGGCTTGATCTGCTGCGGCGACTGTCGAGCGATCCCTCCCTCTCGAGGGACCAAAACCTTAGTGGCTACTCGGTTGTCTTGAGCTGGCTGAGACCCGGTCGGGTGTCTAAGGGTGACAAGCGCCGCGTGGCCGAGACGCTGGCGGTGTTCATTGACAAGGCGACGGTCCACGGCTTCTTTGCGCGCACCGTCACGCCGCAGGAGCTCGTGGAGAACGCCCAGGTGTCAGGTTTTGATGGGAAGCAGCGGGTTGAACGCTTGGCTTTAGAGATCTGGAAGGAATCTTTGCGGGAGTCATTCATAGAGAAGTGTAAATAGACAGGACCCTCTCCCGCTAGACTGATCTCCGTCCGGTGCGCTCAGAGAGAGGACCACAGGTGTGCCACCGCACGGGCCGGAGCACTCAGGCAAGCCGTGGACGAACCTTTCCCGCGAGGAGTCGCATCGCCCGGGTGACGGCGTCGTGCGGCATGCCCGGCCAGTGGACCCGGAAGAGCATCGTGGTCGCTCCCGTGGCCGCAACACATCGGTGGATCTCAGCCGCGCACTCGGCCGCGTCCCCCAGGATGAACCGGTCACGAATAAGGTCTTCAAAGGCCTGCGTCATGTCGTCGTCCCGCGGCAGGGCACGATGCTGGCCCCACTGGACGTAGGCCTGGTACTTCTTCTCGAGGTAAGGCCGCGCCAGTTGAATCGCCTCGGCACGGCTGTCGGCCACGCACATTTCTCGCATCATTGGTAGCTCTGGCGGGAATGGCTTTCCGGCCCGTGACAGCGCTGCTCGATAGAGCGCCATCTGCCTGGTGATCGTCTGAAGCGTGGCATGTGGATTCATGATCCAGGCGTCGCCAATCTGGGCCGCGCGCTCGACAGCTTGGTCATTGTTTGCAGCCATCCAGATCGGCGGGTGCGGGTGCTGCATGGGCCGGAGCGCGGTTCGGGCGCCGACTAGCCGACAGTATGGCGAGTCGAAGGTAACGGCCTGTCCCGCCCAGAGCCGCCGAATCACGTCTAGGTGGTTGAGGAGTCGTGGCACTCGCTCCCCTTTGCCGAGGCCGAAGGCCCGGTCCTCCACCTCCCGGTAACCAAGGCCGACGCCGAAGATGAAACGTCCTCCTGTCAGGATGTCCAATGTCGCAACCTCCTCCGCCACCGCCACCGGGTTCAGAAGGGAGAGGAGGTAGATTGTGATGCCGACCCGCATCGGTCCTGCCTCGGCCGCCAGTCGGGCGGCAGCCAGCGCTGGTTGGAGCATCTGGAACTCATTGACGAGGAAGTGCTGACCCAAGACGACCAGGTCGAAGCCGAGCGCCTGGGCGAGGCGCACCTGCTCGATCGTCTCGGCGAAGCGCTCGGCCGGCGGCGCCGAGGGAAGGTGTTGGTTTGTGATGACAAGTCCGAACCGCATTCGTACCCCCATGAGGTTCACCTCAACTCCTTCAGCTCCGCCTGGGGGACTGCCGCGGCCTCCAGGCGCCGACGCACCAGCCCCGCCTCGGTGACCTCGTAGACCGCAACTGGCTCGCTCGCTCCAGCGCCATCTGTTCCATGCGAGCGGCCAGGTGTGTGGTGCGTCCCACGGCCGTGTAGTCCCGGGCCAGTGAAGGGCGGGAAACGCTGCCGCAAGGTTAGCCCAGGGAGCGAGGGAGGATCAAGCGATTCTTGGCGCCCCCGGTGTTGGCGAGGCGCAACAAGTTGGAACGGCATTAGTCATGGCCACACCCTCAGGAAAGGTTTATATTGCTTCTCTGAGTGATCGGGACGCTCGCACCCAGGGGTGCCGGGGGGTTGGCCTCCGAGCAGGCGGCGGTGAGATCATGCAGACGCGGGGCATGGCCCAGCAAACGCAGGGGATGATGGAGCAATCGGGGGAGGGACAATGGCTATCCGGACTAGTGAGGAGTACCTTGCTGATGTCAGTCGGCTCAAGCCTCGCGTCTTCGTTGGCGGCGAGCGGGTGGACGACCTGTTGTCCCATCCCGTTACCCGATCGGTTGTGGAGACCACGGCGCGCGTCTACGACCTGACGTGCGACCCGCAGTTCAAGAAAACCCTCACCGCCCGCTCCCACCTCACGGGTGAGCCGATAAGCCGCAACATCCACGCCTGTCGGAGCACCGAGGACCTTGAGAACCGGATGGAGATGACGTTACAGATCGCACAGGAGATCGGAACGTGCAACTACCGCTGCGTGGCCTGCGACGCCGTCAGTGCCCTCTCCTGCACGACGTTCGAGATGGATCGCGACCTGAAGACGACGTACCATGAGCGGTTCAACAGCTACCTGAAGCGGGCGCAGGGGCTCGACCTCGCCCTGAGCGCCGCCATGACCGATCCGAAAGGGGATCGCGTGAAGCGGCCCTCCGAGCAGGATGACCCGGACATGTATCTC
>JBHIAB010000199.1:0-6212 GCA_046758385.1 Methylomirabilia bacterium | reverse complement strand
CTGGATCGGGTCCGCTCTAACTCCCGGGCTCGAGGCGCTCGGCGCGCGCGCCGAGCTGGTCCCCGTGATGGCGGAGCCGGCCGCGGTGACGCCGGCGTTCTGCTTTGCCCGCACCGGGAGCTACGAGATCGAGGCGGGCGAACGAAAGCTGGTGGGGAGCGCCCAGCGCAGACAGAGCGGCGCCTTTCTCCAGCACGGTTCCGTGCTGCTGGGAGCCGAGGCGGAACTCCTGCGCGTGCTCTTCCCAGGCGAGGGAGACCCCCTGGCGGGCATGACCACGCTCGAGGCCGAGCTGGGGCGCCGGCCGAGCTTCGACGAGACCGTGGCGGCACTCATCGAGGGGTTCCGCATGAGGCATGACCTGGAGCTGACTCCGGGCGGGCTCAGCTCTGAGGAATTGCGCCTCATGGGGCGGCTCGTCGAGGAGAAGTACAGGACCGAGGCGTGGACGCGTGCCGGACAGATCGTCACGGAGTCGAGTCTCCTCGCGGGCGGGAGCGAGTGAGGCGGAAGCCGTGGCAGTTCGGCGAGAGTATCCCGACTCCCCCCTTGTGGGTGTCGGGGCGGTCATCCTCAAGGATGGGGCCGTCCTCCTGGTCAAGCGAGGCTCGCCGCCCAGCCGGGGCAAATGGAGCCTTCCGGGTGGCCTGGTGGGCCTCGGGGAGAGCGTGGAGGAGGCCGTGGTGCGGGAGGTGCAGGAGGAGTGCGGGATTCGAATACGCCTCCGGGGAGTGGCCGGCGTGGTGGACCGCGTCGCCCGCGACCCGGGGGGCCGAGTACGCTATCACTATGTGCTCATCGACTACGTCGGGATTCCCGAGGACGGAACGCCGCGCGCCGGCTCTGATGCGGCGGAGGTTCGGTGGGTGCCGATTGGGGAGCTCGACGGTTTGGACACCACAGAAGGGCTGGCGGCGATGATCCACAAAGCCGTTCGCGTCAGCGAAGGAGGGCCGACTCGGTGAAACTCTCGCTCGTGGTCCAGCCTCTCGCCCAGGCCGAAGGGGACATGCTGGTGGTCGGGCTCTACGAGGGCGAAAGGCGACTCCCAGCGCCCCTCGCGGCTCTGGACACCAAGCTCAAGCGTCATCTGACAGAGGTGCTCGGCGCCGAGAAGTTCGAGAGCAAGCCCAACCAGGTCACGCACCTCTACACCGCCGGTGCGATCCCCGCCAAGCGCGTGCTGGCCGTGGGGTTGGGGAAGCGCCGCGACGTGAATCCCGAAGTGGTGCGGCACGCCAGTGCGGCGGCGCTCCGGCGGGCGCGGGAGCTCGGAGCGAAGATCGTCTCAACCGCGCTCTTGGGTGAGGGCCTTGCGGTCAGGCAGCGGGCCCAAGCGGTGGCCGAAGGCGCCTTGCTCGGCACCTACGCGTTCGACCGGTACAAGAAAGAGAAGAACTCGAAAGCGGTGGAGGAGCTCCGTGTGGTCGATCCTGATCGGCGCAACCAGGCACCCGTTCGCGACGCGCTCAGGGCCGGCGAGATCTTCGCCGCCGCCGCCTGTCAGGCTCGCGACCTAGTGAACGAACCGGCCAACCGGGTGACCCCGAGCTATCTGGTCGGAGTGGCTCAGGAGATCGTCAAGGAAGGGAAGCTCAAGCTCCGGGTCTACGACCGCGAAGAGTGCCGGAAGAAGGGGATGGGCGCGTACCTGGGCGTCGCCCAGGGGAGCCACGAGCCGCCGAAATTCATCCACCTGACCTTTACGCCACGCCAGCGACCCCGGAGGCGGATCGCGATCATCGGCAAGGGGATCACCTTCGACTCGGGCGGGCTCGACCTCAAGTCTGCCGACGCCATGCGCACGATGAAGGACGACATGTCCGGTGCCGCGGCGGTCCTCGGGATCATGCGCGCGCTCCCGAAGCTCGACCTCCCTCTGGAGGTGCACGGGATCATTGCCGCCGCGGAGAACATGCCCTCGGGCATCGCCCAGCGTCCCGGCGATATCGTGCGGGCAATGAACGGCACCACCATCGAGATCGGCAACACGGATGCCGAGGGGCGGCTCACGCTGGCCGACGCCCTCGCTTACGCGGCGAAGGAAGTCAAGCCGGGCGCGATGGTGGACCTGGCCACGCTCACCGGCGCCTGTGTCATCGCCCTGGGCAACCTCTGCTCCGGGGTCATGTGGAACAACAAACCCCTGTCGGACCGAATCCTGGCCGCGGCGGAGAGCGCGGGGGAGAAGATGTGGCCGCTTCCCCTCCTCGAGGAATACAAGGAGGGGCTCAAGAGCGATGTGGCCGATCTCAACAACGTGGGGCCGCGGGGCGGCGGAGCGCTTGTCGCCGGGCTCTTCCTCAAAGAGTTCGCGGGAGAGGTGCCCTGGGTACACCTGGACATCGCCGGTCCGGCCTTCACCGAGAAGGATCTGTCGCTCGGTCCCAAGGGGGGCACGGGCGTCGGCGTTCGGACGCTGCTCACCTACCTCATGCGAGAGTCGGGCCGCCGGTGAAACTCGCACCGCTGCGCGAAAGTGGCCGCTCCCAGCGCGGGCGTTGCCCGCGCAACCGAAATGGGGGGAGGTTCGGAAGGGGGGCGTAGCCCCCCTCCGAGTGTTATGAGCGGGGTGGACCTTCATACTCATAGCAAGGCCTCTGACGGATCGCTCGCGCCCCGCGAGCTGGTGCGGGAAGCGGTCAGGCGAGGGGTGCGCTTCCTCGCCATCACCGACCACGACTCGACCGAGGCACTGCCCGAGGCCGTGGATGAGGCCGTCACACACCCGCCGCTGACGCTGGTCCCCGGCGTCGAGATCAACTGTGACATCGACGGGGGTGAGATCCATATTCTCGGCTATTTCCTGGATTACCGGGCTGAGTGGTTCCAGGCGTTTTGCCGGGAGCAGCGTGAGGAGCGGATCCGGCGAATCCACCGGATCGCCCAGCGGTTGACAGAGCTGGGCATGCTCATCGATCCCGAGGAGGTCTTCGCCCTGGTCCAGGAGGGCTCTGCGGGCCGCCCTCATGTCGCGCAAGCGATGGTCAACCGCGGCTACGTCAAGTCCGTCCGCGAGGCCTTCGACAGGTACCTGGCGACTGGTGGCCCGGGGCATGTCCCGCGTAAGAAGCTTTCTCCCGCCGAGGCTGTCGCCGTCATCCGAAAGGCCTACGGCGTCCCTGTCTTGGCCCATCCGGGGCTGGCCGGGAAGGACGAGATGATTCCCGAGCTGGTTCGTGCCGGGCTCATGGGGATCGAGTGCTACTATGCGGAGCACTCGGCGGCGCAGACCAGAACCTATGTCCAGATGTGCAAAGACCTCGCCCTGGTGGCGACGGGTGGCTCCGATTACCACGGTCCTCAGATCGGCCGCACCAATCCAGTCGGCTCGCCTGACGTTCCTCTCTCGGCCTACGAGGGTCTCCTCAGCAAGGCCGAAGAGTCACGCCGGATAACGCCTCATGATTTGGAATGATCAAGGCATGCGCTGGGGTGCCCTCCCGAGCGATATCCGAGGAGCCGTAGCGGGTCGCGAAGCGCAGGACGCCGCAGCGCGCACACCCGGACGGGCTATTTCGAGCGCGCGGGTCATTGCGTGGTGACCGAATTCTGGAGGGGCCGAAGGGTTTTCGTGACCGGGTGCACGGGCCTGTTGGGCTCGTGGCTCACCGCCAGGCTCGTGGAGCGTGGGGCCCAGGTCGTCGGTCTGATCCGGGACTGGGTGCCTCGCAGCTACCTTCACAGCTCCGGCATGCTGGACCGGATCATGGTGGTTCGGGGCTCCGTCACCAGCGTCCGAACCATTGAGCGGGCTCTCAACGAGTATGAGGTGGACACCTGTTTCCACCTTGCCGCACAGACCATCGTGACCATCGCCAATCGCTCCCCCCTCTCCACCTTCGAATCCAATATCAAGGGGACATGGACGGTTCTGGAGGCGGCGCGACACAGCAAGACTCTCCAACGCCTGGTGGTAGCGTCGAGCGACAAGGCCTACGGGGTGATGGACCGGCTTCCCTACGATGAGACGATGCCGCTTCAGGGACGGTACCCCTACGACGTCTCGAAGAGCTGTGCAGACCTCCTGGCACAGTCTTATCATCACACCTCTGGGCTTCCCCTTGCCATCACCCGGTGCGGCAACCTTTTTGGCGGGGGGGATTTGAACTTCAACCGCGTAATCCCAGGGACCGCGCGGGATATCCTTTTCGACCGCGACCCGGTCATCCGGAGCGATGGCTCTCCCATTCGGGACTACCTCTACGTAGAGGATGCAGTGGAGGGATGCCTTTGCCTCGCGGAGCGCGCGCACGAGCCTGGCATCCGGGGTGAGGCCTTCAACCTTAGTCCCGAACAGCCGCTCACGGTCCTCGACGTGGTGGAACGTATGCTGGCCGTTTCGGGGAAGCGCCACCTGCATCCTCGGGTCCTGGGGAACTCGCTGCCCGAGGGGGAGATCCCTCACCAATACCTCTGTGCCGCTAAGGCTAAGCGTCTCCTGGGTTGGCAGGCGGCCTGGCCTTTAGAGGCCGCTCTCAGGAAGACGCTCGCCTGGTACGAAGCCCACTTCGCCCAACAGTGAGCCGGGTAGAGCGGTGAACGATAACATTCGGGGGGACCGGATCCTCGTGGTGGGTGGCACGGGGTTTATGGGTTCTCATCTTGTCCGCCGTCTTGTGGCCGAAGGCGCCGAGGTCCACCTCCTCGTTCGTCCCACATCCAGCCCCGTGAGGCTCGACGACGTCGTCGAGCGGGTACGGCTCCATCAAGGTGATCTTCTCGACTACGCCTCCCTTCATCAGATTGCCCGGTCCGTTCGGCCGTTGAAGATCTTCCATTTAGGTGCGTACACCAATGTGGAGCGAAGCTTCACCCGCGCCACGGAGATGGCGCAAGTGATCTTCGGGGGGGCCATCAACCTCTTGCATGCCTTGGACGGCACCGGCTACGACTGCTTTGTCTACGTGGGAACCTGTGAGGAGTACGGGGACAATCCGGTGCCGTTCCGCGAGGATCAGGCGCCAAACCCGGTCTCTCCATATTCCGTTGCCAAGGCCGCTGGAACCCTGTTCTGCCAGATGGCCTGCCGGAGCCTCGGCTGCCCGTGCGTGATCCTGCGCCCCTTCCTCACGTACGGCCCTTTTCAGGACCTCAACCGCTTCATCCCTCAGGCGATCGTGGCGGGACTTCGCGGGGAAGCCTTCAAGATGACCGCCGGCGAACAGGGGCGGGAGTTCAACTATGTAGACGACATCGTCGAGGGTTTCATCCGGGCCGTCACCAGCCCCGAGGCGATCGGGGAGATCATCAACCTGGGGAGCGGTGTCCAGTACCGGATGCGAGAGCTGGTGGAGATGATATTCCGGCTGGTTCAGAGTCCTGTCGCCCCCGCCATCGGTGCGCTGCCCTATCGACCGGTCGAGAGCTGGGACTTCTACTGCGACAACTCGAAAGCCAAGCGCATTCTGGGGTGGGAGCCCCAGGTGCCGCTGGAGGAGGGGCTGCGCCGGACGGTCGAGTGGTATCGGGAGACCATGGGGTCAGGACTATGGCCTGCGTAATCACGGAACCCTGCATCGGGGTGAAGGACCGGTCCTGTGTGGATGTCTGCCCGGTGGATTGCATCTTCTTCCTATTGCACCCGGATGCACAGCCGGCCCCTCGGCGCGACCAGCCATCCCGCGGGCCCGTGCCCCGGGATTAGCGGCTCGTGGAAGGCGTCTGGGTTCGCCCCCTCGACCGGAAGGAGGATGCCCGGGGGTGGCTGCTGAAGTTCCTGATGCGTCCCGACCTCACGGGAAGGGAGGCCTTCGGCGAGATTTACATCATCTCCGCGCTCCCCGGAGTCGCCCGGGCCAATCACTACCATCGGCGAACTACCGAGTGGTTCTGTCTCCTCAGGGGGGAGGCCAAGCTCGCTCTCTGTTCCGTGGAGAACGGGGACCGACTGGAGCTGGCTTTACGCGCCGAGGCGCCGAGGGTCGTTCAGGTCTCACCTGGAATTGCCCATGCCGTTCAGAATGTCGGAGAGGGGCCGATGGAGCTCCTTGCCTACGCCGACGAGCCGTACAACCCACAGGACCCCGATGCGGTCCCCTTCCGCCTCATCGACTGACCCCCGGTTCGTCCAGCGGGTGGTGGCCTGTTCGGTGGTGATTCCCTCCTACAATGCCGAGTCGTCCCTCGGGGCTTGTCTCGAGGCGCTCGAACATCAGACCGTTCCTCGAAACACGTACGAGATCATCGTTGTCGACGACGGATCGACCGAT